>NZ_JAJENT010000746.1:0-6094 GCF_035615515.1 Phormidium sp. CCY1219
CGGGGGACCGGGGGTCAGTCGCTCGGCTTATATCCCCACGGATAAATCCGGGGGCTTTACGCCGATTCTCGGTAAAATCAGCATGGCATCGCCAAATGAATAGAAGCGATAGTTGTGGGCGATCGCCTCGCGATATAAATCCAGCAGGCGAGTTCGCCCCACCAAGGCACTCACCAACATCAGCAAACTCGATCGCGGTAAGTGGAAATTGGTAATCAATCCATCCACCACCCGCCATTGATAGCCGGGGTAGATAAATAAATCGGTTTTGCCGCAAAACGCTTCGAGTTTTCCCGTCGCCGCCCCTGCGCCCTCGAGGGATCGCACCACTGTGGTTCCCACCGCGATCGTCCGCCCGCCGTTTGCTTTCGTCTGGCGGATTTTTTCCACCGTTTCTTGCGGTACCTGCACCCACTCTTCATGCATCACGTGATGGGTCACATCTTCTACCTCCACCGGTCGAAAGGTTCCCACCCCCACATGCAAGGTGACGAAACTGCACTGAATTCCTTTTTCCGCCAACCGTTTGAATAACTCATCGGTAAAGTGCAATCCCGCCGTGGGCGCTGCGGCGGATCCGGTTTTTTCAGCATACACGGTTTGATATTGCTCAGGTGACGCCTGGGAAGCGGTGACGTAAGGCGGAAATGGCACCTGCCCATAGGCTGGCAACAAGTCCATCAGATCCGCCCCTGAGGGCACTTCAAACTGGAGAAATCTTCCCCCTGTGGCCTCATGGGTTGCCAGTACCTTGGCTTTTAACAGATTCTCCTGGGGGAATTGTGCCCCTTCGGTGAGCCGATCCGAGGGTGCAAATAAAATTTGCGACCCAGGTTTCAAGCGTCTGCCCGGTTTGACTAATGCCAACCAGGTATTGTCCGGTTGCGGTTCGAGGAGCAATACTTCTACCGGCGCACCGGTGGATTTGTGCCCGTAGAGTCGCGCGGGCATTACCCGGGTGTTGTTGAGTACCAGCAAGTCCCCAGGTTTGAGCCATGCGGGCAAATCCCGAAACCTTTGGTGATGGTGGGAGTTGGGGGAAGAAACGACCAATAAGCGAGAGCTATCCCGGGGAACTGCGGGATTCTGCGCGATTTTTTCTTCGGGGAGGTGGTAGTCATAGGCGCTTAAGCGGCGGTCTTCTTCTCTATCCTGGGTAGACTCCCCCCCGCCTGATGTGCCTAACGCCGGAACCGCCTCCCTGTGCGTACCCGATTGGCGCGCGATCGCGTTTCCTTCGCCTTCGACTCCATCTCGATGGTTACTAAACATTCTTTGTATCCCAACACCGGATTTTTTACGGGTTTGACAGTTAAATTGTAAATCTTATCATAAAGTGGGTAAACTGTTATCCAGGGTTAAGTGGTAAAAATAGTAAGAAAATAACCTCGGTGGATGAGGAATCTTACCCGGATGGGTTATGGTAATTCAGAATACATCGGTTGTCGGCTGTAAGTTGTTCCCTGTGTGGGGAAAATTGGGTAAACCTCCCCATGAAACTTGCGGGAATTTACCCATGTGGGATAACCCTCACGATCGCAACAATAGAAATAGATTATCTAAAAGGCAACGGGAGAAATTGTCAACTCGCTCATATCCGGTCAGCAAGAACAAATTTTCCCTTTCGTCAATCGTTGTTAGGAAAACCCCAGACTTGCCCAATCGGCGATCGCTACCTCTAAGGCCAATTTGTAAGGGTTTTTGATGTTTGAAGCAGATCTCAGCAATAGAGCAAAGGGTTAAAGCACTCTAACACTCCAAACCCCACAAATGCTGGTTCATAAGGATGCGATCGCCACTCCCTGTAGCAACATTTCCAGAACTAGACCCCCGATGCGCTCAGTGGAACTGTCCAATGCGTTTACATGGCGCGAGGGTGACGGGGGTTCCGTAGAAAGTCTGGACTCGAACCCCCTTTAACCGTGGGTTTTTAGCCATTATTGTCCAATTATTCGGGAATACAGAACATGGAGTATCTCTATCATCTGGCTAATGCCAGTCTTACCCTGAGAGTTGCGGAATATCTGAATCATTCTGCCATGTTTCCGGTTCGCTTTCTCACCGTCATCCATCAAATTGACGGGTGGATCGTGCGGATTAAAATGAATCGCTGTCTGGATCCTTACGAACATGGAAACTTTCAGGCGTTTATGAATGAACTGGGGATTCCTTGTCAACCGTCTATCCGCTTGCAAATGGCGCTGTGGTGCCTCGAAAGCGGACAATCGCCGATTGAAGTGATGCGGCGCTATCAGGTGGCGGTGGTGTCCCACGGAAATCCCGAACGGGGCGAAATCGAGGAATTTCGCCAACAATTTGTCAAGGGATTGGGATATTGCCCCGAAACTTTGGCGTGAAAATCCGATTTTGAAACCCTGGATTTAAAAGAAGTTATTAGGTTAAGAATTGACCCCTGGTAATTTGGATTAAGCGCTCGATAAGTCGAAAGCGGCGGCAATGTAATGGTGGAGGATGAGTCGATAGTTTTCCAGGAGAATGGGTTGAGCGATCGCCACCGGGAGTGGGGGAACCAGTCGATCGCCTTCTAGGGAAACCCGAGGCGGAAGCGGGCGATCGCCCGGGGGGGATTCCTCGCTTCGGCATTGAACCAAAGCCACATCGAAGCGACAAGGGAATTCGGAGAACTCCGGATTTTCGGCTAAAAATAACTGGGCCGCTTGCACCAGTTTCGCTTGCTTGTGGGGCGAAATTGCTAACAAACCCCCAGCATCCCAATTGCCGCGAGAGCGAGTTTTCACTTCTACAAAGGCTAATACAGAAGAACTGCGATCGGCAACCGACAAGTGAGGGGTCTCGCCCCTCTTGTCAGTTGCTTTTTTTTGTGATATAGAGCCAGAGCGAGCGATCAGATCCAGTTCGCCCCACCGACAACGCCAGCGTTGCGCCACAATTTGCCAATTCTGACAGCGCAACCAGTGAGCCACCAACGCTTCGCCCAAGACTCCCACAGGAATTGGGCGATCGCGCTGAGAAGAAGACGAAGAAGACGAAGAACCCGACATGGGCATGACAACCGCTTTTCGCGACACTACCTGGTAAGATTACGCTATAGAGTGTGTTTCGTATAGTAAGCAACAATTATCCTGCATCCAACACCAAAGTTCGCCCGTGAGGCAACTGAGAGATCGGGATAGCGTTTTCCAAGGCCATTAAAACTTATGAACGATCGGTTTTGCAATTCAATTTGGACGCGAGTATTCAGCATCCTGTTATCCGGGGCAATATGGATAACAGGAGTTAGCGCGATCGCGGCGATCGCCGGGATATCTGCCCCACCCGCCCTCGCCAACGACTACAACAAAGAAGCCCTGGTTGGGGTGGATTTTTCCACCCGGGATCTGAAAGATTCCACCTTTACCAAATCCGCCATCCGCAATAGCGACTTCAGCAACATTGACGCGCGCGGCGTCAGCTTTTTCGGCGCTAGCTTCAATAAAGTCAACTTAGAAGGAGCGAACTTAAGCAACGCCACCCTGGATATGGCGCGCTTTAGAGAGAGCAACTTAACCAACGCCATTCTCGAAGGAGCCTTTGCTTATAACTCCCGCTTTGAAAATGTCATCATTGACGGCGCAGACTTTACCGACGTTCTCCTGCGCGATGACGCCATCAAAGTTCTGTGTGAAGTGGCCAAAGGTACCAACCCCGTCACCGGGCGCAACACCCGCGATACCCTATACTGCGACTGATAAAATCAGCCTAGGGCGGGCAAATCGGATTCGGCGTTTCCCGCTCATGCGGGGAACGAGTTCATGCCCGAGTGCGAGCTAGAAGCGCGCACTCCCCAACAGGATGCGGTGAGGCAATTTAACCCCTTGTAGAGATGGGATTTATCGCGTCTCTACGGGGGTAACACACTGAGGGGTAATGGGTGATTATTCCCCATATCCCATTGACAGCCAATTATAAAGATTCACCTGTCGTTCGCGATCGAGTTCCTGAATCCGGGCTTTTTCGGCATAGATTTGCTGTTGATAATATTTTGCCCGTTCCGGGTCGTTTTCCCAATCCGTTTCCCGCCACAGTTGCAGGGACATTTGCGATCGCTTTTCGCACATTACTCGCTCCAGACAAGCGATCGCCCCCTTAATCATCAAAGGAGTATTGAGCAAATCCCGCTCGCTTTTTTCATTCAACAAAAACAACTCAGACAGCTTTGGCATTTCTGGGTTGAACTGCAAAAACCGCTCTTGCACCTTAGACAGCAAATCCGCCGGATCCGCCACCTCAGATTCAACCGCCGCAATTTGCTGCCATAAAAACCGATGATGGGACAAACTAAAATCCAAATCGCGTTCCCACATTTCGGTAAGAATCAATTCGCGATAGTGGGGACAGTGGAGATAAAGACGCAGCAATAAAGATTCAGCGATATCGAGCAAAGAGAGATCGGAGGTTAAAGGCAATTTCACCGAATCGCGATCGCCTTCATGGATCCCTTTGCGCCGGGGGCGATTGATTTGCTTGAGCAAATCTTGCGCTCTTAACGCCACCAAAGTGCTATTTCCCTGACTGAGCAGTTCCGCACAGCGATTCACATAATACATCCGCAAATCGCGAGAGACAATTGGACTGAGCAGTTTGACCATTTCGAGCGCCACTTGCTGATAAGACGTCGGTTGTTGGAGATTTTGCCCTGCTAAAAGTTGCTGTATGCGCCAATCCAACCAGAAAGGTGCCTCAGCGAGCAATTGACGATAAGGTTCCCCAGAGTTGGTGGTTTTGAGAAATTCATCTGCATCCTTCCCATCGGGAATATGGAGAATTCGCAATTGCACCTGACCTTTAAATGCCAGATCGGCAATGGAGTCGATCGCCCGTTGGGCGGCGGTGGTGCCGGCTGCATCTGCATCGAAATTGAGCACCACCTGCTTGGAGTCGGTATAGCGCAGCAGTTGGCGCACCTGGTCCGCACTCAGAGCAGTGCCTAGAGAGGCAACCGTCTGGGTAATGCCCGCCGCATGAAGGGAGATCGCGTCAAAATACCCTTCCACCACCACCGCTTGGTCTTCTTTAGCGATCGCTCCTTTCGCTTTATCTAAGGCAAATAACATTTTCCCCTTATCGAACAATTCGGTTTCCGGGGAATTGAGATATTTCGGTTGTTCGTCTCCCAGAGTTCTCCCGCCAAACCCGATGGTTCGTCCTTGGGCATCATTAATCGGAATCATCAACCGATCGCGGAAGCGATCGTAATAACTCCCGCCACCTTTGCGCTGTTTGATCAACCCTGCCTTTTCCACCAATTGGGCCGAGAAACCCTTTTGTTCCACCAAATAGCCGTAAAGACTTTCCCATCCGGCGGGGGCATACCCGAGTTGAAACCCTTGGATCGTCTCTTCGCTTAACTGTCGTTGCGCCTGGAGATAGTCTAGGGCCGCAAGTCCTTCCGGTTGACGCAGGGCATGTTCGAAAAAACTGCGGGCGATCGCTACAATCTCGTAGAGGCGATCTCGCAGGGACAACTGACGCTCTAACTCCTGACGCTGTTCGGGTTCGAGGGTTTTCACCGGCACCTGATAGCGCCGCGCCAGGTCCAATACCACATCCGCAAACGATTGCTGGCGGATTTCCATCAAAAATTTAATCGCATTCCCTCCCGCCTGACACCCGAAACAGTAATACAGTTGCTTGGCGCTACTGACGCTGAAACTCGGCGACTTTTCATCGTGAAACGGGCACAACCCGACAAAATCTTTGCCTTGTTTTTTCAGTACCACATACTCCGACACCACATCGTAGATGTCGGCGCGTTGCTTCACTTCGTCGATGGTATCGGGGTGCAGGTGCGGAACCTTCATAATGCGGGTGCTATAGCCTTTCTCAGATTGATATGGTACGTAGCCGAATAGTCATTACTGCTCCGAGGTGAAAAATTCTCTACCTTACCCATATGAAAATATTATAACTATGGCGCGCTCGCGATAGGTTTTTTCACCGATGGGGCGCTACAGGATAAATAACTATCCCGCTCATCGGGATAGTTTTTTCCCATCCCTGGAATTGGACTAGGGATAAATAACCATTGCGCTAATCCCTATGTTTTTTCCCATGCCTGGAATTGGACTAGGGA
>NZ_JAJENT010000747.1:0-211 GCF_035615515.1 Phormidium sp. CCY1219
TTATTCAACACACTGGCTTAACCCTTTTAGACCTGTAAAATGTTGAATTTCGAGAGCTACAGGCTGGCACGCACCCGCAGGTCGGAACTTTAACTCTTACCCCTAACGGCTACCAAACTTAGATTAGTCTGGTCTTCTGGTCAGGTGAGCTTGGGAAAATATTCGAGCGTAGCAAGAATAAAGTCTTACCAAGCCCTTCCCTTTAGGGATG
>NZ_JAJENT010000748.1:0-232 GCF_035615515.1 Phormidium sp. CCY1219
AGTTTTCCATCGGATTGTAAAGATTTTGTAAAGAATTGTGAAATTCTCTTAACCTTTAGTTTTCCGAGGTTTTCGGGGGGCTATTTTGTATCGGTTTATACCGTTTTGTTTCGGCCAACCATCAGACTTACCATCCTCTGGGGGGTCAGCCTCGGGGGCTGTGTTCCTTGCCCCGCTTACGTTTCGGGCATTTATCCTCCACTTTTGCGGGAACGAATCGCACAGAGATTAT
>NZ_JAJENT010000749.1:0-202 GCF_035615515.1 Phormidium sp. CCY1219
ATGTGGTCTACTTCCATAATGTCTTCTTCCTTGAAATAATGTCCGCAGTGGGTACACTTCCCTTTTTGTTTCTTCAAAAGCTTCGATACTCTCGTTGGAACACCGGGTTGTTTCCCCATTCTTGTACTCCAGTATTTGAGATTGCCGTCATATGGACTGGCCTCACCTTTGACTTTAACGTGTCTGACAATTGGAGTCTCGG
>NZ_JAJENT010000750.1:0-302 GCF_035615515.1 Phormidium sp. CCY1219
TCCTGTTTTGTTGGGATGTCTTCGGTTTCCCCATTTGGTTAACTTCCAGTATAACGAGTTATCCATTTGAGAGAAGACTTCCTTGGACACTACTGTTGAGTAATAGTTGCTCCACCCTCTAATGACCGGGTTGAGGTGTTTTATTAACCCCTCTTGCGGTACTGCTCTGTGGGAGTCTACTATTTCCTTAAGTTTTTCGTAGTGGGTTTTGATAGCTTTTTTGCCGGGTTTGATGATGGTTTTGAAGCCTAGTGGATTGCCATGCGTGTCCTTTCCGGTCTTATATTTTCCGACTTGATATT
>NZ_JAJENT010000751.1:0-207 GCF_035615515.1 Phormidium sp. CCY1219
TCATTGCGGGCGCGAATCATTGGCGAGTGTGGATATCCCATTGCATCCCTGTGGGTTGACAGTTCACAGAGTCAAAAGAGGCGTCACTCTCCGGTTCCGGTCTGTGGGCAGATGACGGATCCACAATACGCAATTAAAGCATTGCTTTTAAGCTTTGCCCCCATTATGAATATATTTTATCCCATCCCCCTGCTTTTGTCAATTTTT
>NZ_JAJENT010000752.1:0-455 GCF_035615515.1 Phormidium sp. CCY1219
TAGATGCAGATATTGCAAAATGCTTCGACCGAATTAACCATGATTACTTGCTGTCCAAACTAGATTGTCCATCCGTGTTCAAACGGAGAATTAAACAATGGCTCAAAGCCGGAGTTTTGGAGAATGGCGTATTTGAGGCAACAGAGTCAGGAACCCCACAAGGTGGAGTCATTAGCCCACTCCTGGCCAATATTGCCTTACACGGGATGATAAATTCGGTAGTCAATGCCTTCCCTAAATCCAAATACATTGACGGAAAGCAAGATAAAAATTATCGTCCGAAAATCATTCGATACGCCGATGATTTCGTGGTACTTTCGCCGCACAAAGAAGTCATACTAAAAGCCCGCAACTGGATTGAACAATGGCTTAACGAAGTTGGATTAAAGCTCAAGCCCGAAAAGACAAGAATTTGTCATACCCAGGAATTATCGGAAGAAGGGGGAGAACCAGGT
>NZ_JAJENT010000753.1:0-230 GCF_035615515.1 Phormidium sp. CCY1219
TTGGATTAAAGCTCAAGCCCGAAAAGACAAGAATTTGTCATACCCAGGAATTATCGGAAGAAGGGGGAGAACCAGGTTTTGACTTTTTAGGTTTTAACATCCGCCATTACACAGTTGGCAAACACAAGGCCATAAAAATTGGTACAGGCGGAAGTTAAACTAAGCAATTCCGTCACCAGAACTGCTCGTCTTCAAAACCGGACTTGAGACTTTCACCTCATCCGGCTCCT
>NZ_JAJENT010000754.1:0-261 GCF_035615515.1 Phormidium sp. CCY1219
TCCCTAAAGTAATGTCCGCAGTGGTTACACTTCCCTTTTTGTCTCTTCAAGAGCTTCGATACTCTCGTTGGAACACCAGGTTGTTTGCCCATTCTTGTACTCCAGTATTTGAGATTGCCGTCGTATGGGCTGGCCTCGCCTTTGACTTTAACGTGTCTGACAATCGGAGTCTCAGCATGGAGTTGCAATTTGATTGGGTTTGATTCCGCTCGTGTTGCAAATACCCATTGCCGATTCCCTATTGCTTGCCAGTATTTCTTG
>NZ_JAJENT010000755.1:0-21907 GCF_035615515.1 Phormidium sp. CCY1219
GGGGGGAGAACTCCTCCCTACGCATAAATGACGAGGGTTTCCGTTCTCCCCCTTACCAACCCTAATTTCTGATGAAATTCTCGATTGTCATCACCACCTACAATCGCTTATCCTTTTTAAAGCGCGCCATTGACTCAGCACTGAACCAAACCGTGCCGTGCGAAGTGGTGGTAGCTGATGATGGGTCTACAGATGGAACCGAACAATACGTTTGCAGTTTGGGCGATCGCGTCACCTATCATCGCAATTTCGAGAATTTAGGTCACGCTGAGACCATGAATGCGGGGGTAAACCGGGCGAAAGGAGAGTGGATTAAGCCCTTAGATGACGATGACTATCTCGCGCCGAATTGCATCGCAGAAATGGAACGGGCGATCGCGGTGCATCCGGAGGCGGTTATCTGCTCTTGTCAAGCGGCGCAGGTGAATCTCCAGGAAGAAGAAATCAGTCACACCCGATCCATTGGAATCGGCAAAACCTGTTACATTCCCCAAGCCGATATCCACTATGGGATGTTATTAGAATTGCTCCCATTTGGCACTCCAGCGCAAGTCGCATTTCGGCGGGATGCATTCTGCCAAACCCGGGGGTGGGATTCCCAGTTGGATACCAACTGCGACGATATCGATTCCTGGATTGAAATTGCCCGATTTGGCGATGCGATGTTTCTCAATCAATGTTTGGCCTACCGCACCATTTGGCCCGACGCTTACAATGCAAAAATCCCCTTAAAAACGCGGTTAAAAACCAATATTATCATCAAAGAAAAGATTTATCAATACGTCAGCGATCGCCACCGCCAGGACATTCCCTCCCTAGACAGTATTCGCGCTTACCTGCACCTGCATTGGAGCCTAGTGGCACTCAAGCGTCGGCAAATCGCCCAAGCCTTACAACTGTTCTATCCCAGTTGCTTGTCCTGGGTTGCTTGGCAATTGTTAGTGCAAGCCATTTTAGCACGAAAAGGGAAAAAAAAGTCAGCCGTGCGGTTCATGCCATTTGAACCCGAGAAGGTTTAGCCGCAAAGCGCCCAGGGTGGGGAAAGGGAGGATGGGCAAAAGCCCACCCATCGCCTTAATAATGAGTGCCGGTTTTGCGGTAGTGAACCGCCGTTACGCGATCGCTATCCATAACACTGCCATTTTCCACCGTGGCATAAACCACCCAGTGATCGCCGCATTCCATGCGGTTTTGCACGACGCATTCCAAATAAGCCAGGGCGTCAGTGAGAATCGGACAACCGTTTTCCGCTTCTGCGGTATTTAAGCCGGCAAAGCGGTCTTCTCCGGGGGCAAAGCGCTTCATAAAGTGCTTGCGAAGTTGTTTTCCTTCTGCTAAAACATTCAGCACGAATTTATCTCCCGTGTGAGTGAGAGATTCCAACGCCCGGTCTTTCGCCACCGCCACGGTAATGCCCGGCGGGGTAAAGGTGGCTTGGGAAACCCAAGACGCCAACATCCCGGAAGTGACATCGCCGCGCTTAGCGGAGACCACACAGAGAGAGCCGACGATGCGACCCACGGCTTGAGCGGTGCGATCGCTCCCCGAGGCGGACATGGTAGAAGACTTGCTGGCGAGACGTTTCTGCGATCGCTTCAGGGCTTGGGCAAAATCGATCGCCGCCTCTTCGCAAGCTTGCAGAGTGACGTCAGTGGGGGTAAACTTCACCCGAATCGGTTCAAAGCCGAACTTATACCCCGCATCTTTCAACTTGCTTTCCAGCAGGTCGATCGCTTCGCCACTCCAGCCAAACGAACCAAACACCCCGGTGAGTTTATTTTTCGACACCGAATTAAGAATAATCCCCAACGCCGTTTGCACCTGAATCGGGGCGTGACCCCCCAGAGTCGGCGATCCGATAATAAACCCGTCGCATTTTTCCACCGCCGCTTGAATATCAGCGGTTTCCGCTTGTTCGCAGTTGAGAGATGTAACCGAAATCCCCGCTTTGGTCAAGCCTTTTTCGATCGCCTGTCCCAGAGTTGCCGTATTCCCATACGCCGAGGCATAAATCAACGCCACATTCAACCTTTGGGACTTTTGTTCCTCACTCCATTTGCGGTACAGTCCGCGCAATTCATTCATCCCATAGAGAACCAGCGGACCGTGACCCGGGGCGTATAGCTTAATCGACGGCAATTCCGCAATTTTATCCAACGCGGAAAGCACTTGACCGGCTTGTGCGGCGTGCAGACAATCGTAATAAAAGCGCCGATCTTCGCTGTAAATCGCCCACCCTTCATCAAAAATTTGGTCGCCGCACACATGGGCACAAAACAACTTATCGGTAAACAAAATGCGGGTTTTCGGGTCGTAAGTTAACAGACCATCGGGCCACTTCGGCGTCGGCGTGGTGATAAACTGCAATTGATGGCCTTTCCCTAAATCCAGGGTATCTTCCCCGCGCACCACCGTAATTTTCAGTTCCGTATTTTCAAAAAATTGCCGCAGGGCTAAAGCGGCGGGATTGGAACAGACAAAGGTAATCTGCGGGGCCAAATCCAACAAGGCTTTCAGGGTAACACCTCGGTTGGCGTTAAAATGGCCGAGAATCACATAATCGATGCGATTTAGCTCGATGCGCTTTTGCAAGGTGTCGAGATAATTTTCCGTGAACGATTCTCCGGGAGGGTCGATTAGGGCAATTTTATCGCCTTCAATTAAGAACGAATTGGCGGTGGTTCCTTTGGCGAGGGAATATTCGACTTCAAACTTCAGTCGATCCCAGGTGCGCGATCGCAGCACCTTGGTGTCTTCTTCCAAAAGGTACACCTGAACGTCTCTAGTTTTGGTTGGAGTTGTAACCATATGTGAGAAATGCGAGGGACGGCTTGACGGACAAAAAAGGGCACGAATGCCTCATTTCCCACTATTGTAAGCTGTGGTGGGTGGAATTGGTCGGTGGATTCGCGATCGCACAGTTCCCTCGGGAAGCAAAGGTGCAACTCATGCATCCTCCGTTTAAGGAGGCGGTAGAGACGCGATTCAGAAGCGTCTCTACGGCGATTGCGTGCCCTTGGAGCCTGGGAACGCGGAAATCAGGAAAACCAGACCGAGTGGGAAAAGAGCATCGCAGGCGGGCAATTGCGGGAAAATTAGTAATGATTGCCCACTTTGCGGTGGTGAACGGCGGGAAGGGCGTCTGGTTTAGAAACGCGACCCGCATCCACCTTGCTGTAAACGACCCAGTGATCGCTGCATTCCATGCGACTGAGGACCTCGCATTCGAGATAGGCGAGGGCTTCGCTGAGGATGGGAGAACCGTTGCTGGTGTTTTGCGTTTTCACCCCGGCGAAGCGATCCGCCCCGGGGGGGAAGCGCTTTAAGAAGTGGCGCATCAGGGATTGATAGTTATCCTCTTCCAATACATTGAGGACAAAACGATCGCCCACCTGCATTAGCGCTTCGATCGCCCGGTCTTTCGCCACGGCGATCGTCACCCCCAACGGTTCGAAACTCGCTTGCGTCACCCAAGACGCCAGCATCGCACTGCTGACATCTCCTTTGCGGGCGGTGATGATATACAGTCCGCCGCTGAGGCGTCCCAGGGCTTTATCCAACTCGCTATCCAGGGACTTCATTTGAGCGATCGCTTTTTTGCGGCTCAGCAATTGTCCCATATCGGTTCCCGCCTCATCGCAAAGCTGATAGGTCGCTTCCGTGGGGGTTTCCTTAATCGTAATATTGGGAAATCCGGGCTTGAGACCGAGTTCGTTGAACTTCACCGCCAGGGGATAGATGGATTGGTCGTTTCCGCCGCCGGATTCAAACAAGCCGATCGCCTGTTTGTCGTGAACCGAGGCCAAAATCGTGCTGAGCGCCGCTTCCGCCGTCGCCGCACCCACACCAGTCAGCGGAGGCGCGCCGATCGCGACTCCCGAGGCGATGCTGACCAATTCGCGCACTTCGGCGGTATCTGCGGATTTGAGATCCATCATTTCCACATTGACCCCGGTTTTGGTGATTCCGCGCGCGATCGCTTGGGAGAGGCGATCGCTATACCCGTAGTCCGACACGTAAAACACCGCCACCGTAGTTTGCGCCTTGGCTTGGGCTTGGCTCCAGCTCTTGTAGCGTCCGGTGAGTTCGCCGATATTGTATCGCAACAGCGGGCCGTGTCCGGTGGCGATCGTGCCGATTTCTTCCACATCAGGCATCCGTTTCATCGCCCCGAGCACCGATCGCGCATTGGGAGCCATCAAGCACTCGTAATAAAAGCGATAATCCGCTTCAATCGCGCTTAAATCCTCATCATAGGTTTTATCGGAACAATAGTGCATTCCGAACGCATCGCAGGTGAACATTACCTGAGTTTTCTTATCGTAGGTAAAAATGGTATCGGGCCAGTGCAGGTTGGGTGCATTGACGAATTGTAAAACGTGGCCGTTACCCAAATCCAGGGTCTCGCCATTTTTGACAACTTTGCGTTCGAAGGGGCGATGAACTAAATTTTCTAAAAATTGAATGGCCACTTTGGCACCCACCACCGTGACTTGGGGGGCGAGTTCTAGCACCTCTTTCACTAAACCGCTGTGATCCGGTTCGGTGTGACTGATAATGAGATAGTCGATTTGAGTCGGGTCGATACAATCGCCCAGGGTGTCGAGATAAAGCTCGCGAAACTTTGCATGAGAGGTATCGACTAAGGCGGTTTGTGCCCCGCGAATCAAAAATGAGTTGTAGGTGGTGCCGTTTTGCAGGCCAAATTCAATGTCGAAGCGATCGCGATCCCAATCCAAACACCGAATGGTGGTGGTATCTTCTGCGATTTCGCTGGTTTCGATTGTCAGTCGGTTTTCGAGGCGATCGCTGAGGGCGACTACCATAGATGGCCTCCTTGAGAGCTACCGATTACGTTTGCTGTTAATGTTATTGTTACATAACTTTATGATTAGTTTTAATTAAAAAAACTATCATTCCGTTAAGTATTTCAAATTTTTATTTGACAAAGCACGCATAGTGTGATAATAAAATTCCGCCCCTGTCGCGAATGGGGGGAGGAGCAAAACGGGAGTAAAGGCTCAACCCCATTTGGAGCGCGCGAACAGCCCCGACAATTTCCTCCCCGTTTACCTCACTGTCGGCTTCACGGGCAATTCCACCAGAAATTCCGCCCCTTGCCCCGCTTCGCTGACACAGCGAATTTTGCCACCGCCATCCTGGGCGATCGCCTGGTAGCACAGAGACAGTCCCAAACCCGTCCCTTTCCCCACCGGCTTGGTGGTAAAAAACGGATCGAAAATCTTCCCTTGAATCTCCGGCGCAATCCCCGGACCGTTATCGCGAATCGAAATCGTCACCCAATCCGGGCCACTTTGATAAGTCGTCAGGGTCAACTCAGCCCCCTCCCCCTGGTTTTCCAGAGCATCTAAGGCATTATTAATCAAATTAAAAAACACTTGATTGATTTGCCCCGGACGACATTCCACTGGTGGCAGCTTACCATAGTGTTTGCTAACCTTCAGACCCGGTTGCAGGCGATGTTGCAACATGGCGAGGCTATTGTCGAGACCCTGGTTGAGATCCACCGCTTTCGATGGCGCTTCGTCCAGGTGGGAAAAATTCCGCAACGTCTGCACGATCGTGCGAATCCGATTGCTTCCTTGCTGCATGGAATTGAGCAATTTGGGAAAATCTTCGCGAATGTAATCCAGGTCAAATTCATCGCGGATTTGTTCGAGCAAAGACGCCGCTTGCGGGTGAGATTCGGCATAGAAATCGATCGCCTCATTCAACGCCTCGGCATATTCGATCGCGTGGGGCAAATTGGCATGGATAAAATTGTTGGCATTGTTGATTTCGTGAGCAATACCGGCCACCATTTGCCCTAACCCCGAGAGTTTTTCGCTTTGAATTAATTGCTGCTGGGTGGCTTTTAGTTCTTCTAGGGTGGCTTGCAGTTGTTCCGCCTGCGCTTTGGAAGTCGCGGCGGCTTCTTGCACTTGGGCGTAGAGTTCCCCTTGGGAAATCGCGATCGCCAAGCGATCGCCTAACTGGCGCAGCAAGTCGATTTCCTCGTTTGTCCACCGACGCGGCGCATGGCATTCGTGGGCAATCAGTAGTCCCCACAGCTTCTCGCCGATCGCGATCGGCACGATCAGGTTGGCTTTCACCTGCAAGGATGCTAAATATCGTTCGTGGCAGGATTCTAAGCCGGCATTGTGAATGTCGTTAATGGCTCTGACGCGGCCTTTTTGATATAATTTCGCATATTCGCCACTGAAGCAGTTGTCCGCCACCATGTCGCCAAAGATAGAGGGCCAGGGAACCAGCAGGTCTTCGACGACGATTTCTCCGTGCCAGTTTTCTTTGAATTGGTAAATGACCACCCGATCGGTTTGCAGGAGTTCTCGCACCCCGCGCACGGCTGTTTGCAAAATGGTTTGCAAATCCAGGGTGCTTCTGATTTGGTCGGTCACCAGGCGCAGGAGTGCCTCGCGTTCGGCGGCGGCGCGGGTGGCGCTGTAGAGTTGGGCTTGGTTGATGGCGATCGCCAGTTGGGAGGCGACTCCTTCTAGGAGGTCCTGTTCCCATGCGGTCCACTCCCGTTCGCGATCGCACTGATGCAAGCCGAGAATGCCATTGACTCGCCCTTGATAGCGCATGGCGATCGCCAGCATCGACCGAATCCCCAGTTTTTCGACGATTTCTTGGGTTTGGCGTCCTAACCCCGGAAAGTCTACAAACCGCGTCACCGCTAAGGGTTTCGCCTGCGATATCAACATTTGTAAGTGGGCGTTATCCTGCAAGGGCACTTTCAGTCCCAGTTGACTCGGATAGTCGTCTTTTTTGTATTCGCCTCGGGTGATTAAGGTGTCGCGGTCCTCGGGAAGGGTGACGAGGATACTGGCGCGATCGCAGTTGAGGGTTTTAGCTAATAACCGACAGGCGGTTTGCAGCACTTCATCTAAATCCAGGGTACTGCGAATGGCATTATTGATTTGATTGAGCAAGCTCGAGAGTTGAACTTGCTGTTGCAGTTCCCGGGTTTGCACATCGCAGTTTTCCCGCACAACTGTGGCGGTATCGTCATCTGGAGGGGGGACTTGCACCGAATTGGCTTGCGCGATCGAAGCAGTATTCGGCAACTCGCAATAGGGTTGATATACTTTCAGGAACATAAGGTATTTTAACTGGTAAGGCGTAAGAAGCAGTGCAGATGCAGGAAATGGCTCTGTGAATCATCTTAACAAATTTTTATAAAAATTTTAAGTTTTGACCTCCCAGTTTGGTTGCCAGATTGCCAATCTGTTGCTAAAATATTTTGTCTCATTTTGTTTGTTTATCAAAATCGAGGGGAAATACTATGCTTGTAAATGAAGTCTCTTGCACTACAGTGGCATTCCTCAAAATTTGTTATATTTAAGGGTTATTCAAAACGAACCGACGGGGAAAACCGCCGCACCGAATCGCAGTGGGTTGCGGATTGGTACAATTCTTAATTAAAGAAAAATACCCCTTACCCTAGAACCCCAGCAGAAGGGTAGGGCTAAATGGACTGTAGGGTAGCCCTCCTCATGGGGGCATTTTTCAATTGATAATCACTCAAATGCCTTAATTCTCAATTCTCAATTCTTAATTCTTAATTCCGAACATGACCTCCCTTTCCCCTTGCACTCCATCTGGCGAAGAAAACTGGCTGGCATTAGCGATTGGCAACTCGCAACTGCACTGGGCGTGGTTTGTGGGGGAGGCCCTGCAGCGGGATTGGGATACGCCCCACAGCGATCGCGATCGCGCCCAACAACGGATAGGGGCGTGGAACCGGGGATATTTGTGGCCGAAATCCGCACCCTGTGGGGACGCACCGGTGGGAGAATGGGTGGGGGAACCGCCGGCCCTGTGGATAGCCTCCGTGGTGCCACAGCAGCTAGATCTGTGGCGGGAGTATGGGCGCGGGCGAATCATTACCCGCGACGAAGTGCCCTTGCAAGGGATGTATCCCAGCTTCGGCATCGATCGCGCCTTAGCGGTAGTAGGGGCGGGACATCAGTGGGGGTGGCCCTGCTTAGCGATCGATGCCGGTACTGCCTTAACCTTCACCGGGGCCGACGATCGCCAGCGACTCGTCGGCGGTGCGATTTTACCCGGATTTGCCCTACAGCTACAGTCCTTATCGCAAAAAACCGCCGCCCTACCCGAGATTGAAATTCCCGCCCAACTGCCCTCCCGCTGGGCCACAGAAACGGCGGGGGCGATTCAAAGTGGGGTCGTTTATAGTATCGTCGCCGGGGTGCGAGACTTTATCGAGAATTGGTGGCAACAATTTCCCGAAGCTACAGTAGCGATCGCCGGGGGAGGGGGGAGGAGACTGGTGAAATACCTGCAAGTGCAAGCCCCAGAAATCGCCCAGGAGGCGATCGCCGATCCGCATTTAATCTTTTGGGGAATGCGCCTGGTGAAACGCCGCCAGAGTGCTAAGCCCTGATGCCTTCATCCCTCTCGCCATCCACCAAAGCGCGAATCTGCTGCGCCACCGCATCGGGGAAAGCAAGGGGTAAATTTTCCCCCGCATCCGGAATCTTGTGCAATTGCGCGTTGGGCAGAAGATCCGCATAAGCCTGAGACAGGGCCATCGCCCCGGGGGTATCCGCGTCGCCGCACAGAATCGACACCGGCAGTTTAATCGAGCTTAAACGCTCTTGGAGTAACTCCGAGTTAATTTCCGGGCGGCGACGTTGGAAGAGAAGCTGACAGGCGACGGTAGAGTGTTGCAGGGTTTCGAGTTGCTGTAGAAAATCCTCCACCACCGGCTGCAAGCGCAACAGCTTCGCCAAGCGCAACAGGGGCGATCGCAGGAATTGCAGCACCGGCAAGCCCTTCATCCACAACGCGACCCTGCGCCAGCGGTTTTCTAGTCCCGGAACTTCCACTCCTTCCGGGGTCAGCAAGACTAAGCCTCGCACCCGTTCCATATATTTAACCGCATAACTAGCCGCCACCCAACCGCCTAAGGAGTGACCCACCAAATAGATTTCTTGCAGGTTCAACGTTTCGCAGAACTCCTCGAGAAAATCCACCTGTAAGGCGATGGAGTAGTGAACGTTGGGGTTTTCCGACTCGCCAAATCCGAGTAAATCCACCGCAAAGCAGTGATAGTCCTCGCTCAACGCCCTCTTCACCGGCACCCACTGACTGCTATCGGTCCAAGAGCCATGTAAAAACACCACTGTAGGTCCCTCCTGACCGATTTCGCGCCAGAAAAGTTGTCCGACAGAGAGCTTAATTCGAGAATTGCGTAGCGGTAGAGTCATGCTGCTGATTGGGTGTGGTGGAACAAGCCATCAGGCAACCCCGATAAGCGGGAGTTGTTACGCCGCCGAGGCAGAGTGGGGTTGAGATGGACCCGCCCATCGCCTGCGCTTAAGCCACAGTGGTGACGCCATTGAGAAAGTCTTGTAACTGGCGGTCGTGATCGTGGGACAGGTGCCCCACCGGAAGAGCATCGCGATCGAACCCCTTCACCTCGCTGATTTCTAGAGTATCTTCAATTTGCATCGTTCCGCGAACTTCCGCCGCCACCACCACGCATATCGAGTGAATGCGCGGATCGCGATCGGGTGCGGAATAGATGCCCACCAAGCGCTGGGTTGTGACCAATTCCAAGCCGGTTTCTTCCGCCAACTCCCGGCGTAACGTGGTGGGTAGGTCCTCTCCCCAGTCCACCATTCCCCCGGGAAGTGCCCATTTACCATTATCCCGACGGCGAACCAATACGATTTGACCGTCGGGCAAAATGGGGATAACGCTGACCCCGAGGATGGGATGGCGAAACAAAATCCCCAGTACGTTTTGGGCAAAATGCCATAAGCGACGCATAAACATTCGTAAGCTGTAGCGAACCGAAAAAACAATCTTGGACGAGTTGGATGAAACCGGAAAACTGTCGGTAGCGGCCAAGCGGCTGTTGCTACTTGTCCCTCCTCATCGTACAGCAATGGGACGGGGAAAGCAGATTTTCCCACCTACTTTTGCCCCTGCAGTTGATTTCACTCTCGGGATTTCCTGCCAATTCGCACCGGGGCGCGACCCTGGCCCATCCGCTCTCCTGGTTTGGACAGGGGGGAGGGGATTGGAAGTTCCGCCCACAGAAAATCGAAATCTTTGGCGCGCCCTTTGCCATCCTCGGGCGGGTTTTCCCGAGGGAATCGGTGGGAAAATCCGTGGGAAAATGGTCATTTTATCCTTTAAAATAAGGGTTTGCTTAGGATCGAGGCGGTTTTTCTGCGCGAACATTGTTAGAATGGAGTCCAACGCACACAGCGGTCTTGTGCAAGATGGACCAATCGATTGGCGCTCAAGTGTCGCAATTCGTTCAATCCAATCTTGGATCCATCTGCAAAGCAGCGATCGCTACCACGGGTGAAGGTTTCTCATAACCCGTGGGATTCTCGCTCTCTGAGTCGGTTTCGCGAGACGAGAATCAGCGTGCAAAATTGAGAAATGCAGATAGTCAGGCGTGCTGAAGCGCGGGAGGGTGGAAACAGTGACCGACGAAGCATGAAGGTTATTCCTCTGGTTTTCTGCTTCTCCCCGCGCTTCAGCATTTAACCCATCGATGACGCCCCAAGCGTCACGATCGCGTACCGTTGTTCGCGGCATCCGCAAGACCTAAGTGTGTTGATTAATCAATGAGGTAAATATGGCAAAACGTCGCAACCCTAAAAAAGAAAAAGCTCTGCGGAATAAAGCTTACGCTCGTCGCTTCCGTAAATCTACCAATTCTCGCCGATTTTACAGAAAACCGCCGAATTCGGAGAATAACAGCGACAACCAGGAAAACTCTTCCAACAAAGAAGAGTCATCCGTAGAACGCTAAAGGCGATCGCCTGAATATTTTTCGGGCGATGCGCTAAACCTTCCCCGAACCGCAATTGTTCTGTCTTTTTTATGACTTTAAAATCAAGACAGGTTTCAGCATAAACGGTTCGGGAAGCCGATAATTTTTCAGCCCTTCTCTGTCCACAGGGCACAGGGGTTGCAAAAACAAGGAAACGGCAAAATATGGGAGAGGAAAGTCGGCATTGAGTTTTCCTCTCCCATACAGTCTTAGTTGGCGTACAATGGCAAATAGCAGGGGCGATCGCAGCGCTGGACAGTTTCACGTACACTGAAGCTGGCACCGGGGGCGATCGCATCTAAACTTTTCCTGATAAAATACTCCAAACCTGCCCCGATGGCAATATCTCGGCCAACTTTATAAAGTTAGTTTATTACCCGCGATCGCAGTGCAATCTATGACCAACGCTTATTCCTTTCAATTTAAACCCTCCCCGGCATTGCAAGCGCTGCAACAGTGCCATTTTAGCCCAGTTGAATACTATCAAGCCAGACTGGATTTATTTCATTTATCGATTTTAGCCGATTACGACCAATTGGTCTGCTTGCCTAGTTTGACCCATATCGACAAACATTGGTATCAAATCGAAACCGCCAAAAAAGTCATCAAACAAATGGGAGGGCGCGCCTTACTCGCCGATGAAGTGGGATTGGGAAAAACCATCGAAGCGGGATTGATTTGTAAAGAATATCTCAACCGAGGCATGATAAAATCCCTGTTAGTCGTCACCCCCGCCTCCCTGGTTTCTCAATGGCAACTGGAACTCGAGGATAAATTTGGCATTCCTACCATCACCACGGACGAACGTCAAGGGGATGCCGAAACATTTTGGCAGGAAAACGATCGCATCATTGCTTCTATCAATACCGCCAAACATAAAAGCCACTTCGCCCATGTCACCGCCCGGGAATGGGATATGGTGGTGGTGGATGAAGCGCATCACCTGAAAAATAGCAAAACCCTCAACTGGAAGCTGGTTAATGCGATTAAAAAGCGGTTTATCCTCATGCTCACCGCCACCCCGGTGCAAAATACCCTGGTCGAACTCTACAACCTGCTGACTTTATTAAAACCGGGACTGTTAAAAACCCAGGCACAATTTAAAAAAGAATACGTGCATTCGGGCAATAGTCGCTTGCCGAAAAATCCGGAACAATTGCGCCAACTCATGCGCGAGGTTATGGTGAGAAATACCCGCAGTTTAGTGGATGTAAAACTGCCGAAACGATTCGCCTCCACTATTACCGTGACTCCTTCTAAAGCCGAGCAAGAATTATATCGAGCGATTAACGCCTATTTGCGTCAGCATCAAAATGAAAAAGGATTAGACCGCCTGACGCGCAACATGCTCTTGATGCGGGCCGGGAGCAGTCCCACGGCACTTGCGGATTATCTTAACACGCTGTCGGAACGATTTGACCATGAAGAGGTGAAATTTTTACTCAAACGCGCCAAAGGGATTAAAAGTTTTGAAAAAGCGCAACAGCTCGTTAATTTATTGAAGAAATCGACGCAAAAAACTTTGGTATTTACCACTCACCGAGAGACGCAATCGTATTTAGCGCGGTGTTTGGCAAAAGAGGGGATTGGGTTTGCGGAATTTCGCGGGGATATGACCTTGAAACATAAAGATGAGGCGATCGCGGAATTTCGCGAATCCGTCCCAGTGTTGCTGGCGTCGGAAACCGGGGGCGAAGGTCGCAACATTCAGTTTGCCAATGCGATCGTCAACTACGATTTACCCTGGAATCCCATGCGAATCGAACAGCGCATCGGTCGCATTCATCGCATCGGTCAAACCCAAGATGTGTTTATCTTTAATTTTTGCATCAAAGATAGCATCGAAGAGTACATTCTCCGCATCCTGCACGATAAAATCAATATGTTCGAGTTAGTCGTGGGGGAAATCGAAACCATTTTAGGCAATATGGAAGATGAATTCGATTTTGGCGAAGCAATTATGGATATCTGGCTGCAAAACCAGTCGCGCCCAGAACTGGACGATGCCTTCGATGATTTGGCGCATAATTTGTTAAAAGCAAAAGACAGCTATTATCAAACTCGCGAACTAGACGAACAAATTTTTGGAGAAGATTTTGAAGCGTAATCAATTGTAGAGAAAATGAGCGAAAATCCAATTTTAGAAACTGTGGCCAAAGTGGTGGCGCTGCAAGAAGGGGTCGCCGAATTTTCCACCCCTCATACCTTAGAGGTATTGCTCCCAGAATCGGTAGCCAATACCCTAGATGTGGAAGAAGAAGTGACCTTTACCACCACAGCAGAAGTGCGCGACGGCTGTTTTGTTAGCTATAATTCCGAGATTTTAAAAAGGTTTGAAACCCTGCTCGAACCGTTGGGCTATGTGGGAAGGTTTGGGGTAAAATACGACGGATATATGAAAAAAACCGGCTTTGAAAAACTGATTTTAAATCGCCTAACGCCGCAAAATGGGTTGATTCGGTTTATCGAAGCTCATGCAGAAACCACGCCCTATTTGCTGTGTAATGTGGCTTATACGGCAACGGCAGATGAGAAACGGTTGGGAATGGTATCGTTTTGCGTGAATGAAATCACTGGGGTAGCACCGGTGGAGATTGGAGATGCGTTGCTGTGGACATCCGATCGCGTCGAGGGTTTTGCAGACACCAATGGGGCGGCGGTGGAGTTTGAGAAATTATCGCGAATTATCGAGAAAACATCGGCAAAGTTGATTGTAGCAGATATTGAGAAGTGGCAAGCCAGTTTAACCCGCAAACAGCAGCGCGATGAGAACAGAGTAAAAGAGTATTATCGCACGATCGCCCAAGAAATTAACGCCAAAATTAAGAAAAAAAACTTAGAAGGAGAACAGCGCGATCGCGAAAAAGCGCGAATTGCCGCCACCCAAAAAGAACTGGAGCGAAAAATCAAAGATATTCAAGAACGATACGCCCTCAAACTCGAGGCGCAACTGCATAGTGCCTTGATAATCGAGTTACCCACGGTTCATATCCACTGCGAATTAATCCGCAAAAAACAAAAACGAGAAGTGGTCGCCGTGTGGAATCCGTTTAGCAAAGAGCTTGAACCCTTGCGCTGCGATCGCTCCGATACTGGGGTGTATTCCTTCTATCTATCCGATGATGAAGCGCAAATCCTCTCCCCGGCGTGTTGGGAGGAATTGTTCTCAGAGAAGAAAAAATAACTTCTCCACGGGGTACAGTAAAGAAAAGTCTCGCGCCCGAGTTGCGCGCGCGAGTCAGGGTGCATGGAGCAGGGGCGTGTGTGCGCGTTGAGCGCAACGCTCTGCGGGATGATAACAAAACCAGGAGTGACGCAAGCCATTTGTCGGCGGGCAAGAATGCCCATTACACCCGATGTTGAGAATCATTAGGGGTGAATTGCGTAATGTCTAAAAACTTAAAAGAGTGTTTGATAGTCGTGCGGGTGGAGTAAAAAACCAATGGCAAAAAATCCAATCGAGACGGGAAACGCGAATTTGGTTTTTCCGGATGCAGAAGCCAAAATCCTTGCTTTGCGAGCGGATTTGAAGCAGGGAAAATCCGATGGAGTCGCCAAGGCGATCGCCGCCTTAAATGACGAAGCGGAAGCAGTACAGCGCGCTGCCTATCTGCTGCTGCGACACCGCAGCGAACCGGACGTGCGGAAAGCCTTGCAAGAGTACAATCACTATCGCTTTTTCAAATGTCTGCGCACGATGGGGGGACATTCGAGCCGCATTTATTCTATTGCCATTCATCCGGATGGCCGCCTGCTCGCCTCTGGCAGTAACGATAACTCGATCGCCCTGTGGCGACTGGACACCGGCGAACAATTGTGCGTGTTGAGCGGACATACCGACTGGGTGGATTCCGTGGCATTTAGTCCCGATGGGCAACGCTTAGCCACCGGCAGTGGTGACGCCACGATTAAACTGTGGCGGGTGGACCTCAACAGCAGTAAAGAGATCGCTACAGTTGAGCGCACCCTCACCGGCCATTCCCGCTGGGTCACTTCCTTGGCATTTAGCCCCGATGGTCAGTTTCTCGCCAGCGGGTCTAAGGATAATACGATTAAAGTGTGGAACCTCCAGACCGGGGAAGAATGCCAGACCCTCGAGGGGCATTTTGACTGGGTGTATTCCGTGGCGTTTAGTGCCGATGGGCGGATGTTGGCCAGTGGCGGCGACAGCACGGTGAAACTGTGGGATTTGGAAACCGGCAAAGAAAGCAAAACCTTGACCGGCCATCGCGACTGGGTGTATGCGGTGGCATTGAGTCCGGACGGGCAAATGGTGGCCAGTGGCAGCGAAGATAGAACCGTGAAACTGTGGAATGTCAGTACCGGCGAGCAAATCCGCAGCTTGAAGGGGCATTCCGCAGGGGTGAATGTGGTCACATTTACTACCGATGGACGCTGGTTGATCACTGGCAGTGCGGACGAAAGCGTGAAAGTTTGGAACCTGCAGGGGGACTCTGAAGAGGAAATGAAGCTGCCGAGAAATACCCTGCGCGGGCATTCGGAGTGGATTAGCTCGATCGCCGTTGCGCCGGATAATCGCACCTTGGCCAGTGGGAGTGGCGATCGCTCGATTAAAGTGTGGGACCTGGAAACCGGGGAAGAACGACAAACCCTGGGCGGGGATGTGGAATGGGTGGACTCGGTGGTGTTTACCCCAGACGGTCAAATGGTGGGTAGTGGTAGCGGTGGAGATACCGCTAAATGGAACTTGCACAGCGGCGAAGAGTTGCGATCGCTCAGCGGCATTTCAAGCTGGGTAGAAGATATCGCCATCAGTCCTGACGGACACCGAATCGCTAGCGGTAGCGAAGATGGTCTGGTGAAAGTCTGGAGTCTCGATAGCGGCGCATTGGCTATTCTGCTTTCCGGACATGCTGAAGGGGTGTGGTCGGTTAGCTTTAGCCCCGATGGCAAAATGCTCGCCTCCGGTAGCGGGGATGAAACGATTAAGTTGTGGGATTTGCTAACCGGTAAGGAAATCCGCACCCTGAAAGGACATTCCTATCGCGTGGATGCGGTTGCCTTTAGTCCAGATTCCCCGATTTTGGCCAGTGGATCGGCAGATGAAACGCTGAAACTCTGGAATCTACAAACCGGCGCAGAAATGATGACCTTGGAAGGACATGAGGAAGCGGTGTCTTCGGTCAGGTTCAGTCCCGATGGGGCAATTTTGGCCTCGGCAAGCGAAAATGGGACGATTATTTTGTGGAATGCGCGCTCCGGTGAAGAACTGTTGCGCTTCAGTACCGAACCCGATGCGATTAATTCGATTGCCTTTAGCCCCACCGGCAAGACGATCGCCAGTGCGGGAGAAGATGGGACGATTACTCTGTGGAACGCCTCCACCGGGGAAGCGCGAGGCACGATCGCGGCTCATTCCGAACCGGTGAATTCTGTGTCATTTAGCCCCGATGGCTACCACCTGGTCAGTGGTAGCGCGGACAGTACCATCAAGGTCTGGCACCTACGAACCGGTCAGGAATTACGCCAATTTACTGGCCACTCGAATTGGGTGAATGCAGTGGCGTTTGCGGCAAAAGCGTCTCAGGCGATCGTCAGTGGCAGTGCAGATGGTACGGTGAAAGTCTGGAGCGTGGAGGATTGAGAATCGAGAATTGAATAATGTTCGCAATTGTTCATTCTTTATTCTCCCTCACAGGGTGACGGAATGGGCTTCGAGGGGCGGTTTGACGGCGAGATTGAGCTGACGATGTTCGCGCAACTGCCCTTGTCGCCGATAATCGAGCGCTAGGGTGCCATTGGGCATCACGATGCGCTGGCACTCGTTGGCGGATTGCAGGGAAAGGGGGTTGAGGGAGGCTTCGTAAAAGTTCACCGCGTTTAAATGGGCTTCATGGAAGCAGGTTCCACTCAAAAAGCTGGCGACGAAAAAGGTGCCAAACAGGTGCGATCGCCGGAAATTCGCTTGACTTAAATTGGCTTGCTTCAAACAGGTTCCGAGCAAAAATGCTGAGGTGAAATCCCCGTAAATTAAGGTGGCATCGGCGCAATCGGCAGCGGAGAGGTTGGCTTCCCTGAAAGAAGCTCTCGGTAAGTGGACTTGCTGCAGTTTCGCTCCCGTTAGGTTCGCTTCGCTAAAGTTCGGTCCGAGTGCATTATCCCACCCCAAAATCGCGCCGTTGAGAATCGCACCGGTGAGGTTGACCCCGGTGAAGTCTGCCTCACCTACAATGGCATGGGTCAGATCCGCACCGCTTAAGTTCGCATGGGATAAGTCGGCACGGGTTAAGTCGGCTCCACTGAGATCGGCTCCACTGAGATCGGCTCCACATAGGGAACCACCAATCAAATCGGCCCCCATCACGTTGATTTGCCGCAAATCCGCTCCTCGTAAGTCTGCGCCACACAAGTCTAATAGCAAAAAGTCCCGTTGTCCGGTTTGATAGTTGTTCAGGAGTTCCTCAGCCGTAATCCGTTTCATATACTCCGCCTGGGTAGAGTTTGCGCTGTTGTGTGTCACTGCCTGAAAACATCCGCCTCTCGGGGCGTCTGGGCAGGCACCACCATTCAAAATGCGCTTTTTTACGGGAAAATCCGGAATTTTTATCGGGCGATCGCCTGTTTGCTCGGGGGTTGACCTAATTTCGTCTCTGTGGTATGCGGCGATGGACCTGAATCTGGGGAGAAGGATGTCGCGCCTTTGCTTCGTTCCCCCCTGACTCGCTGACTCGTTGACTCGTTGACTCGTTCCCAGGCTCCAGCCTGGGAACGCCCTTCCCGAGGCTCCGCCTCCTGAGCGCGCAAGGAATGCCGGGGCGATCGGCAACGATTCATTTCACATTGTATAAAGTTTAGAGGGTGGTGCGTCACCCCCGGATTCTATGGGTCTGAATGTGGCACGGATTGGGTGGTGGGGGTGACGCACCCTACGGGGCTGGTGAGTATATTATGTTACGGAGTCCCAGAGCTATTACTCAGCCGATCGCGCTGCGGATGAGTTTTGTGCTTCGTTGACCTGGGTGGGCGGATTCACCACATATTCAGCGGCTTCTGAATTTTCCGGGAGGGGTTGCATCCTTCCCTGATATACTAACGTTTGATAAATTATCGCCGCTGCCGCACCTCGGTTGAGCAATTCGTTGGGATTGAGCAGGGTGGGGTCGGGATAGTTGACCACAATATTCGCTTGCGTGGCTACGGCTAAGTCGTCGCGTTCGGAAGCGGGTATGCGATCGGCATCTGCATAGTAAGCGTTTAAATCGGCGGTGGGAATTCCTACCTGAAACTCTTGTCTCGCCTCGGGTTCTTCGGCTACCGGGGTTTGGGTTTGGGCGCGATTGATTACTAGGAACGGTTGCATCAACGCAGTGGCGGCGAGGGGAAAGACTAACCGACGCTTCTGCACGGGCCGCTGCTGCTTCTGGGGTACCGGTTCGACCACTCTCGCTTGATAGGTGGTGGATTCGGGCAGGGTAGCCTTTAATTCCAATCCCCGAACCAGGGCAGAAATCGCTTCGGCGCGGGTCATTTCCTGGCGCGGATAAAAGAAATTCTCGTTGGCAAATGCTTCGAGAAATCCGGTTTCATAGGCTTGTTCGATCGCTTGTGCTGCCCAATAATCGGCGGGAACGTCGTCGAAAACGCTGCCACTGGGAATTTGCCGCTCCATATCCGGGTCGAAGGCGGTGCGAACTAAGGCGGCAAATTCATCGCGATCGATATCTTCTGCCGGTTTGAAGCGACCATCGGGATATCCCACCACAATGTTCTCTTCCGCTAAGGCTTGAATAAACGGCGTAGCCCAGTAATCGGCTTCCACATCGGGAAAAGCGCTGGTTTGTTCTTCTTCGGAAGTGTTGGGCGCAGAAACGGCAATTTCCGGAACGGTAATGCCGGCGCTGAGTCCGATGGCGAT
The DNA here is from genome assembly GCF_035615515.1 of Phormidium sp. CCY1219. Lineage (GTDB taxonomy): Bacteria > Cyanobacteriota > Cyanobacteriia > Cyanobacteriales > Laspinemataceae > CCY1219. The sequence goes on from NZ_JAJENT010000755.1 coordinate 18,717, forward strand.
GGAGGTGGCGATCGCGATCGGCCATTTACACGAAATAGACATCAGTATAATTCTCCTTTTACAATTTGGTTAAAACCCATTGTTTTAATTTAAAATTCGTTTTTTCCGGTTAAATTCACGGAAACTGTGGGGATTGGCTCCCATGAGAGCATGTGACGCCGGGAAACTTCGGCTTGCAGAAGTGTAGAACATCTGCGGGAACAGCCGAAGTATCCGGTCAGCCTAGGCAGTTATCTGAGACAAGTAAGGGCGATCGTCTCACTAACGAGTCTGCTTAGCTGGGGTTGTTCTCTTCTACAACGGGAGAACCTTCGCGGTTCACTTCTAACTCTTCGCGACGAATGGTTTCTTCGGCTTCCACGCGATCGCGTTCCACTTCTTTGCGAACCTCGACTTCGCCGCGCACGAACGCTTCTTTGCGAATGTCTGCATTTTCCTCATATACTTCCATGCGGGCCACTTCGCTATTCCCGAAATCCGGTTCGCCGGGGGCAACGCGCCGTTCTTTGCCTTCTACGTCTTTGACTTCAACGATGACTTTTTCCTTTTCTACGGGAACTGTAGCCTTTGCCGTTTCCTTTTCCACTCGTTTGCCCACGGTGACTTCCCCGGCTTTTGCTCGGTTTTTGTTCGCGATCAGTCGTTCTTCGTAGAGTTTCAGTTGTTGATGATCCCGTTCGTTAACCTGATACAAATCGGGTTCTCGTTTGTAGGCAGTCACTTCCCGCTCTTCTTTGACGCCTTCTGTAGCAGGCAGGTTTTCCCGGGATTTGGGGGGAGTCTCATGGGTGTGGTGAGCTTCTGTCTTAACGCCACTGGCTTCCACTGGGGGTGTGGCTTCTACAGCAGCAGAATGTTCCACGGCGGGAAGTTGAAAGACCGATCGCACTCGTTCTTCATAGGGGCGATCGATTTCCATGTCGTGGTGATAATCGGGCAGTTGTTCGATTTGCTCTTTATTCTCGATGCCGATCGCATAAACGCGATGGCGATCGGTATCTACGCGACACCGCCCAATCGGCATTAATACTTTCTTGCCAAAAATCCAAAACCCAGTATCGATAACCAGATAGCGGAAATAACCGGATTCATCCACCAGGGCATCTTCAACAGTGCCGATTTTATCTTCTTGGCCAATGTTGGCATAGACATCGTATCCTTTGATGTCATCCCCCTCAAACATCTCTTCGCGATAGTTTGGATAAAAGTCTTGAATTTTGTAAAGAGCCATACTATTATAGTTCTCCGTTTATGTTTTACTCCGTAAATCTATGATAAAAAATTCTGCACTTTTCTGACTCTATCTGGGGATTGACTTCCCGAAAGCCGGCAAGCTGGAAAAAGTATTACTGTAGATAGATATGAAAACCTTTCATTCCGCTTACAGTTAATCTAGTATCGATGCGGGCATTCTCCGAAATGCTGGTATTTTGAGACCAAAAAATTTTTTTTGAGGGAGTTAGGAGATAGTAAAAATGACTTATGGAAATCGAGGTGGAACGAATGTTGTCGAGCCGCCAATTGTCAATCAAAATCCGGTGGTGGATTACCACGATCGCGTGCGGTGGGGACCGATTTTTGGCGGAATTGCGATCGCGATCGCCGCTCAACTGATGTTAAGCGCCCTCGGAGTCGCTATTGGTTTGACGGTAGGCGCAGCGGGAGCTGATGCCAATACTATTGGCTGGAGTGTGGGCATTTGGTCGATTATTAGTCTGCTGATTGCTTTATTTATCGGCGGTTGGGTGATGGCTCGAACCTGCGGTCCGATGAATAAGAAAACCGCACTGCTCAATGGAGCAATTTTGTGGGCAACAACCATCGCAATTAGTTCTTGGTTGCTCGCCAGTGGCGTGTCGGGAACCTTTGGCATTGTCGCCGCAAATGCTAGTATGGTCGATCGAATGACCGTTCCCAGCGACATGCAAAATGTTACCCCCGCAGAAGCTCAAGCGTTGGTGGGCGAGTTGGCACAGGCAGGGTGGTCGTTTTTATTTGGCTCTTTGCTGGGCTTAATTGCCTCCATGATTGGCGCTTCTGTAGGCGCTCGTCATCCTCGCACGCAAGTTTAAATTCTGTATTGCTCTATGTTACTTATTGCTCGTCGCCAGCAGCTCGCGAATGACTTCTGTTGAATTTTGGCTTGATTTGTTGCGAGATTCCGGTTCGCGCGCAACCCTATCAAACCAGTAGAGACGTCTGAAGGCGTCTCTACTCTGGTGCTTTTTTGACCCTTGGCTCGGACGGGAGAGGATTCGCGATCGCGGCAACAATTATCTGCGATCGCCAAACTCCAATCGGCTGCCTACCTTGCATTCCACAACGCGATCGGGAAAACGCTGCCAAAAATGGGCGATCGCATTCATGCCCGTGCAATGGTTCGGCGCAATCAGCCTCACTTCATACTCCTCTAGCGCCTTCGCCGTAGCTTCGATGCGCTCTCGAGTAGCACGTAACAAATGCATCCCCCCCAGCACTGCATGAAATCTCTGCACTGTAGTGAGAGATTTAATATAGTCGAGGGTGTTGATCGTACCGGCATGGGCACATCCCAAAATCACCACAATTCCCTGGGGGGTGTTTATAAATAAGGCTTGGTCGTCCGGGAGGGTATCGATTTGCTGGTGGGTTTTGTCGCGCCAAAAGTTGCCGCCAGTGTCTTCCAATTCGTGGCCACGGGGAATCGTTCCAGTAACGCAGATACCGGGATAGAGTTCCGTGGGGGTAGTGGTCCACACGAGATTACCCACGCGCGATCGCAGCTCTTCTCTATCCCGGATCGGCGCACCAATATCCCCTCTGGGACTATATTTCTCCTCCAGTCCCGAGGGATGCACAAACAAATCCGCCTCCGGGCACTCCTGTAGAACCTCTGGTAAACCCCCTGTATGGTCGTAGTGCCCGTGACTGAGAACGATCGCATCTAGGGGGTGCAGGGCAATTCCCAACTGCTTGACATTGTGGCCCAATACGAATCCTTGCCCGGTATCGAACAAAATTCGCCACGTTTCTTCCCCCTTTCTCGCCTCGATGAGAAAGGATAACCCATGTTCTCCCAGCAGTCCCTTTCCCCCTGCGGTATTTTCTACTAAGGTGGTAACGATTAGATGCTCTATCATGATAACCTCCGATACGTTTGGAAACCCCCGTGCTTTAGCCGGGGGAGGAAAAACGAACTTGCGGCTTTAGCC
>NZ_JAJENT010000756.1:0-210 GCF_035615515.1 Phormidium sp. CCY1219
AAAATAAACCCCTTTGACGCCAAGACTGGGGTCTTCTTTTGCGCCAAAATAGTCTAGCAATGCGGCGGATGCGGTGGGGGTCAGAATCCATCCGGTGATGACTGCATCTTCGGCAATTTGGGTATTTTCTCGGTTGGCTTTGCGTTCTTCATTGGCTTGAATTTGATAGAATTTTTGGATGCAACTGCGGATTTGTTTGGGTTGGACTGC
>NZ_JAJENT010000757.1:0-10071 GCF_035615515.1 Phormidium sp. CCY1219
GTCTTCTGGTCAGGTGAGCTTGGGAAAATAAAGTCTTACCAAGCCCCTCCCTTTAGGGATGGGGTTCCTGACTGTTGACTCGTGCTGGGTCTTGTTAATTGTAATGAGGGACACCTGGGTGCCACCGAACTAGGGTATCGATCCCCAGACAATTTAACACAGCACGACACTACTACCGTTTGTGCCTTCTCCACCCAGAGTACCCAGTCTTTCAAGACTTTTGACAGCCTCTAAAACTTTCAACTCCCTGGTGGATCCACCTAGGTTGGAAGTGCGTGCCCATCCCCGTTCGCGAATCGCGGTAACAATTTATCTTTTTATAGATTTTGCTAATATTATATCCTGGGAAAATAATCTTGGCAAGACATATTCCGGAAAATTTCAACGGTTTGGGGCGAGTGTGATGGCGATCGCCCGGTGGTTCTAGCAGACGAACCGGATGTAGCGCCACAAGGGAGCGATCGCCCCCTTGGCGGTTGCCCCAAAACTGAAGCGCCACAGCAGGCGATCGCTCCACCGGATCCAAGCCAAAGCGGCAACGCCTTGCATCTGAGCTAGCAATTTCCCCTGCTTTGCTGCAACAGATTCTCAGCAAACCCTTACTTCGGGGTCTGGCACTCCATCCAGTCTACCCGAATCCAATTCCCAGAGCGATTCAGACCACCTCGCAGGGTTAAGCAATCTCCTTCCACCGCCTTTTCTAATTGTTGGTTCACCGTGGGTTGCACAGTCACTAGGGTCCAAACTTGACTGGCCATTTCTGGGGGATAACTCAGGGCGATCGCGTACTCGCCGTCTCCCTGACGCCGCAAACTCCCCCCAAATCGGTCATTTGTCACTGGTCCAGAGTCCTTGGTCCGTGGAGGAAGTGGAAGGATTCGATTGCTCCCAGGGCGATCGCCGGTCACCGGATAAGCCCCGGGATTTTCCAAATACTCCCATTGCCCCTCCAGCCACTCGGGGTCATCCGGCGTCAGATTAAACAGCGGAACCACCGCCGCCGGGGCCACCGGATCTTGCAATAACGCCGCTTGCAGCACCGGGACGGGCAAATCCCGGGGCTGACAACCCCTTTCCACACACAGCGCAGCAGCCATTCCCGCCGCTTGAGCGATTCCCATCACCACCGGTTGCAACCGCGTCGCACCATTGGCAATATGAGACACCGAAATATTTTTTTCGCAGACTAACAGCCCATCCACCTCTCGCGGCACCAAACAGCCATAAGGAATCGTAAACGGGGTCCCCGTCCAGCGTCCGCCCCAGCGAATTGACTTCGGTTCGAGCTCAAACGCAGTGGAAAACTTGTCATTACAAGGGTAATGATGGTCATTCGCATAATTGCCAAACGCCACTGCATCGCAAATTCCTTCAGCATTCACCGACAACCGCGCCACCCGTCCCCCACTTACGGGTAAAATATCCCATTCCGTTACCGTCTTCACTCCTTGCAGGCGACGACTTTCGCGAAAATAAGGATGTAAGGCAAAAGCACTGTTTGAATGGGGAAACATATCCGCCGCCAAACCGTAGCGCCGCCCAAATTCCGTCTGAATAAAACGGGCAAAACTTTGCGAATGCCATTGAGCTTCTTGCAGAAATTGCAACCGTGCGGTTTCCGAGTCCACCAGTCGCCCCACTCCTTCGCCGTAGTCATTGCCGGCGATCGGCCAATTCAGCGTTAAGCGATCGCCCGGTAATCTGCAGTAATTGAGAAAGCTTTCCGGTCCATACTTCTCCCAAGCGCCCACAAATTGCTGCGGATTGTCCCCCGGAGGCGCGGGAATTTCCGGCGCAACCGCACCTTCACCATAATCCTGCATCACCACCACCCAAGTGGGAGACTGCACCGGATAGGTTTTGGTGAACTCCGTGGGCTGACAAGGGGCACTCGGTTCGTTCCACTCCGCTTGCAATTCCCACCCCCAGCGAAACGGAACCTCCCCTAGGGCCAGTAAATCTCCCAACTCCGTCCCATCGAGAACCACCTGTGCCCGCACGATAAAGTCCGGAAAGCGCACCCCAACGATGGCATCGCCCTCCCGCAACACCGCCACCGGCACCTGTCGCGCAATCCACTGCAAATTCGGCAACTCCTTCACCCAATTCGCAAAAATTTCCGCCCCCACGCGCGGCTCAAACGTAAAAAAACTCACCCAACCATTATCGAGACCGCCGATTTGTCGCCGTTCCAATTCTCGCAGAAATGCTCCCCACAAGCCGGTTTGAAATGCCGCCAGTTCGTTGCCATCCGGCGCAGATACCCCCGCCGAAGTCAGCATCCCCCCCAACCAGGGAAATTCACTCACAATAATCGTTTTCGCTCCTCGTCTCGCCGCTTGAATCGCCGCCGCCGTTCCACCCGTACCCCCACCGACAATTACAATATCCGCTTGCAGTTCTTTCATCACCATTTAACAGTAATCTGCCTCAAATAAAAAGATAAAAATTATGTTTTAATGCCTTTTACACTCGGTTACAGCATCGAGCATTAGACCGCCTATGGCGAGGCGATTACTCCCAAAAAATCAATCTAAAAACTAAATTTTACCTTCCTTATAAATCAGTCATAACTAACAAAACTATGGAACTAAACGAGTCAAATTGCTATGATCGGAAAAACAATATGGAGGTTAGGGGTCATGTCAGATTCCCCCATTGTATTTTCAGACCAGCCAGATATCGCATTACCTCCCACTCAAGACGAACTTCCCAGCGATGATGGGGTGCCAATGGAAACACTGCGATACAAATTGCAAATGGATTTGCTGGTTGACCCACTGTGGACCTGGTTGCAAGACCGGGATGCGTTTGTGGGAGGGAATATGTTTGTTTACTATAGCACCGCTCAAGTGCGCGATCGCGATTTTAAAGGGCCAGATGTGTTTGTGGTTCTCGACGTTCCCCGAGGCGAACGCAAAAGTTGGGTGCTGTGGGAGGAAGGGAAAGCACCAGATGTGGTCATCGAACTGCTATCCCAAAGTACCGCACAACGGGACAAAACCGAGAAAAAGCAGATTTATCAAAATTGCCTGCGGGTGACGGAGTATTTTTGGTACGACCCGTTTAATCCCGATGACTGGGCTGGTTTTGTGTTGCAACGCGGCACTTACACCCCCTTGCAACTCGACGATTCCGGACGTTTGGTAAGTCAGGAATTGGGCTTAAGCCTCTTGCGCTGGTCCGGTCAGTACAAAGATGCAAACGCGGTGTGGTTGCGATGGGCAACTTTAAACGGTGAATTATTGCCTACGGAAGGGGAGTTAGCAGCGCAAGCGCGACAGCGTGCTGAATCAGAGCGACAGCGTGCCGATCGCTTGGCAGAACGGTTGCGGGCAATGGGCGTAGAGCTTGACGAATGAGGTAAAATATGGTAATTGCGCTTTGGGGAGGAGGGCGATCTCAATGCTATCCTAACACTCAAATCGCCGATTTCAACCACTATTTGTAGAGGTCAATATGTCTTTTCCAACTCGAGAAGAAATCATGCAAGCTGCGATGGAGAAATTGCAACAACTCCCTTATCGCCAACAGCAGGAAGCACTAGACTACCTGGAGTTTTTAGCCCAGAAATATGGCGCGAAAAAATCCACCAAGCCTCGCATTGCGGGATTACATAAAGGTATGGGATGGATTAGCGATGATTTCAACGATCCGATTCCGCCCGAATACTGGAGCGAGAAATCATGAGAGTTCTGTTAGATACCCACACCTTTATTTGGTGGAGTCTCACCCCAGAAAAGCTCTCAACCTCCGCTAGTAGCTTGTTAGCGGACCCCAACACTGAATTAATCTTAAGTGTCGCCAGTGTATGGGAAATGCAAATCAAACTACAACTGGGAAAATTGAATCTGAGTTTGCCCTTGCGCGAACTGATTGAAAACCAACAGCAGACTAATAATTTAGAACTGCTACCCATTGACGTGAGTCATGTATGGGTGCTGGAGAATTTGCCCAGGCCCCACAAGGATCCGTTTGACCGGATTATTATTGCCCAGGCGACGGTAGAGCAGATATCCATTCTGAGTGTGGATGCGGTATTTGATGAATATCCCATCAATCGAGTTTGGTAATCAAACGGGCTGGTTTTTTTAATAGTTGCCCCGGTTTGTTGCCACTGTTGTTTGTCATTTCGGGTGAATTAAAGAACGATGTTATTGTATAAAATGCTTTCTGCTTTTTTAGGGTGACTTTTTTGATGGGTGGATTCTGCGATCGCTTGTTTGCGGCTGGGGTGGTACCTGCTGACGAACCAGCATTTCTGATAGCAGAGATTGTTGCTCATCACGGGTGAGAGTGTTTTAGCGAGATGTTGAGATTGGGGGATATCGATGAAAATCCTATCCTGTTAGGGTACCTGCCAGTTATTTGACCGAGTGACCCGCGATCGCAGGGGGTAGAGACGCGATTAATCGCGTCTCTACGGGGAGGATTACCCGCCAATCTGCAACCCGAAGTCTGCATCGCCGACAGAAAGTGACCCTGCGCCCCCACTGACCCTCGCTACGCTTGTCCAGAGTAACAGTCCTTGCTATAATTGCCAATATCCCAATTGGGACTTGCAAATCGTTGAATTGCCATAAATTTCCGCTTGGAGATAACAGCTATGTTGGTGGTGCGTCGTTATTTCTGGATACTGATTGTTCTGGGAATCCTGCTGGCGTTTTTAATTAGCCAGAAAAGCCCGTTGAGGGTGGAAAGAATCGCCCGCGATCGCCTTCCCCCATTACCGCAACATCCGCAAATCCAAGCGTACTTTAACCACAACCCCGCGAACCACTACACCGAACCTTACCGCAACATTGCCCGCAACGGCGATAACCTGGAACAACTTCTAATTGACAACATCCAAAACGCCCAACACTCGGTTGACATCGCCATTCAAGAACTGCGACTCCCGAAACTTGCGCGGGCGATCGCCGAACGTTACCAAGCCGGTGTTTCCGTGCGAGTTATCCTCGAACATGACTATAACCGTCCCTGGAGTGATTATAGCCCTCAAGAAGTGCGCCTGCTGGACGATCGCCAACGCGCCCGCTACGAAGAAGGAGTGCGTCTCATCGACAGCGACGCTTCGGGGGTGATGAGTGCGACAGAAATCGCCCAAAACGATGCACTGGTGATTCTCCGCAACGCCCAAGTTCCCGTAATCGACGACACCGCCGACGGTTCTAAAGGAAGTGGTTTAATGCACCATAAATTTGTGCTAATCGACGACGAGACCCTCATCACCGGTTCGGCGAACTTCACCCTTTCCGGAATGTATGGCGATTTGAATCAACCCGAGAGTCGCGGAAACCCCAACCACCTCCTCCGCATCCAAAACCGTCAACTCGCCCGGTTGTTTCGGGAAGAATTCAACCTCATGTGGGGGGATGGGGTTGGCGGAAAGCCCGATAGTCGCTTTGGTTTAAGCAAACCCTCTCGCCCGCTACAAGATATCCGGTTAGGCGATGCGCGGATTTCGGTCAAGTTTTCCCCCACTTCTCCCACCCTTCCCTGGGAACAGAGTACCAATAGCACAATTGCCAGCGCCCTCGATCGCGCGAGAAACAGCGTGGATTTAGCCCTTTTTGTCTTTTCCGAGCAAGCGATCGCCGATCGCCTGAGTACACGTGAGAAGCCGGGTGTAAAAGTGCGCGCTTTGATTGACAGCGGTTTTGCCTTTCGTTACTACTCCGAGGGCTTAGATATGTTAGGGGTCGCCCTCGCCGACAATCAATGTCGCTATGAAGTGGATAACCAACCGTGGGAACCGCCCATTTCCACCGTGGGAGTTCCGCGACTTCTCCCCGGGGATATCTTACATCACAAGTTTGGCTTAGTGGACGATCGCCTGATTATCACGGGGTCGCACAACTGGTCAAATGTGGCCAATGTCGGGAATGATGAAACCTTGCTTATCATCGAAAATCCGATTGTCTCCGCACACTTTCGCCGGGAATTCGATCGCCTCTACGCCACCGCTGAACTGGGTCTTCCCCCGCACATCGCGCAAAAGATTCGCCAACAAGAAGCGCAATGTGCTAAAATAATTCATCGCAGCAGCGAACTGCCGGAAGTTGTAAATCTGAATACGGCGACTTTAGAACAGTTAGAAACCCTACCCAGAGTAGGTGAGGTGTTGGGAGAACGGATTATTGAGGCGCGTCCCTTTGATTCGGTGGAGGATGTGACCCGAGTGAAAGGAATTGGCGAAAAAACGGTGGAACAATGGGGCGATCGCGTGAAGTTTTAAGCCCAAAATAACCGACTATGTGCAGAGAAATCCTCTGTATTTTCCTTTTCTCGCCATCCAGTTTGGTAAAATACATGGCAGATTGCGATCGCCTTATGGCGCGATCGCAAACATCAACTATCCGGGAGTGGCATAAACCAACATGAAAGCGCAAGTTTTTAGAGGCGTCAACCAACTCAGTTACGAAGACATCTCCATCCCCGAAATCGGTGCTGATGAAGTATTGGTGCAGGTGCGAGTTGTGGGATTGTGTCAGTCTGACATCAAAAAAATTCGCTATCCGCTCTACGAACCACCGCGAATTTTCGGACATGAAACCGCCGGGGTTATTTCTGCGATCGGCGAAGCGGTTACCGATTGGCAAGTAGGACAGCGGGTGGTGGTGATGCACCACATTCCCTGCATGCGCTGCGCCTACTGCTTGAACGAAAATTTCTCCATGTGCGACACTTATAAACGCATCACCACCACCGCCGGATTCGTCCCCAGTGGCGGGGGATTTGCCGAATATGTGAAAGTGCCGGGACATATCGTCAGGAATGGGGGATTGATTCCGATTCCCGATTCCGTCACTTTTGAGCAAGCGAGTTTTGTAGAACCCACCAACTGCTGCTTAAAAGCGGTGAAAAAGGCGAAGGTAGAACCGGGACAAACCGTGTTGATTACCGGCGCAGGACCGATTGGGTTGATGTTCGCAATGCTGGTGAAGTATTTCGGCGCGCGGGCGATCGCCACTGACTTGATACCCGCCCGCATCGAGAAAGCGTTAAACGTAGGCGCAGAAGCTGCTTTTGACGCCCGCGATCCGGATTTATCAGCAAAAATTAAGGCGCTTACTGGGGGGATGGGGGTGGATATCTGCCTGCTAGCCGTTCCCAGCGAGAAAGCATTTTTTCAAGGGCTAGACTGCACCCGAAAAGGGGGGAAAATACTCTTTTTTGCCGAGTTTCCCGATGAAGTCGAAATTCCGATTAATCCCAATATTTTATATCGGCGCGAACTGGATTTAATGGGGAGTTATAGTTCGTCCTATCGGTTGCAGGCATTAGCCGCCGATATTGTGTTTAATCGCAGAATAGATGTGGATAAACTGGTGAGCGATCGCTATCCCCTCAAAGAGTTAACCGCTGCAGTAGAACGCGCCGTTCAACCGACTCCAGAAACTTACAAAATTTTGCTCTACCCAGAGAACGGTAAAGAGTAGAAACCGGGTTTGCAGACCCATTGAGAGGCGAGGAATAAATTAGGAAAAAGGGGGGCGATCGCATCTGTCCCTCTTTTCCCTAACTTTCGATAACTTATTCTTCTTGTTCCACCGGGGAAAGTTCTAATTTATACTCATAAAGCGCCACTGGTTTGCCCCCCGCTTCAAAGTAATCTGGGTCTTGGGGAGATAAATAAATGGCGGTGACTTGATTGCCTTCGATCGCGTTGAGAGGGGGCTGAACTCGCTGGTATTCGGTAGTGGTTTCCACTTCGTTGAAGTAAATTTGCGGTTCTTTGCGAAACACCTGCTGGGTGATTTCTGTGGCCACAAATTCATCGGGGGAGGGCATTTCGCTGCCTCGGGCGGTGACGATGGAAACCAGTTGGCGATCGCCGCGCAGTTGGGTAATTTGGCGGTTGGGATTGGTGGGATCGACTTTGACCGAGAGGACTTTGCGATCGCCCAAATATGCCTTAGCGATATTCAAGCCATTAAATTCGCGATCGGCTACCACTGGGGCTTTTTGCGCCGATACCAATCCTTGTTGCGCCTGCATTGGGACGAGGAGTTTTCCGGGCGACTGTTCCTCGGCGAAACGCACTTGAAAGGAAATGGGTTTCTCCAAATAGCGCTTATTTTTTTCAAACCCCGGGGTGAGAATATCGGGAGCCAAAGGAGCCACCTGAGTTTTCAAGGTGCTGGTTACTTCCCAAGTGCCTTCCATCCAGTCGGGATAGACTAAATCGCCCTGGACCAATTGCACTGGGGGTTTGCTTTGCCAGTCGGGAAATCGTTCTAAGCGATCGCTGAGCGGTCCGGCGATCGCACCGGTTGTCCCCCACAGCACCATTACCAGAATTAGGCCAATCCACCCGACAATCCACCTTACTTGAGAGACAGAGCGCAATAGCTGGCTTAAGTGATGTTTGAGCATTTTTCCCCTAAAAAAGAATCGCGACCCATCCTCCGATCCCCCCATTGTATCCGGCAAGGCATTGAGTTGAAAACTTTTTTCCTAAACTCAAGCAGTATCGAGTCATTGCAACCCGTTATGACAAGCGCGATCGCGAACGTTCTCAGTGGGATTTGCGTAACTGCATCAGTGATTTGGCCGATCTCAATTTTAGCTTATTTAGCACTGACGCCGATCGGAGTATGAAGCACTATCTGTAGGATGGGCAACTCGTTGCCCACCCTACTACGACTACGACTTTTGAAAAAGATGAGCAGCCATCCGATTGGAACTATCAAAGAAAACATCAATGGGTTGATATCCTGCCGAACCGATAAGTTTTTTAAACACCTCCACTGGGTATTTGAATGAACTCAACGTATGAAATTTTTGTCCTTCTTCAATCTCTACAATGTGTCCATTGAGGTGGATTTTTTGGGGTTGGGTTGCACTCAGAACGTGTTTGAGGTCGTAAGTAGTCGGTTCCCATTCTGGCTGATAACGAAATGCCTCAGGTATCATCCCCGGTGTATCCACATCACGATGCAGCCGAAACATGATGTTCTCCATCATAAGCGCCATTCCTTTGTTATGGTAAGCCTTCATCAAGGAGACTTCATCTTGATTAGCATCGTGAACGATAAGCAGATAATGGTTTTCCCGGGCTAGTTTCCCGATCTGAGAGATAAAACTCGGGACTTCCTCTTGCCTCATATTGGCAATGGTGCTGCCTTTAAAAAAAATCACTTGCTTTTCTGCGTCGGGTAGACTGTCGAGTTTAGTAAAGTCTTGCTGAGTACCCCGCACCGAAAGATGAGGCAGTTCAGAACGAATGACTTTAAGACCTTTGTCCAAAAAGTCTTGGGAAATGTCAATGCCCACATACCCGCTTAAGTTCGGACAAACGCGGAGCAAAGGTAAGGTTTTCAGGCGCAAACTTTGTTCGCTGCCTGGGCCTAATTCAATAAAAGTGGCGTTAGACCCGATAAGAGAGGCAATCAGATGTCCTTTGTTCTGGAAAAGTTCGGCTTCATATTTGTACAGGTAATATTCCTCCTCATTTTCAAGCATTTCGTTATATAAAATTCCCCCTCGAACCGGGTCAGTGGCATCTCGAGGAGTTCCGTAGAGGTATGGCCACAAATTGCCACTAACTTGACCGAGAAAAAATTCTATCGCATCTTTTTCGAGTTGATTAATAACTTTTTTGTCCCCAGTTTCGTTTGTCACAATTGTCCTCCAAGAAGATTGAGTAGACCGTACCGAATATCAACAGGTAGAACCTTACCGAGCGAAATCACCATCCACTCGACTCTATCGGGAAAGGATAAACGGATTCCCTATCCATCCGGTGCTGCGTCAGTGAGAGACAGCAAAATGCCCCAGACCACATCACTAGCCACAAGGAAGTGGTGGTTAAGCAAGCAATCTGACACCCATTGCCCTACCCTTTCGGGAAGTTAATTTCCCTCTAGGGATCCGGCAACGCTTACGGGGACTCGTTTAATCCTTACGTTGAGCAGTAAGATTCTGTCGCAACATAGCAGTGACGTACTCCCGACGCCGACCACTTAGGCGGTACGGCGCGGGCTTCTGGGCCCAGACCTTTGAGATCTGGGTTTCGCGTTTTTGAGTGAGGCGACCCCTCGGATATGATGGGGTATCATATCCTCG
>NZ_JAJENT010000758.1:0-3938 GCF_035615515.1 Phormidium sp. CCY1219
CCCCCGCTATTCTTCCCGACACTGACCCTTCGGGTACAGTGCGGGGCTCCTAGCGGTTAAGCTAATATGAAGGATTGCCCCGGCTAAATTCAAGCAATTGTAATAAAACTTATAAAAAATCCCAATCTTTGATTAAGTTTTGTAAAAATGCACCCTGACAAGCAGGGAGTGTGGGGAGCGAACGCCTGCGGAGTGAAGGAAAGGGCGATCGGTCAGAGTGGCCTCCAGGGTGCGGTGCAGCAGAAACAGCCCAGAGGAGAAAGCACCGACAAGCAGGGAGCAAACCCCAACACCAGAAAGCCCCTAAGCCTTGTCCGTCGTTTCCGCCAGACTCGCTTCGAGCTTCAGACAATTGCGACCATCGATTTGCAAACTGTACTCCACCCGGTCCATCAGGCGATTCATAATCAGCCAACCATAGCCGCCATCGGGCATTTGTTCTGGCACCGGTGCCATATAAGTAGACAGATCGTAACCCTTACCGTGATCCCACACTTCCAGAGCGATATCGCGCTCCTTAACTTCCAGACGAATCAGCACGGGCAAATTAGGTTGTTCCCGGTGAGCGTGACGAACCACATTAGAATAAGCTTCTGCCAAAACCAGGCGCAAGCGATTCGACTGACGAGGCCAATCCACATTATCCCCGAGTTCCATTTCCAGGCAGCCCAACAGCCAATTTTCGACAATGCTCAAAAACCGCAAGTCGCTCGGTACGTGCAACTCAGTTCTCATTGATTACAGAACCTCCAGAGAAAGTATAGTTTGGTCATCTTCCTGCTCCTGAGCCAATTCGCGGACCCGAGCCAATAAATGTTCCAGTTCTAGCGGATCCGGTTCTTGAGTTAACAGCTTCCAGAGACCCTCTTGCTGGAGCATCGCGCCCTCATCGACTCCGAGATTCGAGTCTGGATTTGTAACCGTCGCCTCCGTCAGACCATCGCTAGTGAGCAGAAAAACGTCACCTGAATTTAACTCCAGAGTGCCCGTTTTTCCTCTCCACATCGGCAAGATTCCCAGAGGAATCCCGCGCGCTTTCAAGAAATTCGGTTCCACCTCTGAAGAAGAATTGGCCACAGAGCGGTGAGACCAGACGAGGGGATAAATATGTCCCGCATTGGCATAAGCCAACTCCCGAGTGGACGGACGATAGCGAGCCACAACCATCGTAATGAAACAGTTGTTGCCGATCAGGTCATCCGCCAACGCACTATTGAGATTGGTCATCACCGTTTCCGGTTCGGGGGAAATTTCTTGAGCCAGTTCTCGGCGCATCACCGAGATTGCACTGGCCATAAACAAAGCTGCAGGCACGCCCTTGCCCGACACATCTCCCACGGCGATCCAGATATCTCCTTGAGAATGGACGTACACCTCAAAGAAATCGCCGCCCACGGCGCGAGCGGGATAGCAACAGGCTTGCACCTTAGAGCTTTCCAGTTCTGGCCAACTTTGGCGCAGCAGATTGGTTTGAATTTGGCGAGCCACCTCTAGCTCAGCGAGCATTTGTTGAGCTTGCTGCTCGGTGCGCTGATAGAGTTTAGCTTGCGAGAGGGCCAGAGCGGCTTGCTCTGCCACGCCTTCAATCAATTGAATATCTTCTGGAGACCAACTATTCGCGCTGCCATCTTGGTAGACGGACATCACGGCGAGGAGGTCTTTTTGATAGCTCAGTGGCACCACCAACCGGGTGGTGTCCTGGCCGTTTTCTTCCTGCTGAACCAATTGAGTTTCGCGGTTTTCCAGGACGGCGTGCAGTAGGGATTCATCCTCCTGCAGGTCCTCCGGGTCAGCGGAATTGGGGGACACATAGGAGAAAGACTCTGGGGCGAGGCGATCGCTCTGTACCGGTCGCAGATTGCAACGACTGGCCTCAAAATTCTCCCCCACGGTTTCCACAATGGTCTGCAACATACTGCGATAATCCAACGACTCTCGAATCGCGCTCATCACCGCATTAAACAGGGCTTCGCGGCGCAACGAGCGACGCAGGATGTTCGTACTTTGCTTGACCACCTTATAAGTTTCCGCCGCCTGCTGAACCACCGATTTTAGTTCTTCAGGATTCCACGGCTTGGTGATGTATTTAAAGACTTGCCCGGAGTTAATCGCTTCTACCAGGTCTTCGACGTCGGTGTAGCCAGTCAATAAAATCCGAATCGTATCGGGAAACCGTTCTACGGTTTTACTGAGAAACTCCGTCCCGTTCATTTCTGGCATCCGCTGGTCCGAGATAATGACGGCCATCTCGCCTTTCTCGTCGAGAGTTTCGAGTGCTTTAAACGCACTCTCGGCTCGATAAACGTCAAATTCCCGCCGAAACGTCCGGTATAGCAAGTCTAGGTTGTCGATTTCGTCATCGACCACCATCAGTTTCAGCTTGCTCCCTTTTCCCCGACTCATGCAATACCCCACTTACAGGCTAATGGATTAAGTGTGACTTGCGCCCAAAGTAGCGCCCTTGTTGGACGGGCCGATCTTTTTCCGGTGCCCAACCGTTTGGGGCACCCCTGGCAAATCACGCTTTGGGTGGGCATTCCTTTCAAGACAAAAGTACCCCGCGATCGGCGCTCGCTAACGGGCAGACTCTGCTCAAATGAGCTTAACATAGCCAGCTTTCTGTTTAGCAGTGGGCTATCCCCTATGGTTTTCCCGGTTTCGGATCGGGTGAGCGACAAGAAATGCCGGATATTGGAGCTGCGGTTGGCAGGCTACCCTTGCCGAATGCCGTTTGAGCTTGCGCCACCTGCGTTGCACCCATAAGCGCAGATCCAGGCGGGGCACAGGCTGCGCCAAAGCCTAGCTTACCAGAGTCCGTGCCTTTTTGGCTTGGGCGTTTCCCGGTTTGGGGGATTTGGATCCGCTGCAGGGGGCTGAGGCGGATCCAATGCCTCGCCCGATCGCGGTTTTATCCCGCCCCACTGAGGCGCTCTGCGACTCTCAGTTTGGCCGATCGCGCCCGAGGATTACTGGCAATTTCTGCCTCTTTGGCCACGATCGGCTTTTTGGTCACTACAGTGAATCGCTCTTCACCGCGCAGTTGATGCTTCACCAACCGGTCTTCTAAGCTGTGAAAGCTAATCGCCACCAATCGCCCGCCCGGTTTCAGCCACCCGGGCGCTTTTTCTAAAAAACTTTCTAAACTGCTCAATTCGGCATTTACCGCAATCCGCAAGGCTTGAAATACCCGGGTGGCGGGATGAATTCTCCCATAGCGATAGCGGCGCGGCACGCTACCGCCGATCGCATAGGCAAGGTCGGTGGTGGTCTGAAACGGACGCTGCTGCACGATTTTGCGGGCGATCCCTCGGGAATATCTCTCCTCGCCATAGCGATAAAAAATATCCGCTAACTCCGCTTCGTCCCAGTGATTGACAATTTCGGCAGCAGTGAGGTCTTGGGCGCGATCCATCCGCATATCCAGGGGCGCTTCCTGGCGAAAGCTAAATCCGCGATCGGGCACATCCAACTGGGCGGAACTTACCCCTAAATCTGCGATCGCTCCATCAAACCGTTTCTCTCCCGGGTCGTATTCGGCAAAATTTCCCTGCCAAAATTCCACCGCATCGCCAAATTCCGCCAACTCGGCGCGCGCCGCCGCCAACGCCACTTCATCCCGGTCGATCGCGGTGACTTTCACCGAGGGGGCGGCTTGCAAAATCAGCCGCGAGTGCCCGCCACCCCCCACGGTGGCGTCTAAATAATGTCCCCCCGCCTGCACCGCTAGGCCCTCTACCACTTCCGCACTGAGAACCGGCACATGTGCAAACTGCGCCACCATTTCTGAATTCACCGAAACTCGATTATTGCCCACCTACCCAATCTCCCTATAATGATGAAAGAAAAGCAACAAAAATAAACATTTAGCTTCTCGGCGGGAAGCCCCGCGCTCTACCCGTGCTTGGTGAGCGTCGGGATGAGAGCCAGGGGAAATGGAG
>NZ_JAJENT010000759.1:0-30608 GCF_035615515.1 Phormidium sp. CCY1219
GGGGGGAGAACTCCTCCCTACGCATAAATGACGAGGGTTTCCGTTCTCCCCCTTACCAACCCTAATTTCTGATGATTCCACTCCCATCCCTTTAAGCCGGGATTGCCAGTCACTTTCCCTCTCGGGTCATGGCTGGGTTTTGTCAAGCTTGTCAGTTTCATTTCCCTCGGGCAAGGGACTCCCGCATCGCCCTGGGCGGATGTTAGCGCTCTGTTACGTCCCCCTCGTGAGGGAGAGCGATCCTGCAGGCCAATTATCGGGCAAGATTTATCTGCGCGATCGCCAATCGAATGTCACAGCCCTCCCTGTGGCTGCACCCAACCGCTTGCCAAAATAGCCCTCGCGCGATCGCAGCATAACACGACAAAACCTTAAATTTTTCTTGAAAATTCGAGGACGCAAAGATTTTTTTGCTTGCTCATCCATCATTTGCCTTTCCTTATCCCTCCCCCGCTTACTACTGTGTCGCCGATCGCGCTCAACCAGGGCGATGACGGGCAACCTCTCGGGCAAGGGGGTGGATCGGTGTGGGTAAAAACGAACCAAAACGAAAAAGCTGTTTGGGAAGCCACTGTTTCTGGTACGATGGCTGACGGAATGCCGTTGCAGAACCATCCACGGTGGTGGTGCTGCTGTCACGGTCACTCGAAACTGACCAAAAAACGGCTTCTTTCCCCTCAGCAGAGGGGAATGCTACATTCGTTCTGCATTGGAGTTAGTTGTGGATTTATCGCAAATTCCTGCCCAACCGAAACCGGGCTTGCTCAACGTTTTGATTGAAATTCAAGCCGGGAGCAGAAATAAATATGAGTACGATAAGGACTTGCAAGCGTTTGCATTAGACCGGGTTCTTTATTCTGCAGTTTACTATCCCTACGATTACGGGTTCGTTCCAAATACCCTAGCCGAGGATGGAGACCCCCTCGATGGAATGGTCATTATGGATCAACCGACGTTTCCCGGATGCGTAATTACCGCCCGTCCCATCGGATTGCTAGAAATGATCGATACCGGAGAACGCGACGAAAAAATTCTGTGCGTTCCCGATAAAGATCCGCGTTATGCCAACGTGAAATCTCTCAAAGATATCGCCCAACATCGCTTAGACGAAATTTCCGAATTTTTTAATACCTACAAAAACTTGGAAAACAAGAAAACCGAAATGCTCGGTTGGAAAGATATCCACGAAGTGATGCCCTTGGTGGAAAAATGCGTGAAAGCCGGGAAGGAATACGGTAGAAGCTAAGCGATCGCCCTAAAACAGCCTCCCCAACCCTTCGCGCAGGCGGCGGACTCCCAAGAGAAAACATTGTCCCGCCGCCACAATTAATTTAAACGTTAATTCACTTAATTTGCATAACTGATTAAGTCACTAATAATGACCTCGCTCGCGGTTTCCCCCGAATCAGGTATGGAAATTTTTGCCCTTGCTTTCTAGTGTCGGAAAATCCCAAAGCGCCACCTTGCGTCACCCCGAATGAAAAATCCCCTTGATTTGTCAACTTCAAGGGGGTGAGAGAGGCAAAACCCACGACGGTGGTTGCGCTCTCACTCGCACCAGTATTTTCCAAAAAAGAGCGGCTATAAGATGAGGAATACCTCGGCAGAGAAAATCGCAAAAATGGGAAAAACTATGCAAATTAAATGAATAAAAGCGAAGACAAGCCCTCCCCAGAGCGATCGCCGCCAAATCGGGAAAGGGAGTTTCAGCAGCGGGAAACGAGGGGAGGATTTTCCAGTTGCTATGGCCCGGAAAAGTTGAAGCCAGGGGGTGAGGGTGGCTAAAATCATTCATATGAAAGATTTGAGAAGGAAAATTTTTGTTTTGGACAAGCGGTTGTGACGTCAGAACGGTTAAAATTTATAACTAGCCCCTGCTCGAAACCCGGGCCAGTGGTTTAACTGCAAGCGTGGGAAAAGAACTTCGTTGCAGGGCAAAGGTCCCGAGGATGTCGGTAACAGTTGTAACCGAACTCGACTCCGACCGATAGGAGGCCAAGAAATTAGCAAGCTTTACACAATAAAAGCTGTCGTTCATTTCTCCCTTAATAAAAAAGGGGAGCAATCCGCCAAACTTTTCAATACATCTCCACATCATGCAGCGTACTCTCCTTTTGGCAAAAATCCACAACTGCACCCTAACCAGTGCTAATTTGAATTATGTGGGTAGCATCAGCATCGATCGAAAGTTATTAGAGGCGGCAGGTATCTTGCCCTACGAGCAAGTGCAAGTTGTCAATAAATCAAATGGTGAGCGATTCATTACCTATGCGATCGAAGCCCCTGCCGGGTCCGGCGCGATCGAACTCAATGGTGCCGCCGCGCGCAAGGGAGTCACAGGCGATCGCCTGATTATTATGACTTACGGACAATTCACCCCTGAAGAAGTGAAAACCTACTCGCCCACGGTGGTTTTCGTGGATGAATTCAACCATCAGTTAGAAATCCAGCCCGAGAATCACAGCAACAACACTCACTCCCCCCAGCCCTTGTCCACCCCCTAGATGCCGAGTCCAAACCCCTCCCATTGGATAGCCACTATGGAAACCCCACCTGATTCTGAATTTGTTGTCAATTTCTGGGGGGTGCGAGGCAGCATCGCCACCCCAGGAAAAGAAACAGTTCACTACGGCGGTAATACGTCTTGCGTGGAAATGCGAGTTGCAGGCAAACGCCTGATTTTCGATGGCGGTACCGGCTTGCGGTTACTCGGAAAAAGTTTGCTCCCCGAGATGCCCGTGGAAGCCTACCTGTTTTTTACCCATTCCCACTGGGACCACATCCAAGGATTTCCCTTTTTCGTGCCCGCCTTTATCCCGGGCAACTGCTTTCACCTGTACGGAGCCATTGCCCCGGATGGTTCTACCATGAAACAGCGTCTCTCCGATCAGATGCTGCATCCCAATTTTCCAATTCCGTTACAGGGGATGCGCTCGAATTTGAAATTTTACGACCTGAAACCGGGGGATGCGATCGCAGTGGATGATATTACCATCGAAACCGCGCACCTGAACCATCCCAGTGAAGCGATCGGCTATCGCGTTTCCTGGCGCGGAGGCACCGCCGTCTATTGTACCGACACCGAACATTTCCCCGATCGCCTGGATGACAACGTACTGCAACTGGCGCGCAATGCCGACCTGTTGATTTACGATGCCACCTATACCGACGAAGAATACTATCACCCAAAAACGCCGAAAATGGGATGGGGTCACTCCACTTGGCAGGAAGCAGTCAAAGTGGCAAAAGCTGTAGGGGTCAAACAACTGGCAATTTTTCATCACGATCCCGCGCACGACGATAATTTTCTCTTAGATGTAGAATCTCAAGTCAAAACTGCATTCCCTGGCGGTTTCTTGGCCCGAGAAGGCATGCGGATTCCCATCCTGTAACCGGGGCGCGCGTCTCCCATAGGGTCGCCTCTACTGACCGGTGCAAAAACCACCGGTAGTGGCGGCTAAAATTTTTGGCAGTTCTGGGTTGCCCCCCTCCCGTGCAATGCCACTGTCAAACCATTGCATTAAAATTCCCCCGCCTAGGTGCAGGAGGCGCTTTCTGGCCCACCGCCACTTCTAGTTGCCAGAATTTTCTCCCCCTTCCCGAAGCTAATTATAGGGCTTCAGCCATTTGCTGGCCAAAAATACTCCTTTCGATAGTTTAACTCCAGAAAGACAGAAGGTTACACTAACCGTGACAGTCAATCTGCAGCGGTTTGGAACCAGTGCTTAGGCAGCGCTTTTTCCACATTGTTCCGTCTGCATCTCCACTCCCTGGCAAAGTCAGGGAGGGGAAGAATTGACCGCTCAACAATATTGCAGAAGATGGAGAAAAAACATATGTCTGATAATCCCGTATTAGAACGAGGCGATCGCGGTGAATCTGTCAAACAAATGCAGCAGATTTTAAATCAAATGGGCTACGATTTAGGCTCATCTGGAGTCGATGGTCTCTATGATGAAGAAACAGAAACAGCCGTCAAACAATTTCAATCCGAGATGAACCAGCAATTTCCCGAAGCTCACGTTTTGGTTGATGGCAAAGTTGGCAACCAAACTTGGGCATTTCTACATAAAAATAAATCGTAAGTTGTCGGCTAAAGACACACTCATATCTCGGCTTTATTGAAGTAATCATCATCAGGGTGAGGGTCTCGTTACCTGGGAAAATAGGGAGCGAGATTCTCACATTTTTATGCTTGACTATTGCAAAATTTTATGTAACTAACATGAGCGGGTTAACGCGGCTCCGAGACCTCCATTTCTACACAACCTGCAAAATAATTGGCATGCTTTCTTATCTGCCCTATGGCATAAGATTTAGATGGCAATCAAATCGGCATAGTCTGATGCCATTTCCCCTTCGGTTAGGGTATCGCTTTCCAGTTGCGGAGTCCACAGGAGTTCCAGTATCATCAGATAATCCGAGGACATCGATCGCAGGGTATTAAGCGCTGATTTTAATGCCGCTGCTGAGGCAATTGGTGCGGTAAATAATGGGCGATCGTGAGCGGTTCCCACCAACACCGTAACCACCACATACGCCGCTTCCCCCGCTTCGGTTTCCGGCGAAACTTCTTGTTGTTGGATTTTGCCTTCTACATTACTGAGGGTTTCCGCACTATATTTGCGCCGTTCTTTCAGGGAGGATTTATCAAAGGCAATTTGCGCGGCTTCTCGGCTGGGGAAGGTTTCCGAGTGGCCTAAAACATGAGTCCAATGTTCTGAATGCTTCAGCAAACATTCGGTGGCTTCGTGCAAGAGGTCAAACAATCCCGCATTGGTTTCCGTATCCGCTGCAATCGTTATATTTGACAATTCTGATTGAATGGAAGTCACTCTCGCACCTAGGGCTACCTGGAGTTTAGTCAAGGTGACAATATCGTTTTCGAGTTCGTTGTTTGGCATAATTTGGATTAATAAAAAATTGAATTCGCTATCTGTTAGGGAGGACAATACACTCCAGATTTTGGAGTAAATCGGAGGGTGATGTTTTTTTGATATTTTAGCATCCCGATGGAAATAGAAGGGTGGCGAGGGGGAGAATTAGGGGAGAAGACGCGATGCAATGTCACCTGCAAGGGGACACAAAAGGGGAAAAACGCCGAGTGAGGGGGCGATCGCAGCACGAAACCCCCGGGCGAGGCGGCGAGCGTAGGGTCTTGACCAATAGCGATCGCTCTGTTAAGATTGGGAACGCACAAACGAAAAATGCTGCGATCGACCCACTGAGGGTATTGGTAAATTGGTACGACTTCTATCTAGCCCGTTAGGGGGTAAGCCTCACTCCTATGGTGGCACCCACTGCATTTTAGAACTGTACGATTGTCCTGGCGAATTGCTCGACAATGCGGAAGCGATCGCCAAGACGCTGAGGGAAGCGGCAAAAGTAGCGCGATCGAAAGTATTAAACGAAGTTTTGCACGAATTCGATCCCCAAGGCGTTACCGCCTTACTTCTTCTGGCAGAATCCCACATTTCAATTCATACTTGGCCCGAATCTGGATATGCGGCGGTAGATGTTTTCACCTGCGGGGAAAACACTAAACCCAAAGAAGCCTGTCACTTTTTAGCAAAAACCTTGCAGGCGAGCGATTATTCTCTACAGGTGATTTCCCGTGGCATTCCCGGTAAGGATACCTGCCTCAATCGCATTGCATAACAGTTTTTTGATAGTCAACCTGCGGGCATAATCACCCCTTAGCACTCGGTTAAAAGTTTCCATGCATCAAAACAATTTTAGTGCGGTTTTACAGATTTGCAATCCCCTCACCGAACGGGACATTTGTTTCCATACTATCAATCGGGTTTTGTTCGTCCAAAAAACCGCTTACCAACAACTTCATATTGTGGAAAGCGATTCTTTTGGTAAATCGTTGCTCCTCGATGGCGACTATCAAGCGTCTACAGTAGACGAACACTTTTATCACGAATTTTTGGTGCATCCGGCGCTCTTAGCCTGTGCAAAACCAGCAAAAGTGTTAATTTTAGGTGGAGGAGAAGGCGCAACCTTGCGAGAAGTCTTGCGCTGGAACAGTGTGGAAAGCGTGGTAATGGTCGATATTGATGGGGAAGTGGTAGAAGCTTGTCGCCAATATTTGCCAGAAATGCACCAAAACTCTTTTGAAGATAGCCGCAGCGAGGTACGGATTGAAGATGCCATACACTTTGTCGAAAATACGGATGAGAGGTTTGATGTTATAATTTCTGACCTGTCAGATCCGATTGAAGATGGTCCCTCTTTCCGGTTATTTACTCGAGAATATTTGCAAAAATTTCGTAATTTGCTTGCGCCGGGAGGCTGCTTCACCATGCAAGCTGGATCGGTGGATTTCAGCTATCTTACCATCCACGCGCGGTTGGTGAATACGGTAAAATCTCTATTCCCTCACGTAGAATCTTACACCTATTTTATTCCGAGCTTTTTAGCGAATTGGGGATTTATTGTAGCTGCCGATCGCCCCATCGAACCACATCGAGATCCAGCAACCATCGATGGGGCGATCGCCGAAAAAATATCGGGTCAATTACGCGAATTCGATGGGATTTCATGGTTGGGTGCCCTGCACTTACCCCGCTACATTCGCGAGGCGATCGCCAAAGAAACCGAACCCTTTACCCTTGCCGAACCTCCCAAACACGAACGATTGCGATCGGGTCATTAGTCAATGACCAATGACCAATGACCAATAACTAACCAATTTGAATCATTTCACTGTAGTGGGTTAACAAATCGTCATAACTGAGACTATCATTTGGATCTTGAGGACTCCAGAGCAACTCAAACACCAGGAGATAATCTGGGGTAATGGCAGCCACCTGCTGTAAAACCTGCTGAAGTTCTTCTGCAGAATGGATCTGGTCAAATAGGGGCTTATCGTCTTCCGTAGCGATCGCCAAAGTCACCACAATATAATAAGCCGAGTCGCTGTCTTCGTCATTGCCCCCCGTGTCGCCATAGCGAACGCGACCCCCCACATTGCTCAGGGTTTCGGCAGAAAACTTGCTACGTTGTGCAACCGAGATTTGTTCGAACACCCGTGCGGCTTCCTCGCGAGAGTTCACCGTTTCGGAACTGGCATACAGGTGAGTCCAGTAGTCCGGATGGCGCAACAAAGCCAAAGCCGAGGCTTGCAACAATTCTGCCAGTCCCTCTGGAGTGTCTAGATCCGCGCTGAGACTGAGATCCGTGAGTTCGGATTGGATATCGCGCGCCGATGCCAGGAGGGCCACTTGCAACTTACTCACGGTGACAATATCGTTCTCGAGTTCCTGGGCGGCACTGGGGCTGGCATTGCGCTTCGAGATCGCATACCATACCGCCGCTACGGCACCGCCGAGGATTAATAAAAACAGGAGAAAGCCCCAGGGGAAACCGCCGGAAGAACGAGTTTGAGCGGAGGAATAGCCCGATTGTGGGGCAGTTTGCACCGGTTGGGTTGCCGGTTGCGTTACCGAGGGAGAAGAAACGCCGCTTTCGGAACTGGGAGGCACCACCGGGGCGGGTTTGAGTCCGGATTCCGTGGAGTCCTCATAGGGGCGCTCATCGTACCGAGGAGCCGGATAAGTAGGTTGTGGGGCTGGTTGGGGAATCGGTACGGGAACCGGGACGACGATCGTGTTGTTACCGGATCCGCGAGAGGGTTGAGAGGCGGGAGTGGTAGGAGTAGAAGTGGTGCCTCGATTGGTGTTGGTGGGAGTGGCGGGTGCTGGTGCCGGTGAGGGTTGACGCTCAAACGAGCCGCCGCGAACTCGTCCCCCGGTGTTTCCGCGACTGGGAGTAGTTTGGCTGGGGGTGGAATTACTGGGGCTAGTGGTGGAGCGAGAGGGGGTAGTGGAGCGAGAGGGGGTAGTGGAGCGAGAGGGGTTAGAGCGAGAGGGGTTAGAGCGAGAGGGGCTAGAGCGAGAGGGGCTAGAGCGAGAGGGGCTAGAGCGAGAGGGGCGCGAGGGAGTCGAGCGATTAAAAGAGCCGCCACGAGTGCGCCCGCCAGTTCTGCGAGCCTCAGCGATCGCGTTAAAAGAGAGCCAAGGTTGGGTATCGCGGGCCGAGAAGTCAATCTTGAGTTCATTGAGGAGCAAGAATGACAGGAAGGTAGCGAAGAGGAGTTGAAATTTTCGCATGGCTAAAAAGCAGGGTTAGTTTTCTCCGTGATAGCCGATGGGGAGGTTATTCGTCATCCGCACTATTGCGGTGTCGATCGCCACCTTCAAGCAGGTCCGGGCGGCGATCGCGGGTGCGGTGGAGTTGCTGTTCGCGACGCCACTGAGCGATTTTGGCGTGATTGCCCGAGAGCAAGACATCTGGAACTTTCCAGTCGCGGAATTGAGCGGGGCGGGTGTAGTGGGGGTAGTCGAGCAATCCCGACTCGAAACTTTCTGCCATCAGGGACTCCCGTTTGCCCACCGTGCCCGGTAACAGACGCACCACTGCATCCACCAGAGTCAGGGCGGGGATTTCGCCTCCAGTGAGGACGAAATCGCCCACAGAGACTTCCCGGGTGACTAAATGCATCACCCGTTCGTCCACCCCTTCATAATGGCCGCAAATCAAGACCAATTGCTGGGAGTGGGTGGCGAGGTGCCAGCAGAGTTGTTGATTGAGGGGTTCTCCTTGGGGGGTAAGCAGAATCACCTCGCGCGGTTCGAGAACCGGCAAAGACTCCACCGCCGCAAACAGGGGTTCTGGCTTCATTACCATGCCCACACCGCCGCCATAGGGTTCGTCATCCACCCGTCGATGTTTGTCCGTGGCAAAGTCGCGGGGGTTGACCAGATGAACGGCGGCTATTTTTTTAGCCGTAGCTTTGCCTAACAGTGAAGTTTGTAACGGCGTGGTGAAAAATTCTGGGAATAAGGTGATAATATCTATTCGCACGGGGATAGTAAGCGATCGCGCACAATCTTCTATTATAAGTACGCCGGCTCAATCCCGGGTTAAAAACCCCCAAACTGCTTAACCAGCTTGCGTCACAGCGCCTATCGTTCCCGGGAGAATCTCCAGGAATGGGGTGGAGTGCTTGTCCAACCCGCCCAGAAAAAGGATCCAAACAACCCAGAAAAATGACCGAGGATAATTTGCGCGAAACCTAAAGATTTGTTTAAATTATCAAACATTCAACCCCAGCACTGTGCGTCCTTGCCCTAAGAAAGGGGGTCAAACCACCTGTAGGGGAGGGGAAAGCGGCGGAAAACCTCAAGTCATTCGATGAGAACCCATACCGTGGCCGCAAGGGGAGAAAATAGTGAGACAATAAAATTTTCCGCAACCAAAATGCGATAGGTGTCGAGAGCCGCCCAGGAGCGATCGCGGAAAGTGGGACAATCAGCTCAAAAGCCGCAGCGCAGATTAACAAGACTCAGATATCCAATCACTAACGGCCAATAGCAAGACCATCCATGCTACAGTTAGAAACTCAATCCCAGCAAGAACAGACGCCCCAACCGCTGAAAAGCACTGTAATGGTGATTGGCGGAGCCGAAGACAAAGTTCACGGACGCGAAATCCTGCATACGTTTTTTACGCGAGCCGGCGGGACTGATGCGCGAATTGCCATCATTCCTTGTGCCTCACGAGAGCCATCGGCGATTGGGGACAGATACCGGAAAATATTCGACGAAATGGGTGCCAAGGCGATTGAGTTGCTCGACATCCGGGATAGATCCGAGGGAGAAGACCCCCGGTGGCAAGAGTACCTCGAAGATTGTACTGGCGTGTTTATGACCGGTGGGGATCAACTCCGGTTGTGTGCCTTAGTTGCCGACACTCCCCTGATGGAAAAAGTGCGGATGAAGGTGCGCGAAGGGAAAATCGTCCTCGCGGGCACCAGTGCGGGAGCGGCAGTCATGGGACATCATATGATTGCAGGTGGAGGCAGCGGCGAGTCGCCGAATCGGTCATTGGTGGATATGGCAACCGGACTGGGGATCATCCCCGACGCGATCGTGGATCAGCATTTTCACAACCGAAACCGAATGGCGCGGTTGCTCTCGGCGATCGCCTCCCATAGCGATCGCATCGGCATTGGCATTGACGAAGATACCTGTGCCCTCTTTGAAGGCGATGGCACCATTCACATTATGGGCAAAGGTACGGTGACGATTATCGATCCGGGTAACGCCTTCGGCACCAACGAACCCCAGGTGGGAGCCACCGATCCCCTGAGCCTTTACAACCTGCGCGTCCACGTCTTGTGTCACGGCGATCGCTACGAATTGCGTCAGCGAACCCCTCACCCAGCTGGGCCTTTCACCAATAATGGCTGAACCGCTCCCCCTTTTTCTTCGCCGGAAGTTCAATCCCTAAAACCCTCGCGGCGGAAATCCGAAGGCCAAAATAAAAAACTGACACTTCGCGCTTCACCCGAGCAGACTACCTTCCGGCTTTTTCTTACCCTCTAGAACTCCGAAGCGATCGCGACCAAGTTGTTCACTACGAACAGTATTTCGGCTTTTAAAAGCCAGAAACTAAAAGCAGTGCCGCCATCGCAGCCAACAAAACAGCATCATCCTCGCGCACAGCTATGAAAATACTCAAAATCCAGACATTACGCGGTCCTAACTATTGGAGTATTCGACGCCATAAACTCATCAATATGCGTCTCGATTTAGAGGACTTAGCCGATAAGCCAACTAGCGAGATCCCCGGCTTCTACGAAGGACTCACCGAAGTGCTACCCAGTTTAGTGGAACACCACTGCTCCCCTGGTTGTAGGGGAGGGTTCCTGGCTCGGGTGGAAGAAGGAACCTATATGGGTCATGTCATCGAACATGTGGCCCTCGAATTGCAAGAACTCGCGGGGATGGTGGTTGGCTTTGGTCGCACCCGCGAAACCTCCACCCCGGGCATCTATCAGGTGGTCTTCGAGTACGTGGACGAACAAGCGGGTCGCTATGCCGCCCGGGCAGCAGTACGCCTCTGTCGCAGCATTGTGGATACCGGCAGATATCCAGAGTCGGAAATCGACCAAGACATGCAAGACCTGAAAGACTTGTGGGCGAGAGCTGCCCTCGGTCCTTCTACGGAAGCCTTGGTCAAAGAAGCACAAACCCGAGGCATTCCCTGGTTTCACTCCAGTGCCCGCTCGATGATCCAGCTCGGCTTCGGCATCCACCAAAAGCGCATCCAAGCCACCCTCACCGATAGCAGCAGTATTTTAGGGGTCGAACTCGCCTGCGACAAAGAAGGCACGAAAAGAACCCTGCGCGATGCAGGCGTCCCGGTGCCCCGTGGCAGCACCATCCATTACCTGGACGAACTCGAAGATGCGATCGACGATGTGGGCGGCTATCCGATCGTCATCAAACCCCTCGACGGCAACCACGGACGGGGCATCACCATCAATATCAACTCTTGGAGTGCCGCCGAAGAAGCCTACGATGCCGCTAGCGCCGCTTCCAGAACCCGCTCGGTGATTGTGGAACGCTACTATCGCGGTCGCGACCATCGCCTCCTGGTGGTCAACGGCAAATTAATCGCCGTGGCGGAACGAGTCCCGGCTCATGTGGTGGGGGATGGTAAGTCTACGATTGAAGAACTCATCGATCGCACCAATCGCGATCCCAACCGAGGGGACGGTCACGATAATGTCCTGACCCGCATCGTGGTGGATAACCCCACCTTGCAGCGCCTAGAACGCAAGGGCTGCAGCCTCGATACTATCCTCGATGACGGGGAAGTCATGTATCTGCGCGATACCGCTAACCTCAGCACCGGCGGCATCGCTATCGATCGCACCGATGAAATTCACCCGGAAAATGTCTGGCTGGCCGAACGAGTGGCTAAAATTATCGGCCTTGACATTTGCGGCATCGATGTGGTAACGGAAGATATCACCAAACCCCTGCGGGAAAACGATGGCACGATTGTGGAAGTGAATGCTGCTCCGGGATTCCGCATGCATGTCTGCCCCAGTCAGGGTCTGCCGCGCAATGTGGCGGCTCCCGTCCTAGACATGCTCTTCCCTCCGGATACTCCGGCTCGCGTTCCCATCCTCTCGGTCACGGGCACTAATGGCAAAACTACCACCACCCGCCTGCTGGCTCATATCTACAAGCAAACTGAGAAAACTGTGGGCTACACCACCACCGATGGCACCTATATCGGCAATTTCTTGGTGGAAAAAGGCGACAATACCGGCCCGCAAAGTGCAGAACTGATTCTGAAAGACCCCAGTGTGGAAGTGGCAGTGCTCGAAACGGCCCGGGGTGGCATCCTGCGATCGGGTATGGCGTTCGATCGCTGCGATGTGGGGGTGGTCCTCAATGTGTCCGCAGACCATCTCGGTATCGGCGATATCGATACCATCGAGCAAATGGCTAACCTGAAAAGTGTGGTGGCTGAAGCAGTCCAACCGGAAGGCTATGCTATCCTCAATGCTGACGATCCGTTGGTGGCATCAATGGCTAAACGGGTGAAGTCGAAAGTGGCTTATTTCTCGATGAATCCCGATAGCGAACTCATCCACGACCACACCCGCCAAGGCGGTCTGGCAGCAGTTTACGAGAATGGTTATCTCTCGATTATCCACGGGGATTGGACCCTACGCATCGAAAAGGCGGTGAATGTGCCGCTGACAATGGGCGGACTGGCTCCGTTTATGATCGCTAACGCTCTGGCCGCTTGTTTGGCGGCGTTCGCCAATGGGGTGGAAATTGAGGAGATTCGCGATGGGTTGGCTACTTTCCAAGCTTCGGTGGCCCAAACTCCGGGACGCATGAATCTGTTTAATTTGGGCAGCTATCATGCTCTGGTGGACTACGCTCACAATCCGGCTAGCTATCAGGCCCTCGGCGCTTTCGTTCGCAATTGGTCCGGGGAAACCATCGGCGTGGTGGGCGGACCTGGCGATCGCCGGGATGAAGATTTTATCCTGTTGGGTAAATTGTCGGCGGATATCTTCGACCAGATTATCGTCAAGGAAGATGACGATACGCGCGGACGCCCTCGCGGTGACGCGGCAGATTTAATCGTTAAGGGCATTGAAGAGGTGAACCGCGATCGCCAGTTTGAAATGCTGCTCGATGAAACTGAGGCGATCGAAACTGCTCTGGATGGCGCTCCCTCGGGCAGTTTGGTGGTCATCCTCCCGGAAAGTGTCAGCCGCGCTATTCGTCTGATCGAACAGCGCCAACCGGTGGAAGAATCGCGCAGTCCAGACAATGGCGATCGACCCGTGGATTCCCCGGAATACAGCAAGTCGGCGAATTGAACGAACCATTGAGAAGGAAGAATTGAGCTGTAGGGTGGGCAGGGCACTGCCCACCCTACTACCCTAACTTTGCAGATGCATTGTTTCTTCATTATTCTTAATTCTTCCTTCTGGGTTGGAGAAGTCCCGCAACCCTATATGATGGTAACGATGCGCTCAAATGCGCTTCATCTGTGTAAGGCTTCATTCCAGACGGGTAAAAACTGTGTCTTTGACTTCAACTCCCTGCTTGCGTAGCGAACAACATGTCCTCATCCGCCAGTTGGCCGATTGCATTGAGCAAGTCTGGCAAGATAATTTAGACCTCTCGCCTTATCCGCTTCCCTCTGATTTGGGTTATGTGGAAGGACGCTTGGAGGGGGAAAAACTGCGGATCGAAAATCGCTGCTACCAAACGCCGCAATTTCGCAAGCTGCATCTGGAACTGGCGAAAGTGGGCAACAATCTCGATATTTTGCACTGCGTCATGTTCCCAAATCCAACCTACGATTTGCCGATGTTTGGCACGGATTTGGTGGGCGCAAGAGGTCAGATTAGTGCCGCGATCGCCGATCTGTCTCCAGTTCGCGATCGCGCTTTGCCCGCGTCCTATCTGCAAAATCTGGGTGCTTTGCCCACCGTTGAGTTTTCTCATCCCCGGGAACTCCCGCCTTGGGGCAACATTTTTTCTCAGTTTTGCCTGTTCGTTCGCCCCGACGGCAAGTCGGAAGAAGCTCGATTTCTGTCCCGAGTGGCCGCGTATCTGAAAATTCACTGTCAGCAAGCTACCCAAACTTTGCCGACGCCCGATCGCGCCGGGGACATTCTCGCGGGTCAGCGCCACTACTGCACCAATCAACGCAAAAATGATAAAACTCGTCGGGTGCTAGAAAAAGCCTTCGGCAAAGACTGGGCAGATTATTACATGACAACGGTTTTGTTTGACTTGCCCCCGGGTAATGAGTCAACTTCTACAGGCTGAAGCCACGCAGCTTGGACGACCCAACGTCTAATTAAAAGTTGGCTAGACCTGTAGCCCTCGAGCGATAACACTTCCGGGTATTTCCCTAGCCCGGATTATCTGTTGGCCTTCTTGGGTGAAGGCACTGGATTATTCCAGGACACAACGTTTTTGGTGGTCGTAGGGACACACAACTTGTAAAACAAGGATTATCTCTTATGTTACGAGTACCAGTACAAAATCCCGATGGTTCCCCGGCAATGCCGACAAAACCCGAAGCGGGCCCGTCGTTGGGTCAAAGAGGGGAAAGCAACTCCCCACTGGAACGATACAGGTTTGTATTATGTCCGTCTGGTAGCTGAACCATCGGGTCGCGAAACTCAGAAAATAGCAGTTGGCTGCGACCCTGGCAAAAACTATACGGGAATTGCAGTCCAGTCTTGCAAATTCACCCTTTATACGGCCCATTTAGTTTTGCCTTTCGACCGCGTTAAAGAAAGACTTGGCTCTGCTGTTATCAAAAAAGGCAAAGTCATTAAAAATGTCAGAAACCGAGCATTGCAACGTCGGGTGCGACGAGGCAGAAGAATTAACAGGAAAATGCCTTTTAGCCTACGCGCCCACCGACAAAAGCGATTTGATAATCGTCGTAAAAAAAGGTAAATTAGCTCCATCTATTCGGGCATCAAGAGAAATGGAAATCAGGGGTATTACTGAACTATCCAATATTTTCCCTAGAACCAAGATTGTTTACGAATTGGTCAAAGCTGATGTCGATTTAACCAGTGGTAGAAAAGGGGCACGTTCGAGCCAAGGGTTTTCTCCAGTTATGTTAGGGCCAAACTACTGTGTTGAACAACTCAAATCTATTGCCCCAGTTAAGACAGTTTATGGCTGGCAAAAGAATAATAACGGAACCAGTCAAATACGCCGATATTTGGGATTGGAGAAAATTAAGGATAAAAAAGCTCAAGTACCCGAATCTCATGCAGTAGATGGCATTGCTTTGGCTGCAAGCGAGTTTGTCCGTTATGGAGTGACTCCCAGGAAAAACTGCGATACTTGGGACCCGAAAGGGTTGGTTAACATTACTCCTTGCGTTTTTCGAGTAACAACTAGACCCGCTTACTTCCGTCGTGCTTTGCATTTTGATAATGCTGAAAAAGGCGGCATACGCAAACGTAAAGGAGGGACAATTACTCCTTTTAATGTTCGTTATGGCGGTAAAGTTTTAGCTGAAAAAGCAGGGAAAACATACATCGGATGGGTTGGAGGTTTTACTAATACAAAGACCAAAAATATTAGCGTTTACGACCACAATTGGAAAAGAATTGGGCAATTTTCTTCTAAGAAGATTAAACTAATTCGTCGCTCTAATAAACTCTGTACTGTTTAACTCACGACGGTTAAAACCGTCGTGAGTCTTTCCTCCCCGAACTAAAGTTACGGGGATTCCAGACTCTCGATTACTTTTCTTGATGCGGTGGGGATGACTCAACTCCCCCTCACCGATTCGTGAAGCTTGCAAGAGGATTCCATAGTTATGTCAGAGAAAGTGGCCGCCCAGGTTTTCATTTCGGGTCAAGTTCAAGGTGTGGGCTTTCGCTTTAGCACCGTGAATGAAGCTAAGCAAAATGGCGTCACCGGCTGGGTTCGCAATCTCCCTGATGGTCGCGTCGAAGCTGTTTTTGAGGGCAGCAAAAATGCGGTAGAAAAAATGATTCAATGGTCTCATCAAGGTCCGTCTTCGGCGGTGGTGCAAAATGTATCGGTGGACTATCAAGAACCGCAGGGATTTAGCGATTTTCAAACTCGTTATTAAACACTCGACTATCGCCGAGCAAGCACCACCGTTTGGTCATTGGTTATTGGTCATTGGTTATTGGACAAAGAATTGCGAGTTGACAATCAGCGACGCCTGACCTGTTAAGTGAGGATTGCGGGAATCAGTGGCTCGCTAACTTTACGTGAGATATGTTGGGCTAAAAGTAGCGGGCAGCGATCGCGCCGATGCGGTCGAGGCGAGCTGCCCAGGGGATGAGCGCGATCGGGTTACTGCATTCCCGGGCGAGGAAGTGCCAAACCGCTCGGGCCGCCGGGGTAAGTTCCCGGTTGAGAAAACGTGATATATGCCATTCCCGACTGACCGGGAGCGCGATCGTGCGGCATGACCCCGGGATTGCCATACAAACCGATCGCCCCATCGAGCTTTGCATGAGCCAGATTGGCACCGGCCAGATTTGCCCCACTGAGATTCGCCCCACTGAGATTCGCATTAAACAAATTAGCGTTTCTCAAATCAGCCCCATTCAGATTCGCATCCCCCAAGTCCGCATCCACCAACCGGGCATCCTTGAGATCTGCATTCGCCAGGGTGGCCTCAGTGAGTTGAGCATTTCCCAGATTCGCCCCCGCCAAGTGGACGCCACTGAGGTTGGCGCGCGTCAGTTGAGCGCCAATCAAATTGGCTCCTTTCAACTCCGCCCCACTGAGATTAGCATCGGTGAAATTGCTCTTCACGCAGTTAGCAAAACTCAAATCAGCGCCACTGAGATCCGCACCATTGAGCTTCGCCTCAAACAGATTCACCCCTTTGGCATCAAATCCACTAAGATCCGCATTAGTCAGATTTGCGGCCACCACATTGGCAAAACTGAGGTCTGCACCGGATAAATTGGCCTGAGTTAGATTCGCCTGGTTGAGATTGGAAAACACCAATTTGGCTCCACTGAGGTCAGCTTTACTCAGATTAAACCGACCCAGATAAGCGTCATTGAGGATACCTCCCTGACACTGTTTGGTTTCTAGTAAGCGTTTGATGTGCGCGTTATTGACAGCCATATCGTTGTTAAGCGATGGTTTTTTTCTACGGCAAATGATTTCCTTTCATCTTAGCCTTAGCTGTCACGAGAATGGGGATAGAGAAGGGATGATTTTGCGGATTTTTCCACCCTAGAGGAAAATTTGACCTCCTGGGGTCTCCACCTGTGGGTTAAATTGTCGCGAGAACCAACCACCTGCATTGCCCTTGGCTGACTTGGGAGGTGTATATTTTCCGTAGGGGTATAGCAATGGCGTGTTTTTACGATTTATATTTGAGAGTTGGGCGATCGGACTTGTAGGGTGGGCATCGATCGCTTTACAATGAGGAAGCTCTTTGGGAGGCTAACAGTTTATAAGGGCGATCGCCAACAGTGTTAATTAGTCATTAGGCATTTGGCTGCGAACAATAGATTTAACCTCAATAATGACTTCTCGAACTTGGTCTTTAGACACTAAGTTAGAATCTCCATGAGCAATAGAATTCCGGATTTTTACCAACCTTGTAATAAGTCTGTGGGTTTCTTTATTAATAACTCCTTTACCTTTTAAAACATTACTTTTATGTTGTAATCCTTTTTGTGGTATGCTTCCATCTTTTAGATTTTCTCGACAAAGTTCAGTCAACAAGCTTTCCAATGAACATAAACTAATCAATCCAGCTAAAATATACTGGTCTTCATCAAACAATTCTTGGGCTCGATCTATATGATTCAGGACGGATTGTACTTCTATCGCTAAAAAAAGGTTTTCAAATATACCATCTTTTAAATCGTCCAGTATTGCTTCTAAGGTAAGAGTGACTTCTTGTATATCAATTCCCTTCAAATAAATTTCTCTGCCTTTCTTGTCTTTTTTTCGGGTTAAAATTTCTAAAATATTAGAATATACTGTATTTTCCAGGGGGAGTTTACCCAACAAGTGCAAACACTGTTTTTGCCATTTGATTAGGTTATAAAGCAATTCACTGTAATGAGCTGGTTCTGCTAGTTCTGAAATCTCTGGTGATTCATAATATCCTGATATATCTGCGTAATTATCGCGATATTCTTGTGCGAAACAATCTTGACTCAGTTGTTTGCCTTGAGGAATTAAACTGGATAATTTTTTTTCAAATGGTGAAGTTTGAATTGGTTCGCCAACTCGCCAACTGAGTAAGTCATGACGCTTTTAGACACTTAGACTAAGAATACTTTCTTGTTTTTGATTGTGTGCTAAATTTTTAACTGCCAAATATTCTGTAATTAAGGCTTGGTTGACGTGGAAGCACAGACGGTTGTAGTCCGTATCGAGGAACCAAGCGGGGACATTTTGACCCGGCCAGCAGATCGCGAGATCCCCAGGGTTTTCCGGAGAGAGTGCGGTGGGAGGAGCCATGTTCTTAATATACCCCAACCAGGGTGATAAAATCCTTAATTTTTTGTTAAAAACCAGAGTAGATAACTTCCACATAACTTTTTGTAACGATTCTCATCAATCTCGTTACCTTGAAACCCCAGGGAGGGAGAAACTGATAGATTCGAGAAAGAACCCATGCAAGTCAGCGCAACTGGCGAATTGGGCACCCATAGCGCTGGCCAATTGCATAAAAGTTCGGCCAACCACAGATAACTACCTCGAGGCGATGGCTGCATAAAACTTCGGCCAACCACCGATCGCTAAAAGACCATCGCCTGAAACCGAGACAGCACCTGCTGTCAGTCCATCCGAGAAAAGTAGCAAAAGTTATGACAAGCGCACCATTTTGGCAAGCGAAAATCTGGGGATTGCTGCACGACCCTCCTCTGAAAGCGTTGCACGATAACAGCGGGCGCGCCCGGGAGGGAGCATGGCAATCCCTTGCTTGTATGGAAGATTGGATTTCCCCGAAAGCGAAATCCCATACTGCCTCAGAGTACAGCACCCAATGGCTGAAACACATTGGCTTGTGCGACCTAATCGCCGCCGCCAGCGATCGCGCTGCTTTAGGTCGGTTGCCCGTCCAAACCGCCATCAACTATGACACCCGAGGGCTAGAAATCCGGCACCTGCTATCCGGAGCCAAACAGACCTTGCAACTAGAGCAATGGCACCAATTCTTACTCGAACAGGGTCAAAATCGGAGTAATTGGTTAACCCAAATAGAAACCAACCTAATTCCGGAACAGATTCGCACCTGCGACGATTCCCGTCAAGTGTATTGGTGGCTGTGGCGATGCTATCCCGTAGCCCTAGCTAGCGCCCTCAACGGGGAAGCGGACATTCCCAACGAACCGACTTTACCCTTACTTCCTGCAGACACCCGTATTCCCGACGCTTCGGTGTGGAGTCATACCACCATGACCTCAGCCCTTGCCGGCGCGTTAGCGGGATATTATCCCGACGCCAGTGCCTATCCGCACAAGCGAGGGCGCAAAGGCAAAGATTACTTTGAATCCCGTCCTTATGTAGGGATTTTCAGCTTTGCCCCGGTGCAAGAACTCATTAAAGCCAGTCGCAAAATGCGCGATTTTTGGGCTGGGTCGTGGCTGTTGCACTATCTGTCTGCCAAAGTTGCTTGGGCGATCGCCTGGAAATACGGCCCAGACACCCTGCTGTATCCGTGCCTTTACGCCCAACCGCTAATCGACTTGTGGTTGTTGAAACAATATCCCCACTTTGCCCCTTGGATAGAAGCTCCCAACGAGCGGCAATTGCTCACAGCCGGCTTCCCCAACGTATTGGTAACGATTTTACCCAACAACGGGGCCGAAGCACCCGATGCAGGGAACCGCAAAAACCCCGTGAGTGCCGCGATGCAGCAAGCGGAACAAACCTTACGGCAAGAGTGGCTAGCTGTGGGGAAACAGGTGATATCCGAGTTACAGGAACAACTGCATTGGATGCCTTCTGTGAACCCGCATACCTGGACTGATTGGCTGGACTCCCAGTGGCAAACCTATTGGACCGCCTTGCCAATTGGCGACGCCAATGCGAAACTGCACCACTCGCCGCGCCAGCCGCAAAAATATCAATCTTGGGAAAAAGCGCAGAATGCCTTTGCCCGGCCCCCCGAAGACCTGCTCACTACAGATGAAGCCGAATTTGTCCGTAGCACTTACGAAGCAGCGGTTAAAAAAGCGTGGGAGGCTCGCCCCGATCGCCCGCAATCCTATAAAGCCAGACAGCCGAACTTAAATGTAGGCTCTTGGTGGGCGAACATTTTCGATCGCACCCGCTATGGGTTAGCGTCGGTAAAAAAGCCTCGCACTTGGGAAATTCCCTCGGCATTTGGGCCGCGCTCCACAATTTCCGGCATTGGCCCGGTGGTTCACAGCGGTAGCGATTGGGTCACAGAAGGGGAAACCCAAAAGCAGTGGCAGCGACAAGTGGGACTGTTTGACGGAATCGAAGAACTCAATGCCACAGAAGTGCTAAAACGGGGATTGCACCGAATTTTGCCCACCCTTTTAACCCGGCCCCAGACTCGCCTAGAACTCTACTACCCCGACCTGACCTCTGGGGTTGCCGGTTGGCTGCGGACCCATCCGGAGGCGGTGAGCGAGTATCGGCAGATTTGTGAGACGATTCGCCAGAGCTTCCCCTGGCTGCAAGACAATAACACCCCCGGAGCGAATCAGTGGGGGATTCCTTGGGTAGCGCAGAATCACCCCCACTGGCCGAATCCCCGCGCGCTCAATGCCGGGTGGGCGATTGAAGCCTTCGAGCCATCAGCGGAAAATTCCGAGCAGGTCTTCACGAAAACCGAACAAAAACAGAAGATTCAAGACCAACAGGAACAACTGCGCGAAGCGATCGCCCAGTGGTTTCCTCCAGGGAGCAATCCCACCGACTGGTACGTTCTCGCTGCCGGCGATGGGGATGGGATGAGCAATTGGCTCAAAGGCGAACCCCTGCAACCCTACCGCGATTACCTTCCCGAGGACCTCGCCAGTAAAATCGACACCCTCTCCCCAGAAATCCGCTCGGCGCTGCATAAGTTTCTCCAGTGCAAAAAACGCATGGGACCGGCCACCCATCAACATCTGAGTCGCGCCCTGCTCGACTTTTCCAATCAGTTGACCCCCTACCTGACAGAAGCGCGCTATGCCGGACGGCTGATTTATGGCGGCGGCGATGACGTTCTCGCTTATACCAACTTGTGGGAATGGGATAGCTGGTTGTGGGATATTCGCCAATGCTTTAAAGGTGCCGAGGACCCCCAGGGCGAGTTTGCGAACCAGGGGGATTATTGGCGCTGGACTGGCGGCGAGTTACCGAGCAATCTTGCGGAGCGGCCCTTGTTTACGATGGGGTCTCGCGCCTCGATTAGCTTTGGGATTGCGATCGCCCATCATTCCGTGCCCCTCGCCATTGCCCTAGAAAACCTCTGGAAAGCAGAAGAGGGGGCGAAAGACCATCGCACCCCCCTAGGCGAGCTGAAAGATGCGGTGCAGGTGCGAGTGATGTATGGCAATGGCAATATCCTTACTGCAACGGCGAAGTTTGATGCCTTCTGTCGGTGGCGATCGCTGTTGAATTTGCCCCATCTAGAGAGTGGCTTATTCGAACAGGCGGCAACTCTGTGGAGTCAGCACCCGGCACCCTCCCAGGCAGCGATCGCCCCTTGGACGATTGCGTTTTGTTCCCGTCGCGATGCCTTTCGGGGGAATCAATCCCTCGCCGATGACTTCCGCATGGCCTTAAGTGACTTTCTCGAACGGCTGTATCTCAGCACCGAGGAAAACCAGCGCGATCGCGAAATCAAAAACTGGCTGAAACTCGCCGCATTCGTCCTTCGCAACCGCGATATCAAACTAGGAGGTGAACGATAATGTTTTGGTACAAAATCACCCCCCTCGACGTGCTGCTCTTGCGCGATGCCAAGCCCTTTTCCCCCGGGGAACGGGCGTGGGCGGGGAGCGTATTTCCCCCTAACGGGCACACCCTCGCCGGGGCCTTGCGATCGCTAGTAGAAACTTCGGATACCTTTACCCTGAAAGGGCCTTTTTTCTGTTGCGGCGAACAGCTATATCTGAGCGCCCCGATGAATTATGTCGGCGGGTCTCAACTCTTGCCCATCCCGTGGCTTCCCGAGGGGCATCCCGATCGCCAACTGCTGTGGAATCGCAACCGCCCCGCCCCCTTGCTCTTGGAGAAAAAGCCTCCGAGTGAGCCTGAATCTAACGCTCACGAGCGCTTGTACTTATCCGCCGCCGCTTGGCGCAAACTGCTGCAAGGGGAAGAGTTAACCGCAAAGGAGCGCTACTGCGAACCCACGGAATCCCCGGAACCCTGGAGTGTGGAGACGCGATCGCACAATGCCTTGCAAGATGGCTCTCGGCAAGTGAAAGATGCCGATGGCTACTTTATCGAGAATGCGATTCGCATGGTGCCCGGGTGGAGTTTGGCGATCGCTCTGAATCGGGAACTCCCCACCGAAAGCGTCGCCCCCTTGGGCGGTGAAGGTCATCGGGTGTTGGTGCAGCGCTGCGCCGTTTTGGACCACCAGTGGGCACAGCTCTCGGAATTCTCCGAGAAACAACGAGCCACGGCGGGGCGCAAAGTCGCCTATCTCGTTACCCCTGGCGTGTTTGAGCGCAAGCACGATAACGGCAAGTCCCTCTGTCGGGGATGGCCCTGGGAATGGCATCTGGCTCACCAGTGTCACCCGCGCCAAAAAGTGGGCAGTTTGGTGAGCGTAGCTACTGCTAAACCAATTCCGATTAGCGGTCGGATTCGGGATAGCAAAGACCATCCCGGGACGAGCATTCCTGCTCCCCAGGTGTTTGCCGCACCTCCCGGTAGCGCTTACTATCTCGAATCCCCCGAGTTGTTGTTTGCCGAAGACACAACTCGTAGCGGCAAAGCCCATGAAAAAGCCCAACGGTTGCGCCAGTTGGGATATTCGGAATTACTTTGGAGTTCATACGAGGAATAACGATGACGGATTTTCGGATTGGATATCTTTACAGCCTTGCCCCAATTCATTGCGGGGGTGAAGGAAATCTGGGCAATATCTTGGAAATTGCTCGCGAAGTGCATACCAATTTCCCTTACGTTCCCGGTTCCTCTTGGCGCGGCACTTTGCGCTTCGAGGTCAGCACTCAAAATCAAGAAGCTGCTGATGCATTGTTTGGTAAAGAATTGAGCGATGGCGGACAAATGGGAGTGCATCAGGTGTGGTTCGGCGATGCTCGCCTGCTGTGGGTGCCCATGCGAACCCTGTCGATGAATGGGAACGATGTGTTTACCTGGGTTAGCTGTCACTCGTTGATTCGCGATTGTGCCTTGATTGCGCGCCAACCCGGGGCGACTTTCCCCGATGTCCCGGTGGGCACCCGCCCTGGCACTTATATGGTGGCTGATGCTCAATTGCAAGTCACTCGCTTGAATGACGAGCAAAAAAATGCGATCGCTCTCCCCGGAACTTGGCCGGATTCCTTGAGCGGTGCAGTTCAACCCACCTGGAATGCCAATCGTATCGTCTTACCCGATGCAGACTTTCAAGTGTTGATGGAACACTCCTTGTGGACGCAAATTCGCAATAAAATCCAAGACGATACCACCGGCGCAAATCAAGCCGGTTCGGCAGAGGTTTTTTGGACTGATGTTTGCATCCCCCGCGATACGATTTTGTATTTTGCCTGGGGCTACAATTTGCTGCCCAATCATCCGATTTCTCAACCCCAACATGAGTTGTTGCTAGATGCTTTGCAAGGCTTGGTGCAAGTTGGCGGGCAGGCAAATGTAGGCCGAGGTTGGGTGCAAAGTTGGGTTGCCAATGGCAACGCCCCCCAAGGCGCTCTCTCCCAACCCACACCAAAATCCACTGCTGTGGATGGATAAGTTGTGAGCCATTGAATGGGGTAACAGGGGCAACCTGACAGAGCGGATAGGGAGCAAAACGGGCTTTCAATCTCTTCTCCAAGGGAAGTCAAGCCGACTCTACCCCATTCATCTTTGATGAGAGTAGCGAGGGAAACTTCGCTACTCTCACCGCCCACTCCAACTTACTGCAATTCCCTCACAAAAATCTACCGGATTCGCGGAAATTTAATTTATCAGCGAGAGTTGAATTATGACCCCAAAACGTCAGAAAAAATCCTCTGGAAAATCCAGCAAAAACCCAGTCAATCAATCCCCTAAAAATACCATGACTCCAGCCAACCATTCTGCAACCAATGCCCAGTCTACTCGCAGCGTCAAACCGGAAGAAATGAGCGTAACCGCTCACGACCACATCCAAGCTTATCTCAAGGAAACGAACAAATCGAAGATGGATAAGGAAGACTTAAACGCCGTGTTGCGACTGTCCCAACATTTGCGCGTTTTTGGCTTGCTCTCTGCAGTGGGATATCTCAATCAGTCTAACGCTCAAGGCGGTAAAGTCCGGGAACGAACCGTGCCGGTTTGGGGCTGTTTGCTCGGTCAATTGTTGGGGAAAAACATTAAAGGGCAAACCGACCAAGACCGTCATAATTTAATGTCGGCTGTGGTAAAAATGACTAAATCGGAATCGGCACAATATATGGCAATGTGGCGCAAGTCGTTGTTGTTGGCACAACAGTGGAATTTCTGGGCGCGCGCTTATTCAGAAGGCGAATAATCCCGGATTCGATTGAGCTATTGTCTGAGTTTGAATGAACGATTCGGTGCGTTAGAGGCGGACAATTTTTGCCTTTGTTAAGAGAGGTTGCACTCGGCTAAAACGCACCGAATCTGGCAATTTAGTTAGGAATAAATGAGGGAAAAATATGTACGCTGGCACGAAATTGATTGAGTTGCTAGAACAGCAGCACGAACGCCGATCGCAGTCTGATTGGTTCAAGAAAGGTACGTTTCGGTTATGTTGGCGAGCGAAAGTTGGTTCGTTTCCCCATCCCGATGGGGAAACCATTGTTTCTGCGGGAGAACCCTGCGGAACCTGGAAACCAACCTCTTCTCGCCCGGAAGACAAACGCAACGTGGGGGACAATTGGCAGCAATTGCGGGAATTGCCCCTGTATGGGTATATTCCCGGTTCTGCGATTCGCGGGGTGGTTCGCGCTTGGGCTAAAAAACGCCCGGACATCAAACCGCGCATG
This sequence comes from Phormidium sp. CCY1219, assembly GCF_035615515.1. GTDB lineage: Bacteria > Cyanobacteriota > Cyanobacteriia > Cyanobacteriales > Laspinemataceae > CCY1219. The sequence continues at coordinate 25,010 of NZ_JAJENT010000759.1, forward strand.
CTGGCCTTGCTGGGGTATCAAGATGACGATACCATCAGCGCCGGTAAGATTGAATTTCTCGATGCTTGGCCCACGGAACCGACTCCACTCACCTTGGATATTGTCAATCCGCAACAAGCATTTCAGGTGTTCCACGAAGGTCAGGGGACGCCGCTTTCGTTTTATACTCTCGGCGACGGAGAGGAGGAAGTCCCCGTAGTGGTGGCGATTCGCGGCATACCCGATCGCGCTACCCCATCCGAGGTAGCAGAAGTGTGGGAATGGGTGCAGCAGGCATTGGCGTTGTATGGGGTGGGCAGTCGTACCGCCTCTGGGTATGGCGCGATCGCCTCTCCCGGGGTTTCTTCCCCAGAATCGGACCGGGGGCGATCGCGAAAAACTCTGGATTTCAGTCTCTACAGTCAGGGATGTTACGGCGCAAATGGGCGATCGGGTAATGAAGAATTGCGCCCCTCCCATTGGCGCGGTTGGTTGCGATCGTGGGTGTTGCGGTGTTTGCTGGGGGTGATGTCTCGCCAGAATGCCGAAATTACCGTCGGAGAACTACTTGGCACTCTCGAATCGCCAGACAATAACCAAAGTCGTCAGGGTTGCGTGCGCTTGCAGATGGTGCAGAGTTCTCCCTGGTGCGAGCGATCGGACAATTCCCCGCGTTTCTATCTCTGGAAAGGTCAGCTCATCCTAGACGCGCCCGAGGAGATTTTAACGCACATTCTCCTGCCAATTGTCAAATTTGCCGCCAGTGTCGGGGGCGTCGGTCGCGGATGGCGCAGGCCGTTACATATTTTTACCATGAATACCGGTCGCGAAGCCGCCCGGGGATGTCACCTGATGCTCACCCATCTTTTGCCAAACAAAGAAACGGGACGGTTATCGCGCAAAATCTTTGCCTTCTCCCCCAAGAATCCCAATACTTGGGCGATAAATTACCAGCGCTGGTCTGATGCGGTTCGACAACGGTGGCCAAATCGGTTTGTATCCGGTGCTAATCGCAATTTAGCCGCTGAAGTTTTTGCTCCTCATACCTGCGCGGTTTACATCCTTCCCGGCCCGGATGCAGACCCCCTCCATCGCCAGGAAATAAAGTGGTTTGAAACCCAACCCAACGAGACGCGCGGTGATGGAATGTATTTAATTTATCAAGAAAATCCCCCCCGTCGATATAAGCGCAATCCCGATATCGGGGGTAATGCGGGCCGAGGCAGCACTTTCTGTTCTTGGGCGAGCATCAAACGGGTGAAGATAGCCCACCCAGAAGAACAAACCGACTGTCAGGAAATTGTCTGTTTGTTTATGGGCGGACAATCTGCAAATGGCAACGGTATCCGCGCTAAGTTTCTTCGCGATTTAAACAAGTCCCAAGGGTCGGCGCATTTATTCGGCATTTCTGCACCGGCAGAATAGCGATCGCCTTTTCCCGGGAGTCGGGAGGGTCTCCCTCTCCACTCCCTCACTTCCACAGACTCTCGCCCCCTTTTCCTGCTAGAAATTCCGCGCAATTCATCCCCCGGGGGCGAAGGTTTTTTTTCAATTAGTTCTGGATTATTTACTCTATTGGAGTCAATCTCATGGCAAGCATTTTGTTATCTTTCGTTGGCCAACAAGACCCCTTTTCCGAACATACCAATAAAGAAGGGTCGATTGTGACTTTGGTGCGACATTTGTGGGAAAAGCAGTGCGAAATCAAACGAGTGGTTTTACTGCACACTCAGAACACCCAGCAAGGCGCTGAAGACACCAAAGAATGGCTGGAAAGCGAAGCAGTTAAACTCGCCAACAACTGCATTGAATTGATACCCGTCAGTAACGCTCTTTCTCGCGACCCCGTGAATCTGTTATTGGCGGTGAATGAAGCGCGCAAAGGCATCGAGCGCGGACTGGAGTATTTTAGCAAAGGAGATAAATTAGAATTCAATGCTTCCTCGGGCACTCCGGTGATGAAATCCGCCTGGACTGTGCTGCAAGCGGCGGGATATGCACCCCATAGTTCTGTGTGGCAAGTGCGAAATCCCCAGCAGGTACAGAGCGGACAAACTCGCGTTTTTGAGACCAATGTGGATACCTTTAAACGAGAGTTTGATGTAAAGGTTATCCAGCGTCAAATTCGCGATTACAACTACAGCGGCGCGTTGGTGACGCTGAGCGAAACCGGATTAGATGCTCCCGTGATGGAAGGGTTGCTCAATTACGCTCAATGTCGCATTTCTTTTGATTTCCAACGCGCCCATACCTTTATCCAACCCCTGCGCGATTTTGTAGACGATCGCTGGATTAAACAAATTGCCGCATTGCGCCAGAAAGACCAACGGGCTTTAGTTCGGGAAATCTATTTTAATGCTTTGATTAAGCTGAACAATCAGAACTATTCCGAGTTTTTGATTTTTGTCTCCGGGTTCCAAGAACGACTGTTGTGGATATTGGTTTCTGAAGGTTTGGGGTTGAAACGAATTCCCCAAAGTCCCCAGTCAAAAAGCGCCGAGTTTTGGCAAAAAATTAACCACTGTGATTCCGGGGCGCTTCTGGATTACTTGGAGAACTATCGCTTAGATAACGGTCGGGTGTTGCGGTTGGAGCATGACAAAGCTCCCAGTCGGTTGCTTTTGAAAGCTTTGGCTCGCTATTTTTTGCAAGAGAATGTTTCTTTGGTGAATTTGATTGCTCGCTTAGATGACATTGGCGGCGATCGCAATACCTTCGTTCACCAGTTCGAGGGAGTTTCTGAAATCGCAAATCAAGCGGAAATTCAGGCCACTTTGCGAAACATACTCAAGCAAATCCATAACTATAACCCCACCAATCCCTTTGATACCTTGAACCAAAACCTGTGCGATTTGCTCGATAAATTCTTGCGACCTCTAACCTAATTTTCGCTTTCCCGAAGGGACAGGGTAATGCCCTGTTCTCTTCGCCTCAACCTGTCGGTATTCCCCGTCGGTAGAGAGGCGGAATTATCGCGGTTCTCTGCCGACGGGGGGTATCTCTGGATTACCCGGGTTTTGTGGGAGCAACAATTGGCGCTTCTACGGAACGAAATCCAGCAATTCCTCCTTTTGCCACTCCCTCATTTTCTCTTTCGACAGGAGAGAGCCATCAGCGGGGTGGGTTCCATCAGTTAGACCGTTCAAATTGGTTCATTTATCGATTTAGGAGTGCAATCCGATGTATTTAACTCATCGTGCAGCAACAGTCCGCAATTTTTCCGTGGCATTGGTCAATGGTTCCGTGACCTTGGTGATTTTGTTAATTGCACCGTTGGGGTTGGCGTCGGTGATTGCCAACACCTTCTTGGTGACGGCAGCTAGCTTTTTTACCGCCACCTTTGCCGATTCCGTGGTGCGCTACCTGCAACCGAGTCGGGTGCAGGGCATGAATGCCTCTGTGGAATCTCCCCTGGATACTCGCAATCTCGACGATATCGACCGCCGCTAATGCAGACGCTTTACATTTCTCAACAAGGCTGTTATGTGGCTCTCGATGGGGAGTTATTGGTGGTTAAACAGCGCGATGCCCTGTTGTGCGAGGTGCAGTTGCCGCTGCTGGAAATGATGCTGATTTTCGGCAAATCCCAAGTCACCACTCAGGCGATTCGTAGCTGCCTGTGGCGCAATATCCCGATCGTATATCTATCGCGAATGGGCTATTGTTATGGCCGGATTATCCCCATCGCGCGCGGCTATCGGCAACTGGCACGCTATCAGCAACAACTCTCTTTCGTGAATCGGTTGGTGGTAGCGCGATGCATCGTCCAGGCGAAGCTGAAAAACTCTCGCGTGATTTTGATGCGGCAGCAGCGTCGTCGTGCCTCCTCTACCCTTGCTTTGGCGATCGATAGCCTGCAATACCTGATTCAGCAAGCAGGAAAAGCCGAACGCATCGAGCAATTGATGGGCTATGAAGGGGCCGGTGCAGCACAGTATTTCTCCGCCTTCGGAGAATGTTTGGATGATTCGGATTTTCTATTTGTCGGTCGTTCTCGCCGGCCTCCCGGCAACCCGGTGAATTCTATGCTGTCTTTTGGCTATCAAGTGTTGTGGAATCACCTGCTCAGTTTGATTGAACTGCAAGGACTCGACCCCTACTCCGCTTGCCTGCATGAAGGCAACTCTCGCCATGCCGCATTAGCATCGGATTTAATCGAGGAGTTTCGCGCGCCTTTGGTGGATTCTCTGGTTTTGTATCTGGTGAATCGCCATCTCATGCGGGCTACCGATGATTTTGTTTATCGCGATGGCGGCTGTTATCTCAATGAATCTGGTCGGGTAAAATTCCTTAACCATTTCGTTCAGCGCATGGAGGAAACGATTACCAATGATTTCGGGGAAACCCAACCTAAATGGGATTTGCTCAATCAACAAGTTAAAGCTTTCAAGCAGTTTGTTTATGACCCAACTCTGGGTTATTCCCCTTACCAAATCCGCTGATGCTTCTGTATGTAGTGGTTTATGACATTCCCGACAACAAACGCCGTCAAAAAGTCCACGACTTGCTGGAGGGGTATGGACAATGGGTGCAGTATTCTACCTTTGAATGCCTCCTGAGCCACTCTAAGTTCGAGGAACTGAAAGACCGGCTTCGATACCGCATTCACTTGGAGGAAGATAGCATCCGCTTCTACCCCCTCTCCCGGCATACCCTGGCACAGGTGGAAGTCTGGGGCATTGGCCCTGCAATTACCGAGAATCGGCGTTCGATTATTGTCTAGAACCTGGAGTCCCCCTCGCGTCCCAACAGACGCGGGGTGGCTCCATCCCAGGTTGGGTTTTGCGAAGCTCCCGTCAAACCCCATCCAATCTCCTAAATGCGTCGGGAGGCTCGCACCCTCTCTGGGTAAGGGTTTGCGCCTCCAACCTCCCGGCGGCTAGCGGCAAGTGTAGCAACATTTTTCTCCAGCCTCGCAAACCCTCGCTGGAATCCTTGCTACATCAGTGTTATAATCGGGGCACTCCCCACTCGCTGGGGAAATTAGTTGAATGGAAACTCAGCCGCCCCAGCAGCTTCGACATCGACTTTAATGTCGCTGCTCCCCACTCGCTGGGGAAATTAGTTGAATGGAAACTGGAGCGCTTCTACAGTGTTATTGCCACTCTTTAGGAGCACTCCCCACTCGCTGGGGAAATTAGTTGAATGGAAACAAGTCGATGCCAGTACGCTGCTGTTCCATGGTTGCGCTCCCCACTCGCTGGGGAAATTAGTTGAATGGAAACGGCCGTTGAAGCTAGCTGGGGTGCCTTCACCGATTTCGACTCCCCACTCGCTGGGGAAATTAGTTGAATGGAAACCGATAACTTTGTTGAAGTTCATAATTACTATTCCTCACTCCCCACTCGCTGGGGAAATTAGTTGAATGGAAACTAGAATAAGTACGCATATACCCCGTAGTCATTATGAGCTCCCCACTCGCTGGGGAAATTAGTTGAATGGAAACCTTTCTTGATTTGAGAAGGCGCTAGAAATACTTTTTCTGCTCCCCACTCGCTGGGGAAATTAGTTGAATGGAAACGGAGAGGGCCGTAAGTCAAGCAGGCGTGGGTTCAAAACCCACGCCTCATAGCTAAACCCGGTTAGAAACCGGCTGAAAACGTTATCACAGAAGCATTTC
>NZ_JAJENT010000760.1:0-515 GCF_035615515.1 Phormidium sp. CCY1219
GGGGGAGAACTCCTCCCTACGCATAAATGACGAGGGTTTCCGTTCTCCCCCTTACCAACCCTAATTTCTGATGATGAACCCTGGAAAGAGGCGATCGAAACCTATTTTCCCTCATTTATGAACTTCTTTTTTCCGGAGATTTACCGGGAAATCGACTGGGAAGAACCCTATATGTCGCTCAGTCAGGAATTGCCCGAGATTGTGGGAGAATCCGCCAGCGGCGACACCCTGTCCGATCGCCTATTCCAGGTGAAGCTTCTAGACGGAGAACCCTGGTGGGTCATCATCCACGTGGAAGTCCAAAGTCAGTATCAAACCAAATTTAACGAGCGAATCTATATCTACAACTATAGCGGATTTCAAATTAATGTGGTAGGCAACTCTCATCTGTCCCAACCGCCAATGCACCGAATCGGTGAGAAATTCTTTACCGCACCAAGGTGTTTGATTAATGCGGCTTGTGGGGCTGTTTTGTGAGCCTTGATTACCGCCTTAATTGCCTTGTAGTGCTCTTT
>NZ_JAJENT010000761.1:0-54318 GCF_035615515.1 Phormidium sp. CCY1219
TTTCATTTGGGTCAAAGAGTTGGTGATAGGAGTCTATCATATCATTGCGGCTAAAGCCGCGCCCGTCGCTTGGTAGCGCCGCTCTAAAGAGACGGGGCTACCAAGCTCCCGAGTTTTTTTCGTGTCGCCGCCACAGAGGCGAGAGATGTTTTAATCGCGCCACGCATTCAAGCGTAGGGTGAATAAGCTGCCTTTGCCTAACTCCGAGTTGACGCTAATGGTGCCTTGATGAGCTTGTGCGATGCGCTTACACAGGTGCAACCCGAGACCACTCCCGGATCGTTTGTGTTTTCCCGGGCGGAATCTTTCAAATAATAAGGCTTGTTCTTCTTCGCTGATGCCGGTGCCGGTATCTTCGACTTCAATTTTGACCGTGCCTGGATCGGCGGGATCTGCAACGTCGGCGGGGGGTGGTTCTTGACTCAGGCGGATCTCGACGGAACCGCGATCGGTAAATTTAATCGAGTTACCGACTAAGTTGGTCAGCAGACGACGTAGTTCGAGGCGATCGCCATATACTAGCCCGGAGGTTTTTCGCTTCCCGTCGGGGGCATCTCCATAGGAGACTTTGAGCTGACAATCTTTTTCTTCCGCCATTGGGGCGAGTTCTTCGATTAATTCTTGGATGAGCTGACGCAGGTCTACTTCGGAGAAATTTAAGTTTTTGCGATCGGCTTCGTAGCGGTAAACTTCAAGCAAGGTATTGACCATGCTCAGCAAGTTTTGATTGCTGCGAACCATCGTGGCGAAGGCTTCGTCCATTTCTGGGGTAATTTCTCCCAAGGCTCCTTGCTGGAGTAAAGTTAACATGCGATCGGCAGCAACCAAGGGGGTTCGCAAGTCGTGGGTCAGCCGCGAGACAAAATCTTCCCGCTGACGGGCGATTTCATCCCGTTCGTCTACGCTATGTTTGAGCCGCAGGAGACTGCGGACTCTTGCGAGAAGTTCGTCGAGTTCTACGGGTTTGCGGATAAAATCATCCGCGCCGAGATCTAATCCTTCCACCACACTGGGTTGATCGTGGGCGGTAATCAGCAAAATGGGGATAAATGGCAACCGATCGTTGTTGCGGATCCGTCGGGTGACTTCGTAACCGTCCATCCCGGGCATCATAATGTCGAGCAGCACCAGATCCGGTGGTAACTCTTCAATCTGAGCTAAGGCAGCATATCCACTGTCTGCCTGAGCGATGTCATATCCCTCTTCTTCCAGAATTGTCTTGACTAACAATACGTTATCTGGAGAATCATCTACCACGAGGATGCGGTTTGCTGGATGGTTTTGAGAACGGGAGGGATCAATCATCTAAGTACAGGGATGGGCTGCAAGCAACAGATTTCGACTCTAAGCCAAATTCTCTCACTCGATCGCGTAATTTGGCTCAGTCTGGAGAAAGATTTTATTTCCGAATTGGGGAGAACCACGTTTTGAATTTCTCTGTCCCTAGCACTCTCAGTTTGTGGGAGAGCGATGGTTCCAGTTACAGGGGCTACAGTGTCGATCGCCTTGTCTTGCTTAGACTCTGGAGGGACTCGCCCCATCTGCACAGCTAGAGGTTTGGTGTTTCCGCTTCTGCATTGAGTTACAGGTGCGATCGCGCTTCACGTTCGAGCGGTGCAGGAAGTTGGCGAGGAACGAGGCTCGCGTGGTTCGGGCATTTCGGGGGGTGGCAATTGGTGGCTCGCAAAATAGCGATCGCCAATCGTCACGCCGATAGCATTAACCCGGAAGTTGGGAATTGCTCTTTAGATTTTATCATCTTTATCCCCCCCATCGCTCTTGCAATGGATTTTTCCACCAACTCAGGATAGGGTTGGCATCTAAAGTGGGGTCGCCTCCACACAAAAGCCTAAACAGACCGCTCGTCTTTTTTTTGGGAATGCAGGTAATTTCTCCACCCGCCCCCACGCGCGATCGCCACTTCGCGTGCTTCTGCACCTCTTTTACGGAGTCGTGGTAGTTTCAGGTGCCTCCATCTCCCCCACATCACTATCTTTAGAGGTATTTTTTTTAGGTTAGCCCGATTGAAATATCTATCTTTAGCTAGAAGACAAAAAAGAATTAATTGAATAATGAGTTTGAGGTAAATTTACAATTTTTGTTGCTCATACATCTATCTCGAGACAGATTTCTGCATCCTTCTTTCCAATCTCGTTCCCGAGAGCGGCTTGACAGCAATCGGTAAAGTTTGTTAAGTATTATAAAGTGAAAGCAATTTAAAGTTAACCAAGAACCTAATTTATGTCTTCGATAAACACAAGCGGAAAAACCCAAATTCGTTCGGAAAACACTCAAAAAATCGTTCAAGCATTTGAAGGCTTAGGTACCGATGATAAACTGGCGGTACTCTATTGGGTCTATGAAAAAATGGGAGACTCGATTACTCCAGCAGCACCCACAGCAGCCAATCCTCAAGTTGCGCCCATCCTGCTCGATAACTTTTATAACTTATCCAAAGACGAGCAGCTCAATGTTATGCGAGATATCGTCAACCGAAAAGACACGGAATATTCTCGCGACTACGGGGCCTTAAGCGCCAACAATCAGTTACTCGTGTGGTATGCGTGGGCAGTAGCGATGGGCGATCGCGTGGTGGATATGCCCAACGATTACGAAGCGACCGAAGGAGCTAAAAATTTCCTCTCGCAAATCGAAAATGCAGAATTTGAAGAGCAAATTTCCATTTTGCGCGAAGCTGCAATGAATATGGGCTACAGCGAAGTTGGAGAAGTTCCCAGTCAAAGTGAAACTGGGAAAACGCCGAGCTTGTAATCCCAAGCGGCTAAACACAAAATCCGGAATGTACGAGTAAAAGGCTAGGGTTAAACTAAAACCCTAGCCTGCTTGTGTCGCCAGATAAACGTAATCAATGTTGGGTAAAAGTTGCCATTATTTATAACGATAAAAGGGTTTAAGCGTTACCCGATAGCTTAGGGGTCTAAATCGGCTGGGACAACGCGCCAGTCTAAATTGCAATACATCCAGGCTAGATGTATAGACGAGAGAAGTTTTCCCTAGACCGCCTTTTTTATATTAAAAAAAGCAAGAATGGGAGCCGTCATAGATGTTTCCTAATAATTACTAATACAAGATGGCTTTCAATCGCCAATTCTGGTGGTGGATTCTCGAATGGTAAATCTCTTCGTATCCAAACTGGTCCGTTCAAGGGCAGAGGATTTGAGGATTCAATGATGACAACATTTTTACTTGTCGGATTCTCTGATTATTTTACCCGATCGCTTCAAGCTGGGGAGAGTCAGGCGGAAAAATTGAGTCGGGTTTTCGGGTGATTTGCGGCGCTGTTGATGGCAATAATCGATGAGGGGAAAAGCGCGGGAATCGAACCTTGCGTTAGTGCAACTCGCAACCCAGGGTCGCTCGGCTATATTGTGCTGCGTTAAAATAGATGTTATTCGCGCCTCGCCGACAATTCCGCAGTGGGGGAAAAGCCTGCAATTGCAGGCTCAATCTCGCCGTAAGGCAAGGAATTTTTGCGACGCGGTTAGATTCGAGCGTCAATCCCTGGATCCGGATGATTTTTTTCCTGAAAGCGGGGAGGCGACTTGTGTTGGGTACGCGACAAGGAGGTAGAGGGGTGGTTTGTGGTTTGTCTGAGGGAGGGGGTGCGATCGCCCCTAGAGAAACACAGATAAAATCCTCCGCCATAAAAACCCCTGGGGGATGTTGTCTCCACACAGAGGATGAGGGGGATGGGAGAAGGAGAGGAAGGCAGTGGTGTTATTTAAACAGAAATCAAAGCCTGAAGGCGGGATAGAACGGACTCATCCTTCTATCGGGCAATTCCATCGTGGCTGGCTGGTTGCCAAACCGGAGCGGCAGAAAAATTGAGGATTCACTGGCTAGGTTTTAAGATTTACTGGTAAGCTAGGTTAGAAGTGTCAATGTAGGTTAATTAACCACAAAAAAGTCAAAATTTTGGATAATCTAAGTGTATCGGGAAAGGCAATCGACGACATCTACCCATAGGTGTAGTTTGGTGAAATTCCCTTGATAGTTCTTTGAAGTCATATCAAAAATGAGTGAAATTCGTGTTGCTTTAGTTGAAGACCATGACCTGACTCGCATCGGGATTCGGACGGCGTTACAACAGTCGGATGGAATTGTGGTCGTCGGAGATGCGGCGAATGGCAATTCAGGGTTAAAGTTGCTTTCCGAGTCGCATCCGGATATCGCGATCGTGGATATTGGTTTGCCAGATATGGATGGCATTGAGGTGACGCAGCGACTGCGCCAGGTGCAAGAAGCGGAAAAACTTGAACCGAAAACCAAGGTCTTGATTTTGACGTTCCAAGATAACGAAGATGCAGTGTTGGCGGCGTTTGCGGCGGGTGCGGACTCTTACTGTATGAAAGATATCAGTTTTGAGGAATTGCTCGGGGTGGTGCGCTTGACCTATGAGGGAAACTCGTGGATCGATCCGGCGATCGCGGGGATCGTACTCAGACAGGCACGCACGACTCCTAGCGAAGCCACCCCCAGCAGCTCTAAGAAGGAAACGGTGTCGATCAAGGCTCCGGAACCGGAATTCAGCCAAATTATTGAAGCCTATCCTCTAACGGAACGGGAGTTAGAAGTGCTTGAACTGATCGTGCAAGGGTACAATAATGCGGAAATTTCCGAAAAGCTGTACATTACGGTGGGCACGGTGAAAACCCACGTCCGCAATATCTTAAATAAGCTGTGTGCCAACGATCGCACCCAAGCTGCTGTTTTAGCCCTGCGTTCGGGGTTAGTGGGATAAATTTGCGGTTCTGGGGTGTGGGGAGGGACGGGAAAATTCTTCCAGCAGGAGCGGATCGAGGCGACGCCCTGGATTTCTACTAGGGTGCGTCTTCATCGCTTGGATAGCCAAACCGGGGGGCGGAAATGACAGACCATCGACGCTCCAATTTATCCGGCTTGTACTGTAGGGGCTTTGGCGGTGCCATGCCCCTCTTTTGGTTCAAGGGAAGGGGATGACGCCGAAAACCCCGATTCTGTCAATATATCCCGAGATAGAAGACAAACTGTAGGCGGTTCGCTTATTCTGATACGGAAGGCGAAGCTAAAGATAAATTTTAAATAAACACACAAGCGGTTAAACTCGTTCCTAAAAATCCAAGTCCATTTTAACGGGTGGGGCGAGAACGAAGGTCTGATGTTGGCTACTATTTTGGACAGGCAACCATTCTGACCCGTTCCATTCTTTAGCCGATCGCCGAGGTCACTTTTCTATCGGGATAAAAGGCGATCGGCTGGTTTTCGAGCGGCAACTGACAAAGGGAAGTGGGCAAGGTAGAATAAAAATTTTTCCCTGAAATAACATCAGAATGTGAAATGCCGAAATAATGGGCAATTCGTAACTTTACAAAAAAATCGAAAAAAGTTAAATAGAGTCCAGATAAAAGACGATATCTAGGCTCGCAACATTAATAATTATTCCGGTCAACCCCCCGGGGTGCTAGCGTTTGAACTAAAGCGAATCACCAGTTGCTGGGGTATAGTGACAGTTTGATGAAGCTTTTATGATAGGCTTCAATTGCCGGAATAATGTTGGAAAAGGAGTATTAAATCGTGAGATTAAAAGTAATTTGGAGGTTGCTCAAGCGAACCTTTGCGGAATGGCAAAAAGATAAAGCATCGCGACTGGCGGCGGCTTTAGCGTACTACACGGCGTTTTCCCTAGCGCCGATGTTAATTATCGCGATCGCCGTGGCGGGTTTGGTTTTCGGTCAAGAAGCGGCGCAAGGAGAAATTGTGGCGCAATTGCAAGATTTAGTAGGGAGAGAAGGGGCACAAGTCATCGAAACGGCGATCGAAAATGCGCGCCAGCCGAGGTCGGGAATTTGGGCGACAATTATCAGTATTGCCTTGTTGCTGTTTGGGGCAACGGGGTTGTTTACTCAGTTGCAAGACGCTTTAAATACGATTTGGGATGTGAAGCCAAAACCGGATGAGGGGGTAAAAAAACTGCTGAAAACCCGGGTTTTATCCTTTGCGATGGTGGTGGCGATCGGTTTTTTGCTGCTAGCATCCCTGGTAGTGAGCGCGGCATTGGCAGCGATCGGAAAGTATTTTGACAATCTGGTACCGGAGTTAATGTTCTTGTGGCAAACGTTGAATTTTGTCATCTCGTTGGGGGTGATTACCCTGCTGTTTGCGATGATTTATAAAGTGCTGCCGGATGTAAAAATTGCCTGGAGCGATGTTTGGATTGGTGGGGCAATTACTTCGGTACTGTTTGCGCTCGGAAAATATTTAATTGGTCTTTATCTCGGCAATAGTAGTGTGGGATCGACTTACGGTGCGGCGGGATCTTTTGTGGTGCTGCTGCTGTGGATTAATTATTCGGCGCAAATCTTGTTTTTTGGTGCGGAGTTTACTCAGGTTTATGCAAACCGATATGGTTCGCGCATTGTCCCGACTAGCCATGCCATGTTTGACGAGGGTGCTAGGGGCGATCGCGTTTCCGAGGGCGTGGGGAGTCGCGGTAATGGCAGCGATCGCTAAATAATGGGCGATCGCGCCTCGGTTCGTCTGGAGGGTAGGCATTACCCATTCTATATGGATAGCGGATGCTGAAGTCCCGCTAGCGCTTGTAGGGTGGACTCGGGGAAGGTGGCGGGATTGGACGAGGAGCGATCGTACTCTCTCGATAGTCGTAAGCGAAAATCTACTACTATAGATAGTTTTATTTCGTAGGTCGATCCGGCTATAGTGAACACAACGATTGCATTCAGGAGCAATTTGCATGAATAAGCAAACGCAAAATAAAGAAAACAACGTTAACAATACTCAAAAAGAAGTCGTTGACAGCAATAGCGCACCGCATTACGATCGCGAAATCGTACCCGCAGAAGTGGCGGCGCGCCAAGAGCGAGAAGGCGATAAATTCATGGAAGCGCCGAAAAACGAAGATGAAGCGCAAGTGGATACCGATGCGACTCGGCGCGGTTTCACCGTAGATAACGAAGGGTTGGTGAATAATTTCGCGATCGAACCGGAAATGTACGTCAACGAACCCGGCGACTTGCGCGAAAAAGAACAACAACTGAAAAAAGAACGCGCTGACGAATATGTAGAGGCGCATGAGAACGACGAGCAAGGACGATTGACGATGGACAAAGATAATCGCACAAAAGGTCCTGGCGTTATCTAAACGTGGCACAGCAACCTGCCCGCTTTGCGTCCAAATTTTGGGCGCAGGGGGTCAGTGACGGGATCGCGGCTCCCAAGGTTGCATCAATTCTCTCCCCTCCCTTCCCCAAGTTGCTGTGGGGGGGGACTCCCGTGGGGTATAACAATACAACAGGGCGAAGCCGAGGGAAGATGATTCGCCGATGCAACCGCAGAAGAAGAAATCAGGAGGATACGAATGACAACCGCTTCTAATACAACCGAAGCTCAAGACGCGCAACAAAAAACAAATCGTTGTGTTTCGGCTGTGTTTGAAACCCAAGAGCAAGTGAACGATGCAGTTAACCGCCTGCTCGAACGCGGTGTCGATCGCGAAAACATTTCGATTGTGGGTCGGAACTTTCACAGCGAAACCAAAATTTCGGGATTTGTGACGAAGAAAGATGTCATCTTAGATGGCTTAAAATCCGGGGCAATTTTTGGTTCGTTGTTTGGTTCGGTATTGAGCCTGCTAACAGGAGTGGGGGTGTTATTCATTCCCTTTATCGGTTCCGTTGTGGCTGCAGGACCATTAGGAGCCGCTTTGTTAGGAGCGACTACTGGTGCGATCGCCGGTTCGGCGGGTGCGGGTTTAGTTTCCGCATTAGTCGCATTAGGAATGCCCGAAGACAAAGCTGCCATTTATCAAACCCGCCTGCAAGCCGGAGAAACGCTTTTGGTGGTAGAAGTTCCTGCCGAAAAAATTGGTGAAATTCAATTGCTACTCGAACGCATCGGCGGTGACGAAATCCTCAGTTGCGATATGAAGATTCCCCGTCAACCGGAACACCCTTTAGACAGTACAGAAGAGTTGTCTCCGGAACTTCGCAGCCATCTGTCTCCCGAGGCTCAGGAAACATTTCGCAAAGCTTATAACGAAGCATTGACCCAAAAAGAGGATGCCAATCAAGCGTCCTTAATTGCGTGGCGCTCTGTGGAAGAGAACTACGAAAAAGACGAAAATGGAGTGTGGTCAAAAGCTCCCATTCCTGCTGGCGTTTCCTAAGTTAAAAGGGATTAATCTTTTCGGGAACTTTTTACCCGAATTTAGTCGAACATTGGAGGAAAAAATTTATGACTACGACTATCGATACTTCTGCTCAAAAGCAAATGCCCGTGAATATCGGTATTGAGGAAAACACGCGCAAAGAGATTGCCGATGGGCTGTCTCGGGTATTAGCCGATACCTATACTCTGTATTTGAGGACGCATAATTTCCACTGGAACGTCACGGGGCCGTTGTTTAATACGCTGCACCTGATGTTTGAGGAGCAATACCAAGAACTGGCGATCGCCGTGGATGATATTGCAGAACGAATCCGCACCTTGGGTTTTCCCGCTCCCGGGACTTATGGTGAGTTCTCTCGCTTGACTTCCCTCACGGAAACCGAAGGCATTCCCGCCGCCGAAGATATGATTCGGTTTCTGATTGAAGGTCAAGAAACGGTGGTTCGCACCGCTCGCGAAGTGCTGCCAATTGCAGAAAGCGCCAACGATCAACCCACGTTAGATCTGCTGACGCAACGGATGCAAGTCCACGAGAAAACTGCTTGGATGCTCCGCAGCATGTTAGCCAGCTAATTCTTGGCTCGCAATCTTCGAGTTTAGGTTTTAGAGTGGGCAATTCTAGTCAAGCGGCTTTAATTCTCATTCTGAAATCTAAACTCTCCCAGAGGATTATCGGGCAAATTTCAACTCTACCGAAATCCAAATGACTGGATTTTTGAAAATAGAGAAACGGCACTGATTAAATCTTCAATTTTTCAAAAAAATTGATTTTTATAATAGGCAAATTACCAGCCTATAGAGGCATTGCCTTTCTAAACTGAATAATTTAAAACGCAATAGCAAGGAGAAAACAGTATGAAATTCAAGCAACTTTTGAACCAAAAAAACATGGGAATATTGGGAGCCATTTTAGGGAGTACCCTTTTCTCGATGACTCTATTGCCAATGGCTGGAATTGCCGAGAGCAAACCCAATCCTAACCTAGAGAGCAACCGAGGCGATCGCGAATCTACGATCGCGCAGTTTAGAACCGGACCGCGAGACAATCTCGATCGACCTGTGGCGCTGCTGCGATCGCAAAACATGCCAGTGGAAATCACTCTGGTTAATAATACCAACGATCGCATCACTTATCAAGTAATTGGCGATACGGACGAACGCTTAATTTCTGAGGGCGGTACAGCCACGGTTCGCCGGATCGATATTCCCGTCACAGTCACCTTTGTCCGCTCGTCGAGTGCCGCATTGTTACAGGTCGAACCCGAAGTTATCGGTCCGGGTGAAATCCGGTTGAACTTGGATGAAACGAGCAGGTTAGATCGAGACGTTACGGCAATGAGAATTGATGAAACGGGTGAGGTTTACTTGTACTAAACATAGGACGAGCGAAGGGGAAATATATTTTCCCCTTTCTTCTTTACCCAGGTAAGACTAAATATTGCCCGCATAAATTTAGACTGAGAAATAATTGCTACCCAATCATTGCAATGGGGTAGGCAAAAAACGATTTTATGAGCACAGCTCGGTAGGTGGGCAGTGCCCATCCTACGCAGGGCTACGCTCACGGGTAGGGGGGCACTGCCCACCCGTTATTGTCGTGCTTCCCGATCCGATTTGCGTCAGTCCTAAAGTAAAAATTGAGGAAATTTATTATGGTTGAAGCCAGCCAAAATGCCAGGAAGAAAGTAGCCATTTTAATCGAAGATGGGTTTGAGGATTCCGAGTTTAAGGTTCCTTATACCGCACTGCGACAAGCGGGAGCAAAAGTGTGGGTTCTCGGGTCGCGGATGAATCAGGAGTATAGGGGAAAACAGGGGAAAGTTTCGATTAAACCGGATGGAACCACCACAGAAGCGCGGGTGCAAGATTTCGATGCGGTAATTATTCCGGGGGGTTTGGCACCGGATACGATGCGAAATAACCCGAATACGGTGAATTTTGTCAAAGAAGCGATCGCCGAGGATAAAATTGTAGCCGCCGTTTGTCACGGGCCGCAGGTTTTAATCGAAGCCGACTTGCTGCGCGATCGCCGGGTTACGGGTTTTACCTCCATCCGCAAAGACATGGAAAATGCAGGTGCGACCTATATCGACGAACCCCTGGCGATCGATGGCACTTTGATTACCTCGCGACAACCAGGGGATCTGGCCATTTTCACCACCGCTATTCTGTCGCGCCTGATGCTCCAAATTCCCGATCGCACCCTACCGGAAGAAAGCGATACCCAGGTAGAATGGTGGGAACTAGCCGCCTCCTGGGGTGGTTCCAGCCGCAGCGAAATCGTCGAAGGTCTGAATACCGCACTGGCTGGGGAACGCTATACCCACGAAGCATTCCAACATTACGCCGAGCGCACTAGCGATACCGCCCTGCGATTGCTGCTGCTGGAAATTGTGGAGAAAAAAGCAAGTCACATCGAGTTACTCGAAGGCAGACTTCAGGCGATCGGGGAACAATTGTTTTTCCCCTCAGTAGCGGCGGGTGCATTGGCAAACGCGATGAGCTGGCTGCAGTCGAGCGAAGATATAGAAATTTTGCGTCGCGCTCTCGGCGATATTCAAACCGGTATGGTGGATTGTTATAATTTGCGGACAAAATACACCGATCCGGTCTCCACCATGATTTTTACCACCCTCGAACAGGATCTCGCCGAGTCCGAACAGCGTCTTGCCAGTTTGTATCAAGCCTCTTTGGGCATGGGAGAACCGCAACCTGCAGCACCGAGTACGGGTGTGGCGGTTGGATAATTCATTTTTCCCTTTATTTTGCCCAACCTACCACCTCGGGTTAAGGTAAAAAAAGCGCTATTCTAATCCTAAATATTGCACGCCGAGAGGAGAGCAAAAATGAACTCAGAAAAGAATCAACCCCTAGAACCCATGCCAGCCGGAAATGCCGCGATACCTGCCTCGCCACAGGTTTCAGAGACCACAGAAACGGCTTGCGAAGGAGTGACAGAAACGGTGAATAAAGCCGCGTTAGAAGCGAATAAAGTGGCGATAGATATAGTTGCCGGCGCGCTAGAAGGTGTAGCTGAGGCAACCCGCCAGGGTCAAGAGGCATTCGATCGCGCGGCACAAGCAGCAGAAGAGCTGGGCAAAGTGGGGTCTAAAATCGGTGAAGGAGCGGCACAAACTGCCAGTGAAGCAGCAGCGGGAATCGCCCATGAATCGGAAGAGTGGTTAGAACGCGCCACCACAGAAGTGGGAAAAACCCTGTCTTTTGTCGGCGATAACCCGGTACTACAACAAATTGCGAAAACCTTTAAAGCTCAATGGTTGCTGCAACTTACCGGGCAGGTGGATGTATCGAAAGCGCAGTTAGCGGTGGAGAAATTAAAGCAGAAATATCCCCAAGAATCTGCCGATGAAGTTTCCCATCGGATTATGATAGAAAAGTCATTGTATGCTGGCGGAATTGGATTGGTCAGTAGCATGGTGCCGGGGGTAGCTTTGGCGCTGCTGGGAGTGGATTTAGCCGCAACAACGGTGTTGCAGGGAGAGATGATTTATCAGATTGCGGCGGCGTATAACATGGATTTAGAAGATCCGGCGCGCAAGGGGGAAGTGGTGATGATTTTTGGGCTATCCCTTGGCGGTTCGACGGCGCTAAAAACCGGGTTGGGGATACTGCGAAATCTGCCAATGGCGGGCATGGCGATCGGTGCGAGTACGAATGCGGTAATGCTGTACACTCTCGGATATGCAGCATCGCGCTTTTATGAGGCGAAAAGCAGTCCGGAAATAGCCGAGATAACGCCGGATGAGCTGAAGCTGGAAAGCGAAAAATACTTGGAAAAAGCGATCGCGCAAAAAGAAATCATGGATCGCATTTTGGTGCAGATGATTTTAGCCTCTCGTCCGGATACCTCTTGGAAGGAGATTTTACCGGAGTTAAAACAGATGAATTTCACGGCAGATGCGCTAAAATTGATGGAGTCCGAACTGGAAAGTCCCCTGCCTTTAGAAGAGTTAATCCAGTCTCTCGATCGCGATTTTGCCTTTCCGTTGTTGGCGCAATGCTATCGCATCTCTCAAATCGATTGCGTGACTACGGAAGAAGAACAACAAGTAATGGAGGCGATCGCGAATCACTTCGATATCGATTTAAACCAGGTGAAAGAAACCGTAAAAGCCCAAGATGCAGAAAGCAGCGAGTAATCCCTGCATTTCTCCCCTGCATAAACTCGTTAAACTCGTTCCCAGGTTCCACCTGGGAACGAGTGGAGGTTCCACCTGGGAACGAGTGGAAACAGTTTAATGGGGTTTAATCGGTAGGGAAATGATAAATTCCGCTCCTTCTCCGGGGGCAGAAATACATTCTAACATACCCTGGTGTTTCTCCACAACAATTTGGTAACTGATAGACAAACCCAACCCCGTGCCTTTGCCTTCGGGTTTCGTGGTAAAAAAGGGGTCAAACAACTGCTGACGCACTGTTTCGAACATGCCCGGCCCATTGTCTTTAATCCGAATCTGGGCGTAAGGGAGGGAAGAAGAGGAATCGACAATCACTTCTGTGCGAATCCGAATTTCTTTCTCGCGAATTTGTCGCGGTTCTTCCAAGGCATCGATCGCATTGGCAATCAGATTCATAAACACTTGATTGAGCTGTCCCGGGAAACAACTGACTTTCGGCAATTCTCCGTATTCTTTAACCGTAACAATTGCCTTTCTGGTTCCTTTCGCTTTCAAGCGAGAGGACAGAATCATCAAGGTGCTGTCGAGTCCTGCGTGAAGGTTGGCGGGTTTGGGTTTTTCTGCATCCACGCGGGAAAAATTGCGTAAAGACTGCATAATCTCGCGAATGCGATCGGTTCCCATCGTCATCGAGGAGAGCATTTGCGGTAAATCGGCGACCAAAAAGTCTAAATCGATTTCCTCAATTTTCTCTTGAATTTTGGCGGGAGGTTCGGGGAAGTAATGGCGATAAAGATGGAGCAAATCGATTAAATCGCTGACCGACTCGGAAGCGATGGTCAAATTACCGGCGATAAATCCCACGGGATTGTTCACTTCATGGGCAACACCGGCCACTAATTGCCCCAAGCTGGAGATTTTTTCAGTTTGGATTAATTGGGCTTGAGTTTGTTGCAAATCGCGCAAGGCGGTTTCGAGTTGGGTGGCTTTTTCTCGCTCTCGCGCTTCGGATGCGCGCAAGTCGGCATTTTTGCGCTCGAGTTGGATAGAATAGCCCTGCAATTCTTGGTAAAGTGCGGCATTGTCGAGCGAAATTGCCACTTGAGCGGCTAAGAGATTTAAGACGTTCAATCGTTCTCGAGTAAATGCGCCGGGACTGAGGTGATTTTCTAAATAGAGAATGCCGATAAATTTGCCGTGATGGATGAGTGGCAATCCCAAAACTGAGGGGGGTTGATGTTGGGCGATATAGGGGTCGCGGGCAAAGCGGTTGTCCAGTTGCGGATTGTCGATCGCGATCGCTTCTCGGGTGCGATCGATGTAGTTGACGATCGCCTGTGGCAATTCGGCAGAGGTTTCCACGGGAATAGAAGGTAAGCGTTGATACTGCTGGCTTTCGATATCTCCGGCGGCTTCTATCACTAATTGACCGGATTTGGAGAGGAGGATAAATCCTTTGTCTGCCCCTGCATTTTCCATGAGAATGTGCATTAATTTCAACAGCAATCGATCCAGGACGATTTCTGAGGAAATCGCTTGGGAGGCGGAGATTGCCGCACTGAGATCCATCACGGCGGAAACCGAGGCGGTGGAGGTGGTGGTGCGAGTGAGATGCACGGTGCGATCGCACGAGGGGGTGCGGGTGGAGGTTTGCGATCGCAATTGCGAAAAGATTTGCGGATATTTTGATTCTAACGCGGCGACTTTGGCAGAAGCGCCCCAGCGAATGTAACCGTAATAGGCTTCAGTGAGATAAAATCGGGCTTGGTTGTCTTGTTGGCGGGAAAAATGAAACTCGGCAAATCGTTCGTTGGCGATCGCCGCTTCCGGGATATAGCCTTGCTCTTTTGCGCCAGTGATGGCGCGATCGTAAAGGGCGATCGCGCGGGCATCTTGTCCTAAAACCCGCGCTTTTTCGGCTTCCACTAACTGGTATTTATGCTGATAGTTTTCCGGGGCGTGCTTTGCCCAGCGTTTCAGTTGTTTTTGCTGGCGGGCGACTTGCTTTAAAATTTGACGGCGATCGCCCTTTGACACCTTCGGATAGCGCGCCAATAATGCCAGGGAATAATAAAAATTGTGAACCGCAACCGACACCACGCCCAGCATGCTTGTGGTATAGTTTTCCGCTTGTTTCCCATAGGCGATCGCCCCGGGGACATCGGCAAATAAATAGGCAAAAATTTCCGCCCCTAAATACCCATAAAACAATGCTTGCAGCATCTGGGTATTCTCCAATTCCTGGAACAATGCGGCTTCTTGGGATTCGTCCCCCCATATGCCCTTTTTCTCCACCGAGTCGCGCTGCTGCAACTTCACTGCAATGTTCTCGATAATTTTCACAATTTCTATAGCGTTCTGTTGCTGTATTTTTTCCAGCAGTGCGAGATAATCGTGACATTTCAGGCTGACTTCTTCTAAATGTTTCCCAGCCAAAAACATGTAGCTGCAGTAATTGATGGCACTATGCCCGGTATAATCTAACGTCCCGGTTTCCAGGCTGCGGTTCAGCGCTTCAATAAACGGCTGTAGGGAGTGTTGTATCGGCTCTTTCCAAGGACGGATAAACGCATTAAACACGCTATAAATTTTAACGTTCAGTTCTCGGTTTTCGTATTTTTCGGTTAGCTGACAAGCCAATTGACCGAATTGATAGCCGGCTTCTATATCGGAAAGCACGCCGCACAAAATCCATCCGTAAAGGGCGTAACCATATGCAGCAAAGGCGGAGTTTCCATATTTAATCGCCAAATTCACCATTTTAAAGGTGACAATCGGAAACAAATTAGGGCAGATGAGAAATGCCGGCACGAGGAGGACACTTAAAATTCGCATGGCAGCGATTTTATACGGATCGTTCATCGGGGGCAATTCCTCGAAATCGGCGATCGCTTTTCGTCCTCGGTTTAATTTAGTGGCAACCAATGCGGCTAAAATATCCAATTTGCTCGGATTTTCGGGTAAATCTACCCCCAACTGCTTCAAAACTCGCAGTCCGATTTCCATTGCGGATTTAATTTGGTTTTGCGCGATATAAAACTGGATTTGCGTTTCGTAAATTTTCAGCTTTTCCAGCAAGTCTTTCCCCTGCTGCAACACCACCTCGGCAAGCTGCTGCGCCCGGTCAAAATCGGTATTCAAGTATTGCGCTTCTACCGCTTCGGTATAGATATCCCGGGTGAGTTCGTAATCGGTTTCCCAGCTTGTTGCTGGCAATAAATCTAAGGCAATATTCAGATAGTTTGCCGCCGAATCATAGGCGGTGGCGGCTTTGGCTTTTTTCCCCGCCATTAAGTTTAATTCGGCAAGTCGGTGTTTTTCTTCCCGGGAATCTATCGCCTCAATTCCAATATCGAGCTGATTCACTATATCGAAAATCCGCTCTGGGAGTTGCTCCTCCGGGGTGGAATCGAGCAGCAGTTTGCCGATTTTGCAGTGGGTTTGAATTCTTTGGTTTGTGGGAATTAAAGAATATGCTGCCTGCTGCACGCGATCGTGGAGGAATTTATAAGAAATTGTCTCCTCGGATTTTCGGTGGGCGGAGGATGAAATTAAGGCGATCGCATCTTCTGTCTCTCGAGTTCCATCGTCCCACACTAACGGCATTTTGTAGTTGTTGCTTAATGGCAAAACTAAACCGGCTTGCAGTGCATCCCATAACTCTACCGCAGTGTCGCCGGCGGAAGTTTCTGCATCGGGTTCTAGGGAGCGTTTTGCTAATGCTAACACGTCTAAATTAAACGGGTTGCCAATGCAGGCGGCAAGTTGGAGAATCTGTTGCGTGGCTGCGGGCAGTTTTTGCAGGTTTCTAGCAATCAGTTCCACTACATTATAATCGGTAATCCCCAGAGATTGAATTTCTTGTATATCCCATTCCCAGGTGCCGATATTAAAGTTAAACTGGAGGAGATTTTCTTCATATAAGGTTTGCAAAAGCTGGGTGAGGAAAAAGGGATTCCCGCCGGTTTTGTTAAACAACAGTTCGGCAAGTCGATGGATGGGTTGGGATTCTACATCCTCGGGTTGGCGGAATTCTGAGGGTTGCGTGAGGGTGTCGGCGAGGAATTGCTCGATATCCGATCGCGCCAAGGGTTGGAGGACAATATTGTTGATTACTGCGCCACTTTTTTGAAGGCGATCGAGGGTTTGGATGGTGGGATGAGTGGGGCTGACTTCGTTATCGCGATACGCGCCAATCATTAACAAATATTGGCTGTGGCGATCGCTCATCAGCAATTCGAGTAACTTCAGGGTTGCAGAATCAGCCCATTGCAAATCATCGAGAAAAATCACCAGGGGATGATCCGACTGGGCAAACACGCGGATAAAATTCTGGAAAACGCGGTTAAAGCGATTTTGCGATTCCGTCGGTCCTAAAGTGGGAACTAAAGGTTGTGTGCCGATAATCCGTTCCAATTGGGGAATCACATCGATGATGACTTGCCCGTTTTCGCCGATCGCGTTTAAAATCTTCTCCTTCCACCGGGCAATTTTCGAGCTTGTTTCGGTTAAAATATACTCGATTAACGAGTCAAAAGCTTGAATTAAAGATGCATAGGGAATATTTCGTTTAAATTGGTCGAATTTTCCGGCAATAAAATATCCCCGTGCGGCGACAATGGGTTTATGCACTTCGTTAATGACGCTGGTTTTCCCGATTCCGGAATAACCGCTCACCAGCATAATTTCGCTGCGATTGGGGGAGGCTTCAGCGGAAATTTCCGAGGAGTTTTTGCCGCTGATGCGAGCGAAGGCATCCAGGATTTGGGCGACTTCTGTTTCGCGCCCGTAGAGTTTTTGAGGAAGGAGAAATTGCCCGGAGTTATCGCGAGTGCCGGGAATAAAACTTTCGAGAAATGTGGCGTCGGCGAGGCGATCGCGGCAGGTTTCTAAATCCGCTAGCAGTCCCCGGGCACTTTGATAGCGCTCTTCGGCGGTTTTGGCTAGCAGTTTCATCACGATTTGGGACAGGGCGGGGGGAATTTTGGGATTGAGTTGGTGCGGGGGAATGGGTTTTTTGGCAATATGATGGTGGACTAATTCGAGTAAGTCGGTGGTGGAAAACGGCAGTTGCCCGCACAACATTTCATAAAAGGTGATGCCGGTGGAGTAAAAATCGGTGCGGTAATCGATGCAGCGGTTCATTCTGCCGGTTTGCTCTGGGGACAGATAGGCGAGGGTGCCTTCGAGCAATTCCGGATTGCTGAGGGTGGGATTTTCTCTGGATAAGCGGGAGGAAATACTAAAGTCAATCAGGCGAATTTGTAAAGTGGTGGGATTGATGAGAATATTTTGGGGTTTAATATCTTTATGAATGACGTGGTTTTGATGGAGTTTGGCTAAAATTGACGCCAGTTGAATGGCGATCGAGAAAAATTCCGGGAGGTCTACTGGGTTGTCGGCGAGCCATTCTTTCAAGGATTGTCCGGTAAAGTATTCTAAAATTAAGGCAAGTTTATGACCGTGGGCGATCGCCTCTATCGGTTTGGCCACTCCTTCGATTTGTAAGTCCCGCAAAATTTTGTATTCATGTCTTAACCGGGTAATTTCTTCGAGGCTGGGATATTCGGCTTGTAGGGTTTTAATCACAACCCGGGTGTTTTGCGGCTGTTGAATGCCGCAATAAATCACGGTTTTTTCTCCTTCATGCAGTCGGGATTCGATTTGGTAGCCGGGAAACAAACTATTCATGGGTGTTTTCGAGAAAAGGGTAGTGTTTTAATGGGGAAAGTGATGGGGCGCTTCAGGCGATCGCCATAGCGCCACAAATCTATCGGCAATTCGAGGTTTCCCTGGGTGAGGGTAAAATTTGCGGAATATGCCCCCGATTTGCCCGCGATTGGGTGGCGTTTCAGCACCCCAGATATGCCATGAGTTTTGATTTCTATTTTAGGATGCCCTAAAACCTGCCCACAATCGGAAACTTAACAAAAGTTTAAAAAACGGGTCTATCGGATCGACTCTAACTGTAGGGTGGGTAGTAACTTTAGGTGAGCAGTACAGACCCTAAAACGACAACTGCCCACCCTACGACTCGCTACGACTCGCGCTTAGATTTTTCGCAGGGGAATTTCGAGGATAAATTCGGTTCCTTGACCGAGTTGGCTTTCGCAGCGTAAGTTTCCGTGATGCTTTTCTTGGATAATCGAATGAGAAATGGCCAATCCCAATCCGGTTCCTTTGCCGATGGGTTTGGTGGTAAAGAACGGATCGAACAAGTGGTTTTTGACACTTTCCGTCATGCCCGGACCGTTATCGGCAATTCGGATAACGGCGAAGGGCAAAGAATCGGTGCCGGATTCGGCGGGGCGATCGCGCAATTCGGTGGTAATGGTAATCGCACAAGGAGCGGCTTTAATTTCTGCTAAGGAACGGTTTTTGTTGTAGTCCTCAATCGCATCGATCGCGTTGCTAAAAATATTCATAAATACTTGATTGACCTGACCGGGATAGCATTCCACTTCCGGCAAATCTCCGTAGCACTTCACAATAGCAATTCCGGGTCGTCCGCCGTTTTCTTTCAGGCGATTTTGCAAGAGTCGCAAGGTGCTGTCAATCCCGGTGTGAATGTCTACTAATTTCATTTGCGCTTCATCGTGACGGGAGAAGTTTCGCAAGCTCAAGACAATTTCGCGGATACGATTCGCTCCGATTTCGATAGAATCGAGCAGGTTGGGCAAGTCTTCCATGAGAAACTCTAGCTCTATTTCTTCGGCTTCTGATTCGATTTCCGTCACTGGATTGGGGTAATGTTTCTGATAGAGTTCGAGAATGCCAATCAAGTCATTAATATAATCGCGGGCCGGGTTTATATTGCCGTAGATAAAGCTGGTGGGATTGTTGATTTCGTGAGCGACACCGGCCACCAGTTGACCGATGCTGGACATTTTTTCGGTTTGAATGAGTTGGGCTTGGGTTTGTTTGAGTTCTTCCAGGGCGGTTTCCAAGGCGGTGGCTTTTTCCCGCGCCAAAATCGCACTTTGCTGACTTTGGGAGTAGAGTTCGGCTTGGGCGATCGCGATCGCCAGTTGTCCCGCCACTCCCTGTAACAGTTGTACCTCGCTGTCGAACCAGGGGCGCGGTTGTTCTCCTAACTGCAAGCCAACGATCGCCCCTATCTTACCGCCGTGAGTTTGAATGGGCAAGATAACAATCGCCCGGATGCCCCACTTTTGCTGAAATTGCCGCATCTCGGGATTTGCTGCAGCGAGCACGTCATCCACCCGCACTATCTCCATTTGTAGCAGGCGATCGCCCGCTGCGCCGAGGTCCTCCTGGGAATAGCACCCCAAAAAGCTGGGAATTTTTGGGGCGATCGCTTCTTTCACCACTTGCCAACAAGGGGAAGACGCGGCACTCAGGGGTGAGGCGGTTGGGGTAGATTTGCCGATTCCTTCCGGGCGGTACCAGGCAAACAAACAGGCATTAATCTGCAATAAATTGCGAATTTGCTGCACTGCGGTTTCCAGAATGGTATCGAGTTCTAATGAATTGCGAATTTGTTCTGTGAGTTCGCCCTGTAGGGTTTGGCGACGGGCAAGAGCGCGCAACTGACGCTCTTGCTGGCGCAGGGCTTGTTCCGCCCGCGTGCGATCGGTGAGGTCTCGCACGATCGCCATCACCTCATCCGACCCATTCACCAAAATTCGCGACTCGAAATAACGGATTTCATCGGCGATTTCCAGGGGATATTCAAACACCTGCATCTTGCCGGTAGACAAGGCAATTTCTATATAGTGTAATACTTCAGGTGCCAGTTGCGGGAACATGTCTCGGATGTTTTTCCCCAGCAAGAACTCCAGATCGAAGGGCAGATCGGAATTTTTGCTGCCCTGAAATTCCAGATAAACGCCATCGCGATTCATGCGAAGGATGGTATCGGGAATTAAATCGAGCAAGGCGCGATGTTTGGCTTCGCTCTGGCGCAGGGCGGCTTGCGATCGCTTGCGATCGCTGATATCTTTGACGATACCGATGCTGCCGATCGCCTCTCCCGCCGCATCCCGCAACAGGGATAACGATAGCAGGGCGTGAAAAATTTCTCCGGAGCGACGAACGTGCTGCACTTCCAGTTCGCAACTGCTGGTTTCAAACAATGCCGTCATCGCCTGGGCTTGCTGGCTTTTTGCCTCCGAATCCGCCTCCAGCAGGGCAACCGGCTGCCCGATCGCCTCGGATTCCTCATAGCCGTATAGCCGCTGCGCTCCCTTGTTCCAGCTCGTTATCCGACCTTGGCGATCGACCGATACCACCGCATCTTGCACTTGTGCGAGAATTTGTGCTTGTCGCTGCAGGGCTGCTTGTGCTTTCTGCCGCTCGGTGATATCCTCTACACAAGATAATATCAGCGGCTCTCCGTCCCGGGATAGCAGCACGCCGGACAAGCGCACCTGTATCCCATGTCCGTCTTTGTGCCGGAATTGTTTTTCGTAAGCGGTAGAATGGCCGGTTTCTTGCAGGCGCTGGATCTGTTGCCGTTCGGATTCGGCGAAACTGGATGGGGTTATTTGCCAATAGGTAAGTTCCAGGGTTTCTTCCACCGTGCGACCGAGAATCCGGGCAAACGCCGGATTGACATCGAGCAGGGTGCCATTTAGGCGATACAAGACTAAGCCGATGGGAGAGGCTTCAAACAGCAGGCGGTTATACTGTTGGCTTTGCTGCAATTCGGCTTGCACTCGCGCGCGATCGCGAATTTCTTGCAGCAGGCGATCGTTGGTTTCCTCCAGTTCTGCGGTGCGCTGCGCCACTCGCTGCTCCAGGGTTTCGCGGTATTCTTGCAATTCCCGCTCGGCTTGCTTGCGATCGGTGATATCCCGGGTAATCCCCTGAATTCGCCCATCGGGCAGACTCTTGGCGCTCAGTTCCACGAGCAAGAAGGTGTCATCGCGACGGCGCAGGCGGACTTCTTCTCGGATCGTGCGCCCAGCCCGCACTTGCCGCATATACCAAGGAAGCCAACGGCTCTCCTCTGGGGAGATTAAATCGACAATATTCATTTGCAACAGTTCGCGGCGCGCATACCCGGTCATCTGACAGGCTTTTGAGTTAACCGCGATATAATTTCCGGCCTCGTCGGCAATAAATATCCCATCGGCGGCTTGTTCGAGTAACATGCGATACTGGTTTTCGCTTTCGCGCAGGGCTGCCTCGGCTTGCAGGCGATCGCTGATGTCGGCGATCGCCGCCACAAATCCGGTCACGTTACCTGCCGCATCGCGCTTGTAATTCCAATCTACCCGCAGGTCGATAGTTTTCCCTTGCTTGGTAATATTTTTGCTGATATAGGGCGTCGGCGGGGGCTGTTGGGTCGCTAATTCGGTTAAGAATGCCTGCATCTGTTGGCGATCGCGCTCGGATTCCACTTCCCAAATGCCTTTGCCCACTAATTCTCCCGGCAGATAACCGAGAATCTGGTGATGTGCCGCATTGCTAAACGTAATATAACCATCTAGGTCGATTTCCTCAATTCCATAGGGCAGGGTGTCGATAAGCTGGTGATGTTCTCGTTCCCGAGTTTGCAGATCCGCTTGCCTCTGCTGGCGATCGCTAATCTCGCGATTGCCCACCATCGCGATCGCCCTACCGCCAGAATCAATGCCATTTATCGCCCCATCCCGCAAGGTTTCGCCGGATGTTCGGTCTGGTTGCGCTGGTTTGAGTTGGCCCATTTCAATGCCAGTGGCGATCGCGCCGGTACAAACCCCTTCGTCATTGTTTATCGGTTCTACACTCCAAAAAATCCATATCGGTTCGGTATCCTCAGAACCCATCCAAGCGTTCTCATAACGATGTTGAGAAAAATTGCCCCACTCGCGCGCCGCTTCCGGAGGCAAAAACACCTCCCAAACATATCGATTTTTCACCGCCGCGCCGGAAACCCCCGTGACTCGTTCGCAAGCGCGATTGCAATGGAGAATGCGACCCTTTGGGTCGCTCATCACTACTAAGGTGCCGACACTGTTGAGAACAGTTGCCACAAAGCTGCTTTCGTCGTGCAAGACTGCCTCCTGCTCTAACTTTTGAGGTTTTCCCACTGGATGGACGAGGGGAATGACAGAGCGACTCAACTCCTGCCCGGGGGCATACGCATACGCATTCCCGAAGCATCTGCGACACAGCCAAAGCGATCGTCCTGTGGGTCTATTGTAGACGAGAAATCCGATAAATTTCCCCCCTCTATTTGTTTCACGTGAAATAAAATGTTTTCCCGTCACCCCTCCTTTCTGGATCCTTGCTTAGGTTTCTCCATTGCGTTTGCGTTTCTGACGCAAGGGAAGCACGATCGCAAATTCAGTGCCTTTTCCGGGCTGACTTTGATAATCCAACCTCCCGCCATGTTTGTCCACCACAATTTGATAGCTAATTGCCAATCCCAACCCGGTGCCTTTTCCCACCGCTTTGGTGGTAAAAAATGGGTCAAACAAGCGGGAGCGATATTCTGCGGGAATCCCCGGACCGTTATCAGAAATGCGGATTTCTACATGTCCCTTTCCTTTCATCGCCGTGCGAATGCGGATAGTCGGAACAAAAGACGCTGAGTCTGGCTGGGAGTTGAGGAATTCGGGATTTTTACTAGCAGATTCTAAGGCATCAATCCCATTGGTAATGATATTCATAAACACTTGATTGATTTGACCGCCATTGCATTCTACTTCGGGCAATTCACCGTATTCTTTAATCGTGCGAATGCCGAGTTTATTTCCTTTGGCTTTCAGCCTTCCGTTTAAAATCAGCAAAGTGCTTTCGATACCCTCATGGAGATTGAGGGGTTTCATGTCGGATTCGTCGAGACGAGAAAAGGTTCGCAGGGATAAGACAATTTCGCGGATGCGATCGGCTCCCATTTGCATCGATCGCAGAATTTGCGGCAGGTCTTCTTCCAGAAAATCGAGTTCGATGGCTTCGATTTCCGACTGAATGGCGTCCACCGGTTCGGGATAATGCTCTTGATACAGATGAATCAGCGCCAACAAATCTTCGATATATTGATGGAGCGGCTCGATATTGCCGTAGATAAAATTCACCGGATTGTTAATTTCATGGGCGACGCCGGCCACCAATTGACCGAGACTGGCCATTTTTTCGCTTTGAATCAGTTGTGATTGGGTTTTTTGCAGTTTCTTTAAGGTGTGTTGCAGGGCTTGTGCTTTTTGTCGTTCTCGGGCTTCAGATTGGCGCTGCGCTTCTTCCGCTTGCTTGCGATCGCTGATATCCAGGGTGACGACCCCCACGCCGCGCATTTGGCCCTCTACGGTGGCCAGGGGAAAATAAGAGGCCAACCAATACTCGAATTCCCCCGGGCGATCGGGATGTTCCGAAGCGTCTTCCACATGCAAAATTGGCTCACCGGTATGCAGCACTTGCTCGAAGACGGGTTGGAGGGTCGGGGCGAATTCGGGCAGAACTTCGGCGAGGGTTTTGCCCAGATGCGCCGAGGGCGATTTGCGATTCACCCGGGCGAGGGTTTCGTTAATCTTGACAAAACGCAGTTCCTCGTCTAGAATGGCCAATCCGGCGGGAACAGCATTAAAAAAGGCATTCCAGAGAGCATCGCGCCAGAGCAATTCGCGTTCCAGGGCTTTGCGATCGCTGATATCGCGGCCTTCGGCAATCAGCAATACCACATTGCCGCAGGAATCGAACACCGGTTTGAGAGAAAAGTCCACGGTCATCGTTGTGCCACCTGCGCCGCACAACAGGGCTTCATCGCGCACCAATTCGCCTTGACTGGCGCGGGCGATGCTGCGCTGCAGGCAGGCTTGCGAGTCTGGCACGTCTCGCCATCCTCGGGATTCCCACAAGGGATGCCCGGTGAGATCGCAATGCTGCTGTCCGGAAAAATCCAAGGCGGTTTGATTGACTTCGAGAACGCTACCGTCGGGTTCGAGCAAGCCGATAAACTGAAAGGTAGAATTAAAAATGGCGCGGAAGCGGCGTTCGCTTTCTTTGAGCTGTCGGAGTGCCTGTTTGCGATCGCTGATATCGCGCACCAAGATCAGCACTTCGCGATCGCGGTTCCCATCCTCCACCGCCTGAATCTTCACCAACCGCGCCTCGTAGTCGCGCAGTTGGCCATTTTCATCGGGAAGCTGATATTCAAATAACTGGGTTTCGCCAGTCGCCAGGGCTGAGCGCAAGCCCGCCAGGGTAGGTTCGGCCACCATCGGCGGCATTACATCGGCGACGTTTTTGCCGATAAATGCTTCCGGGGGTAGCAGCAGTCCGTGTTCTGCGGCGTCTTTATAGTCTACAAAGGTGCCATCGGCGCGAATCCGGAACATCAAATCGGGAATGGCGCTGAGCAAAGAGCGATTGGTGGCTTCGCTGTCGCGCAGGGCAATTTCGGCTTGTTTGCGATCGCTGATATCTTCGATGGCGGCGATCGCGCAGGGTTCCTCTTCCGAGTCTTGCACCAAGGACACGGTGAGATTAATCCAAACCACTGCCCCGGATTTGTGGATATACCGTTTTTCCAAACAATAGGTTCCCACCTCTTGCGTCCACAATTTATGCAACCATCGGCAACTCACCTCCAAGTCATCTGGATGGGTAATATCGGCAAAGGTGCGAGCGAGCAATTCTTCTTTAGTATAGCCGACGATGTGGCACAAGTGCTGATTCACCCGCAGCCAACTTCCATCTTTTTTCACCTGCGCCATGCCCACTGCAGCTTGCTCGAAAATAGCGCGGAAGCGCTCTTCACTGTGTTGTAACGACTCGATTAAGCGGGTTTTTTCCGCTTCGGCTTGTTTGAGGGGGGTAATTTCCGTACTGGTGCCCACGATTCGATAAATGCGTCCGTGGCGATCGCGCAGGGGATTGAGAGTGGTCAGCCACCAACTCTCCACCCCCTGAAAGGGCAAACATTCTTCGTAGGTGAGGGAAGTGCCGGACGTCACACATCGGGCATAATTGTGCGATACAGTGGCGGCGATGTCTGGGGGAAAGAATGCTTCCGGTGTCTTGCCTCGCACCTGTTGTCGGCTCACGCTGGTGATATTTTCGTTGGCCCGGTTGAATCCGGCATACTGAAATTGGCCATTCTCCAGAACGTCCACCACGAAAATCGCGCTTTCTGTGCCATCATAGATACTGCGTAAAAATTCTTCCCGCTCTTGCAGGGAAGCGATTAATTCGCTGCGGGTGGCTTCCGCTTGCTTGCGTTCGGTGACATCTCGCGCCACCGCCATAATAACCGATTGGGATTCCACCGAAACGGCATTCCAGGTGAGCCATTTTTCCGATCCGTCGGCGGCGAGATAGCGATTTTCAAAGTTAACCACCGATTCACCTTGGGCGAGTTGTTCCAGGGCGATCGCCGTTGCTTCGGCGTCCTCGGGATGCACCCATTCCAGGATCGGTTTGGCCATCAGTTCCGCGATGGAATAGCCGAGGGTGGTTTCCCAGGCGGGATTGAGTCGCTGAAAATAGCCCGGTCGGTCGGCGATACAGAGCAGATCCACCGAGAGATTGAAAAACAGATCCAGTTCTGCTTGCGCTTGTTGGCGCTGGCGAATTTCGTAAAGGAGTTCCTCGTTAGTTTGTTGCAGTTGGGCGGTTCGTTCGGCCACTTGGTCTTCGAGTTCTTCGCGGTATTGTTGCAAAACCGCGATCGCGCTCTTGCGGGGGGTGATATTTTCCAGGGTAGCCACCCCATAGGTTATACTTCCATCGGGAAGACGGATGAAGTTCACCTGTAGGTTGCACCAGAGGGTTTGGTTGTTTTTGGTCAGGTAGCGTTTTTCCAGGGTGGCATTGGGTTGCGCGGTTCTGGCAAATTCTCGAGCGAGGTTGAGACCCGGTTGCCGATCTTCTGGGTGGCTGATTTCGGCAAAATCCTTCCCCGCGAGTTCGGTGGGGGAAAAGCCGAGCATGTCACACAAAGCGCGGTTGGCGCTGAGGATGCGATCGCCCTGGGGTTCAAACAGGGCCATGCCGATCGCCGCATTCTCGAACAACAGGTGAAATCCGTCGGCAGCAGTTTGTCCGGCGGGATTGTTTTGTGCTAAGCTAAAAGACTGAGGTTTTGACAAAGTGTTGTCAGGGAGGGAATCGGCGGGGTTCACCTCGGCGATCGCGATCGCCCCCCTGCAAGTGCCGTTATCCCGCCACCAGGGATGCATCTGCCATCTCACGGTTTGCGGTTGCCCGGTGCTTGGGTGGAGGCGCTGTTCTTCCCAGTGCTGTGCCTTGCCGGCCAAACAGGCTTGCCAGCGGTCTGTATCTGTGGTAAGCAAACAGGAATTGTCCTCGCCGATGTGGGTGTCCCACTGGTGACTGGTGGCCAGATAATCCCCCCGGCGATCGCAAATGGCTAGAGCAGTGGGGGTGTAATCCAAACACAACTGCAATAATTCTTTTGCTTCAGCCTCACCTAACTCATGTTTGATTAGCATTGTTTACCGGATCGTCCTCCCTCGACAACAGTTATTTTCGGTTATAGCGCCTTGGCGGCGCGTCAGCTTCGACCCAGATGTTCTCAAGTTTAAGCCATTATCGGCCCGGGGTGGCGGTGGGCCGACGCCGCCGGAAGACCCTTTCCGGGGAAAATAAACCGCAGCGGGGCAAGCAGGGGCGATTCGGTGGTTGTAATATTTTTTAATAAATTAAATGAGACCTCAATTGTTTGGGGTGCGGGAAAATGTCAATGAAACTCCCTCGGGCAATAGAGTCAGGGGTGGAATCACCGAGCGGCTTTCGTGGTAATATTTTCTTAGGGTGAATTCTCCGCTTGATTGACGAAGCCGATGGGCATCTACATTGGGAAACAGCCGCAAGCCAACTTCTTGTCGGAGTGGGTACAGCCTTCGGCATAGCCCTGCCCGTAGACGCCCGAAGAGCGCGCTGACGTCTCGGGCACCACTGTTA
This sequence comes from Phormidium sp. CCY1219, assembly GCF_035615515.1. Taxonomy (GTDB): domain Bacteria; phylum Cyanobacteriota; class Cyanobacteriia; order Cyanobacteriales; family Laspinemataceae; genus CCY1219. Next base: position 27,195 of record NZ_JAJENT010000761.1, read on the forward strand.
CCCCATTCAATGGCTAACAGTCGATCCCTTGGATGCAAGTGGCTAGAAGTTTAATCCGATGGCCTCATATTCCCCGGAGAGTTTCCTCTAACCTTTAAACCGATTTTTACCAAGAATCAGGTGCATTGAATCGGCAAAAAAAGGCGCTCGTTGGCGGAATTGTTCGGGCCAGAATGAACCGGAAAGCTGGTGTAAGGGTTTAATTTTTCCGGGGAAAAATAGGGGGGACGAGTCACAATTGGGGTTCAAAAAAAGGGGAATTAATGGACCGACAGGAAAGGGGCACAGCGAGTTCTCGGCAGGTGATAGGGTGGCATAGAGGTGTTGGGGGGATGCCATTGCCGAAAATCCCGGGGGAAATAGACAGAGTTGGGGTGTACGGGGGGAAGATTTCGGGAAGCCTAAAAAAGGCGATCGCGCCAGGGACAATCCCACCACAAACTGCGGGAAGAACCGGGAAAAATTTTGCGACAGTGGACGGAGTAGGAGACTCGATGAAGCGGTGGGCATATGTTATGAAAAAGAAAGTGCAAACACCGGGGGGAGCGCAATAGGAGTCAGAAGCGATCGCGCTGCTAGACGGTGCATTTTTCTGTAGTGCCGACTCCCAACATTCCCTGAGCGTCGGTGCAATGCAAGAGTTTATGCCTAGCGTCAAGGGCCAAGTATGCCAAACCAACCACGTTTACCCTGGATTCGCTATCTTCCCGCCGCGATCGTTTTCGGTGTCGGTGTGGGACTCTCGTTCGTGGCATTCTTGCTCATCTGGGAGTGGGAAGACAGACGCCGAGACTATGAATTCAGTCGGGGGGCGGACATCATTGCCAGCAAAATTCAGCGGCAACTCAACAAAGATTTAGAGCTAATCCGCAACACCGGAGATTTCTTAGAAGCCACTTATCCGGTCGATCGCGGCGCTTTTGAGCGTTTTGTGCGTCGTCCCCTAGGCGATCGCGCGACAGTCCAATGGTTGGCATGGGTGGAACGAGTGCCGCCAGAGCAGGTGTATGAATTTGAATATTGGATGCGTACGCCTCAGGTGCCCGATTTTCAAATCCGCCAAAACAACGGCGAAGCAGTATTGCCCTTCGATTCCGAGCGATCGGAGTATTTTCCCATCGCCCAAGTTGCCCCGGGGGTACAAAATCAACACCTGCTGGGAGTGGATTTAGGCTCCGTTGCCCGTTACGCCGCCGGCTTGGAACTGGCGCGGGAAACGGGGGAGATGGTGGTGACCGAATTGCTCGATTGGAGCCTCGATGGCGAGTCAAACGAACGAATTTTAGTTATCCTGCCCGCCTACAACCTGGACGCCAACCCCGAGAACCTCACACTGAAGTTAAATGCAAGCGAAACCCCCGCTGAGTATGGCGTAGCTGCCCGCAATCCAGAAAATTTGCAAGGGTTTGTGGTGGGGAAGCTGAACATTTCCGCCCTCTTTGACACGGCGAACTCTAGAAGCAGTAAATTTAATATGTACCTGTGCGACGAAACCCCCACAGCTACGGAAGCAAGTCTCGGGGCGCAACCCAACAATCGCTTGCTCGCCATTTATGAATTTCAAGAACTGGTGATTTCCGGAAGCGATGGAGAGGCATTTGGCGTAACAGTTCCTTCCACCTGCCCGGTGAAGCAATTGCACAGTGCCAGCAAAGAAGGTCAGTTGGTGTTGTTAGGAGATTCCCACCCCCACGCCCGCCGGGAAAAAATGGAGATGGGAGGGCGGGAATGGGCGCTTTACATCCTGCCCACCGACGACTATCGCAGCTCTCGCAAGCACTGGCGCTCTTGGGCGGTGCTGATTATGGGATTGCTGTGGACTCACATTCCAGTGACCTATTTGCTGACTTCGGTTTCGCGCACGATGCAAATCGAAGCTCTGGCTACAGAACGGGCGGAGAAAGCGGAAAAACTGCGCCAAGCGTTGCAGCAGTTAAAAACCGAACAAGCAAAGTCAGAGCGCCTGCTGCTTAATGTTTTGCCCAAAGCGATCGCCGAGCGCTTGAAACAGGATACCCAAACCATTGCCGATAGCTTTCCGGAAGTGACGGTGCTGTTTGCGGATATTGTGGGCTTTACCAAGCTCGCCGCCAGAATTTCGCCTTCGGAATTGGTGCAGCGACTTAATGAGATTTTTAGCGCGTTTGATGGCCTCGCGGCGAAACACGGACTGGAGAAAATTAAAACTATTGGCGATGCTTATATGGTGGTGGGGGGATTGCCGGTGCATCGCAGCGACCACACTGAGGCGATCGCGGAAATGGCCCTGGACATGCAGGAGGAAATTGGCCGATTCAATCGCAAACATGGGGAAGCGTTCTCGATGCGGATCGGCATTCATACCGGTCCGACGATCGCTGGGGTGATCGGCACCCATAAGTTTATTTACGATTTGTGGGGCGATACGGTGAACCTGGCCTCTCGCATGGAGTCCCACGGACTCCCAGGCCGGATCCAGGTGTCGGGCAGCACTTACAAGCTGTTGCGGGAGAAATATTGCTTCCAACAACGCGGGCCAATTCCGATTAAGGGCAAAGGCGAAATGCTCGTCTATCTGCTCTCCGGTCGCTCCCGCGATGGCGTGTGCCACCCGATTTTAGCCTTGCCCTCTCACGAAATGGGCCAATTTCAGTCCAGGGAATCGGTGGAGGAAGGAATGGGTTAAGCCACACCGACGGCGATCGCCCGGGCTTTATGTGAGATAGCGCCCCCTTCGATCGGACACTACCGGGTTGTGTGGCTCCTTTGGCTGCAACCTTTTTAATTTTACCTTAATATTGTATAAATCGTTACGGTTTGGTGGGCATAAATCGGCCAAACTTGAATAAAGAACCGGGGCAATCCCCATCCAGACTAGGGGTGCAAGACAAGGACAAAGTGCAGTAAAATCATACCAGAAAGGCCAACCCCGAGGGCGGCTTGAAGTGGGGTGCATTGTCAAAATTCGGCGAAATTTTATCGTGTGAAGTGTTGCCAAAAAAAAAGCCAATGACGTCACAAATCTTAACCACCAATGCACAGAGGAAGAAAAATGTTAATCCGAACGATGTAAAAATAAAGCAGTTGGGTAGGAAACATCATGCCCAATCCGACCGGTTGGCGAACCGAGAGCATCGAGGAGGAAAATTTACGGGTTAGAACCCGAGACAACTGTGGGGAGGAATTGTCAAGTTTTGAAAAAGGGGTTGGGAGAGTCACCAATGATCGCAACAAGTCACGCAGGGAATCGGGATAAGTCCAGGGTAAAGGTGGGGATACTTCACTCCCTCACCGGGACGATGGCCATCGGGGAAGTGTCGCTCAAAGATGCGGAACTGATGGCGATCGCCGAAATCAACGCCCAAGGTGGGGTACTGGGAAAAACCATCGAGGCGATCGTCGAAGATGGAGCCTCCTTAGCACCGCAATTCGCCCGCAAAGCCAAAAAACTGCTGCAAACAGAACGAGTCGTCGCTATCTTCGGCGGGTGGACCTCCGCGACTCGCAAAGCAGTATTGCCCATCCTCGAAGAGTACAACGCGCAACTGTGGTATCCCGTGGAATACGAAGGACTCGAATCCTCGCCCCATATATTCTATACGGGCATTTGTCCGAACCAGCAACTCGAACCCGCCGTGAATTGGGCCGTCCGCAACAAAGGCAAACGGTTTTATCTGATAGGCTCCAATTACGTTTTTCCCCGCACCCTCCATAAAATGATTAAAGCCCACCTCAAACAGCTAGGCGCTACGGTGGTGGGAGAAGAATACGCCCCCCTCGGCGGGAATGACTTTGGCGAGATTATCCATCGCATCCAAAAAACTCAACCCGATGTGGTGTTTAATACCCTCAATGGGGACAGCAACATTGCTTTTTACCAACAGTACCGCAATGCGGGAATTGGGAGCGAGGAAATTCCCATTATCGCCGTCAGCGTGGCGGAAGACGAACTGCGGCGCATCGGCCCTGCAGCAACCGGCCACTATTCCACCTGGAGCTATTTTCAAAGTGTGGATACCCCAACCAACCACAAATTCGTCCGCAATTTTAAAGCGCGCTACGGCGAAAATCGCGTCACCAGCGATCCGATTGAAGCGGCTTACACTCAGGTATATTTATGGAAGCAAGCGGTGGAAAAAGCCGGCACTTTTGCGGTGGACGCCGTGCGCGAAGCGGCATACGACCAAACCTTTGAAGCTCCCGGCGGGGTAGTGAGAATCGAGCGGAACAATCATCTGTGGAAACCTTGCCGCATTGGTGAGATTTTGCCTAACGGGCAATTTAAAATCGTTTGGGAAAGTGATGGGGCGATTAAACCGTTACCCTGGTTGGGTTTGGAAGAGGTAAGCGGGAGCGTTTCTACTGTGGCGATCGACATGCTCGCCGAAGTGTCCCAGGCGATTCAATATAGCTGCCAAATGGAAGCGAAATCCCAGCAACTCGAAGCCGCAATGGCACAACTGAAAGAAACGAACCAACGCCTGCAACACACGCAAGAGGAATTGCTGGAATCTCAACGGCAATTTCGCCTGCTGCGATCGCGGGTGGAGTTGCTCAAGCGCCGCTTATCCAGTCAAATTCACACCTCTTTAAATATCGAGACGATTCTCAAAACTGCCGTAGGCGAAATTCGCACCTTGCTCGATATTGACAGATGTCAGTTTTTGTGGTATAAGAAGGACAAAAATCGCTACGAACTGTCTCGAGAATCCTGGCATCCGCAGCGATCGCACGTGGGGGGCGACAATGCCTTCACCCACATGGCGGCGCTGACCCAACCTCTGGGACATCTGGAGTTGTTGAAAATCGATGATGTCAAAGGCGATCCGCAACTCGATCCCCCCACGCGCCAGATGCTCGAAGCGCGATCGGTCAAGTCCCTGTTAGGCGTGGGAATGGAGACTCATTCCGGAGAGCGCGGCGCGATCGTCTGCTTGGACGGAACCTCTGGGCATCCCTGGACCGAAAGCGAGATAGAACTGCTGCAAGATGTGGCCATGCAACTGGCGATCGCGATCGAACAAGCACAACTGTACGATCGCAGTTGTATCGCCGCCGCCGCCGCCACCGCACAAGCAGAAAAACTAAAAAAAGCCCTGGAAGAGTTGCAACAAACTCAGGCACAATTAATTCAAACCGAAAAAATCTCCGGATTGGGAACCCTCGTGGCGGGAGTCGCCCACGAAATTAACAACCCGGTGAATTTTATTTACGGGAATTTATCATACGCCAATAATTATCTGCAAGAATTGCTCGAACTGGTTCGCCTGTATGAAGAACATTATGGCGAACCCGTACCGGCCATTCAACAGTATGTAGAGGAAATTGACTTGGAATTTCTCAAGCAGGATATGCCGCAAATGCTGTCTTCGATGAAAATTGGCGCAGAACGGATTAGCGAATTGGTGCGATCGCTGCGGAACTTTTCTCGCACCGATAAAGGGGAACTCAAGCTGGTCAACATTCACGAAGGAATTACCAGCACCTTATTGATTTTACACCATCGCCTGAAAGGCGATCGAACCGGTATAGCGATCGCGGTAGAAAAGGAATTTGGCGAACTCCCCGCCATCGAATGCTACTCCAGTCAGCTCAATCAAGTTTTTATGAACATTATCAGCAACGCGATCGATGCGTTAGAGTCATCGGTGGATAGTCATTCGTCATTCGTCACGGGTCATTCGTCATCGGTCAAGGGTTCAAACGACATTGGACAAACCACCAAGACCTACGGACAAATGACCAATAACAAAGGACGAACCATTCGCATCCGCACGGAATGGCCCGATCCCGACTGGGTGACGGTTCGGATTTCCGATAATGGTCCGGGCATGTCTGAAGTAGTGCAGCAGCAGCTTTTTGAAGCCTTTTTTACCACCAAACCGGAAGGGAAAGGGACCGGGTTGGGAATGTCGATTAGCTATCAGATTGTGGTGGAACGACATAAAGGCGAGATCGAGTGCGTCTCCGCACCTGGGGAGGGTACCGAGTTTTGCATTAAATTGCCGGTGCGACAGACTCCCAATCTGCCCGCGAGTCCCACGGAGTCGGAGACTGCTCAGGTTCCCACCATGAAAGGCGGATTGACGTGAGAGGTTTGTGAGGGCAAGTGCAAGCGCCGATATTGCCCGGGAGGAGATAGTCATTCGTCATCGGTCACGGTTTCACACGACATTTGACCAAGACCTACGGACACAAGCAGGCGCGATCGCCAAACGAGATAACCTGCGCCGATGTTCCACATCAGCGCGGTGCGATCGCGGCGGATGTTTTTGTGCAATCAAAGAGAAAACTGTAAAAAATAGAGATAGATTCCGGCATTTTGGCATCTCAAGCAACCCATCATGTGCTACGAGTAATCTGGAAATGCAATAAATCCATCAATAACTCTCAATTCAACGAGTGCGATCGCTTGCTCGCAATCCCGGGAAACTCCTCCCTCCTGTGGAGGGGAGTGCAATGTCAATAACCGATGACCGAGCGACAATCACCACCGCCAAGGACCAAGAACCAATGACAACCGACAAGTGACAAATCAGCAACTCCAGACCGGATATTTCCCGTGAATTTACGCAGACAATCCCCCCAGATTACCGAAAATTTACGGATAAATTGCGGAACGGGTTCAGTGAATTTACGAGAGTCACATTTACGGAGATGAGATCGCCTTGTAGATGAATTTACAAGCCTGCTTTCACGAATACAAGCCATTTTCAGTCTCTAGTCATATTCCGAATCAGTGGTTAAATCTGCCGCCCGATAGAGGGTTTTGTTCTAATAAAACCGTACCATTGAAAATGAAAATATTATAAGTTAATCGATTGTCAGGAAAAAGATAAATAAGCTTTTTCCATAGAATATTGACTTTTGCGGATTGGCATTTTATAATGAGCGTAAAAATAAATAAAAACCCCTCAAACGTGAGTGAAAAAACTCGGAATTGTTAAATAAATGCATAAAACATGGGATGTGGCCAGGAATGGAAATCAAGAAGGAGTTAAGCCGTGGAACTGATTAACCAGTTAGTTGAGCTTGGTTTTGCCGGAAAATTAGTCATTGAAATTGGCGATCGCTGCCAAGGAAAGCTGGTGGCGAGGGAAGGTTCTATCTCGCAAGCAGCGATGAGTCATTTAATGGACAACTGGGGCATAAAGAATCTAGAAAGAATCGATTTAGTCTCAGAAGAAAATCGCTCTTCCTGGCAGCTTTTTGATGAAATACCCACTCATTCCACCCACTCGGAGGCGAGTTTGCGCGCGGAACAAAATAGAGTTGAACCGGGTGTTTCGTGCGCGAAGGGCGATCGCACCTTAGCCATTGTAAACGCGGCGATCGGGCAAGACAATGGTAGCGAAAGCGTAACCGTTTTGCACCACATGAATAAATCGGAAGATTGGGTGCAAGGGGGAGGGGAATCAAGCGCGATCGCGAATTTCGCCTCAGAGACCCTCACCCTGAATGCAGTCAAACAAGAATTAGAACGCACCATCGAGCAGCGATCGGCACAATTAGAAACAGCAAACCAGCAATTGCAAGCAGAAATCGCCCGTCGATCGCGAATTGAGGCAGAGTTAGAGGATTCCCTTTCTCTGCTGCGCGGCACCCTTGAAGCGAATCCCGATGGAATTATTGTCAGCAAAAACGGCAGCGAGATTGCCACATTCAATCAAAATTTTTTGCAAATGTGGGGAATTTCCGAAGCGGCGATCGCCTCTAGAAAACTCGAAAACCTCCTGCCTTTAATGCTACAGCAACTTAAAGAGCCAAATGCTTTTCTTTGTCAGGGGCAAGATGCATTTTCTCAACCCGATGCCGAAGGATACGGAATTTACGAACTCAAAGACGGGCGAATTTTTGAGCGCTATTCCAAACCCCAATGGCAGGGGGAAGAAATCGTGGGTCGCCTGTGTAGCTTTCGCGACATTACCCAAAGAACCCGCACAGAAGCGGCTTTATCCGAGAGCGAAAGACGCTATCGAGCCATTATCGAGCAAGTGTCTGAAGGGATATTTTTGCTCGATGTTCCTAGCATGAGAATCTTAGAAGCAAATCCGGCGTATTGCCAGTTACTCGGTTACAGCGAAGCGGAACTTTGCACCCGAACGATTTACGAGCTCGTCGAGCGCGATCGCGAGGAACTCGATGGCATTATTCACCAGCTTTTAACCGAAAAAAACTGCTTATGTAGCGCAGGATGCCATCGTCGTCAGGATGGTTCCTTGGTGAATGTAGAAGTCTGTTTCAGCCTGATTTCTTACGGGGGAAAAGAAGTCATTTCCGTAGTGGTGCGCGACATCAGCGATCGCATCGAAGCCGAACAAGCATTGCGACAAGCAGAACGCAAATATCGCAGCATTTTTGAAAATGCCGTAGAAGGGATTTTTCAAACCACATTAGAGGGTCACTACGTCACGGCAAATCCCATGTTAGCCCGGATTTATGGCTACGATTCGCCCGAACAATTGCGCCAAGAGTTGAGCGACATCGAGAGACAACTTTATGTGGATGCAGGGAGGCGTGAGGAATTTATCCGCCGCATAGAAAGACAAGGGGAGGTTAGGGACTTTGAATCGCAAATTTATCGAAAAGATGGCACGGTGATTTGGATTTCCGAGAATGCCTGCGGCGTTTATAACGATGCGGGGGAATTAGTAGGATATGAAGGAACCGTGCAAGACATCAGCGATCGCGTGCGAGTGCAAGAAGAATTACAGCAGTCGCGCCAGATGCTGCAACTCGTCATCGACAACATTCCCCAATCTATCTATTGGAAAGATAAAAACGCCGTCTATATGGGTTGCAATGGCAACTTTGCCCGCGCCGCCGGATTTGCGACTCCCGAGGAGATTATCGGAAAAACCGACTACGAGATTCCATTAAAAACCCAACAAGCGGCATTTTTCCGCCAGTGCGATTTCTGCGTGATGAATGCCAACGAGCCACAATATCATACCATCGAGCCACAAGATCGTGTGGATGGCAAGCAATATTGGGTGGAAAGCAATCGAATTCCCCTGAAAGATAGCCAAGGAAATGCGATCGGAATTCTCGGCACCTATGAAGATGTCACCGAACGCAAATTAGCAGAAGCCACCATTCGCTATCAGGCAACTCACGATTTACTCACCGGCTTGCCAAACCGAATGCTATTCGACAAACGGTTGCAAGAAGAATTGCAAACGCTTCCTGAAAGCGAGAATAAACTGGCGGTGATGTTTATCGATTTAGATCGGTTTAAAACGATTAACGATACCCTGGGTCATGCAATGGGCGATCGCTTATTAGAAGCCGTCACCGAACGAGTCACCAATTGTCTGCGCGAAACCGATACCCTGGCGCGCTGGGGCGGCGATGAATTCACCTTACTCTTGCCCAATATTCACGGCGAAGCCGATGCCGCACAAATCGCCCAACGAATTTTAGATCGACTCACACCCACCTTCGATCTAGAAGGTCATCCCCTGCATATTAGCAGTAGCATTGGCATTGCCCTGTGTTCTTCCAGTGACGAATTAACTGCCGAAAACCTATTAAAAAATGCCGATGCTGCATTATATCGCGCCAAAGAACGGGGACGGAATAACTATCAGTTTTATACCCCGGCACTCAATTCCAAAGCCTCCGAATTGTTTGTCCTAGAAAACGAACTGCATAATGCCTTGACCCGAGAAGAATTTGTGGTGTACTATCAACCCCAAATCAATACTGCCACCGGCGAAATATCGGGGATAGAAGCATTAGTGCGTTGGCAGCATCCAGAATTGGGATTAGTATCGCCGGCAAAATTTATTCCCCTCGCCGAAGAAACCGGCTTAATCGTACCGATTGGGGAATGGGTACTGCGAACCGTCTGCCGACAAATGAAAGCCTGGAGAGAGGCTGGTTTGCCACCGATACGAGTCGCCGTAAATTTCTGCGCCCGCCAAATCGAACATCCCAATCTCATCGAAACAATTGCCACAATTTTGTCCGAAAACGGACTAGAACCGGAATGGTTAGAATTAGAAATAACCGAAAACGCCGCCATGCAAAATGGCGAAAAAACCCGCATGATATTGCAACAGTTGGACGCAATGGGAGTTCACCTGTCTGTGGATGATTTTGGCACTGGATATTCGTCATTAGCTTATCTCAAACAGTTTCCGCTCAATACCCTAAAAATCGACAAATCTTTCGTCCGCGAACTGACCATGCAGTCTAAAGATGCCGGTATCATTGATGCGATTATGTTGTTGGGGAAAAAGTTTAATTTTCGCGTAGTGGCGGAAGGAGTGGAAACCGAAGAACATCAACGGTTATTGGAATGCTTGGGCTGTGAAGAAATGCAGGGATATTTGTTTAGCAAGCCCTTGCCAGGGTCAGATGCCACCCGGTTGCTTTGCAATGGCGATAATTAACAGCTAATTCTGCATAGGATTGGGGTGCGTCAGTTGCCACTATCTGTGGGTTTGTCAGAAAAGCGGGGGAGTGTTCTCTCGTTCCCAGGTGGAAACCTGGGAACCACAGAGATGGTGCTATTTTAACTTAAACCGGGTTAGTAGTAGATTCGATCGCCCCTTCTGCATGAAGCGCGATCGCCCGCAATTCTTCCAACATTGCGCCATCACTCCCTTGCCACAATCCCCGCTGATTTGCCTCTAACAATCGTTCCGCCATATCCCGCAACGCCCAAGGATTCTTTTCCTGAATAAACTCCCGCACCGAATCATCCAACACATATGCCTTTGCTACCCCTTCATACATAAAATCTTCCACACAGCGTGCCGTAGCATCGTAAGCAAACAAATAATCCAAAGTTGCCGCCATTTCAAACGCACCTTTGTACCCATGTCGCATCGCCCCAGCAATCCATTTTGGATTCACCACGCGCGAACGATAAACCCGAGCAATTTCCGCTTGCAACTGGCGAATTTTCGGGTTTTCCGGCAGGGAATTGTCCCCGAAATAGGTAGTAGGATTTTCCCCTTTCACCGCACGTACAGCCGCCGTTAAACCGCCTTGAAACTGATAGTAATCGTCCGAATCGAGCAAATCGTGTTCTCGGTTATCTTGGTTGTGCAACACCACTTGCATTTCCCGCAACCGCTGAGTAAAGGCTTCCGGGGCGGAATGTCCCTCACCATAGCCGGTGTAAGCATAACAACTCCAGTTAATATAAGCGCGGGCGAGGTCCGCATCGTCGGTCCAGTTTTGCGCGTCAATCAACCCTTGCAAACCGGCACCATAGGCCCCGGGTTTCGAACCAAACACGCGATAGCGCGATCGCACTTCCGCTTGTTGTTCGCTGTATCCTTGCGCTTGCCACTGTTGCTTTTCCGCCATTGCCCGCGCCGCCAAGGGGTTGTCTTCTGCCGGTTCGTCCAAACTGGCAACCGCCGCCACCGCGCGATCGAACAAATCGATCGCATTGCCAAACGCATCGCGGAAAAATCCCGAAATTCTTAACGTCACATCCACCCGAGGACGACCTAAAATTCGCACCGGCAAAATGTCAAAATCCACCACTCGGCGCGAGGGACCATCCCACACCGGTTGTACCCCCAACAATGCCAATGCTTCGGCAATATCATCTCCCCCGGTTCGCATGGTTGAAGTTCCCCAAACCGACAATCCCAAACTCTTCGGATACTCCCCATTTTCCTGCGCGTAACGCTCGATTAATTCCGCCGCCGCTTTTCGTCCCACATCCCAAGCGGTTTCGGTGGGAATTGCGCGAATATCCACGGAATAAAAATTCCGTCCCGTGGGCAACACTTCCGGGCGTCCCCGCGTCGGCGCACCGGATGGCCCACTGGGCAAATATCGGCCATCTAATCCGCGCAAAAATTGAATGACTTCTTGCTTCGTTTCTTGCAGTGCAGGCAGCAGAGCGTGGCGAATCCAGTGCAGTTCTTTCTGAGTTTCTTCTCCCACAATTTGCGGATTTTCCGCCAATTGTACCCCTAAGTTATTGTGGTTTGATTCAGTTTGACTGGCAATGATTTCCTCTACCAATTCAGCGGCAATTCGTTCTAATTCGGCAATTAAGTCGCCGAGAATTAATCCCGGTTTGGCGGATAAAGATGGGGGGATTTCGAGAGAATCATCTGGGGATAACACGCGAGAGGGGTCGGCGGTGAGCGGGTCGAAATCCCATTCCCAATCGAGGGCGATCGCGCGGGTCAATCCCACCCGATCGCGTCCGGAATGACGGGCGATCGCCACCATCAAATCCCGCAACTGTCGTCCCTGGGGACATTGCCCCAAAATATGCAATCCATCGCGAATTTGCGCTTCTTTTAATTCGCACAGATAGCCATCAATATTGGCGATAAAGTCGCTAAATTCTGGCGATTTGCTGGGGGAAACGTGAGGGTCGCTTGCCCCGGGGGTAGAAGAATTGAGCCAAGACAAATCGCGATCGAGATGTTCTTCGCGTATTAATTGTGCGATGCGATCGCGAATAGTAGGTAAGCGCGCGGGGTCTAAACTTTGGGCGTCGTAATACTCGTCGATCCAAGCTTCGAGTTTTTGCATTGGACCGTAGAGTTCGGCGCGGGTCATTGGCGGCGTGAGATGGTCTAAAATCACCGCCTGCGATCGCCGTTTCGCCTGGGATCCTTCTCCGGGATCGTTGACAATAAACGGATAGAAATGAGGCATTGCGCCCAATGCTGCCTCCGGATAGCACGCTTGTGACAGCGCCACACTTTTTCCGGGCAACCATTCTAAATTGCCATGCTTGCCCACATGTGCGATCGCTTGGGCGGCAAATCGTTCCCGAATCCAATAATAAAACGCCAAATACTCGTGAGTCGGTTCTAAATCCGGCGCATGATAGTTCAAACTCGGATCCGCATCGTATCCCCGAGTCGGTTGGATACCCACAAACACATTTCCCAGTTGAATGCCCGGAATCGCAAAAGACGCGCCGACTTGCGGCGGTTCCCCCCAGCGATCGGCAATTCCCTGGCGCAAGGATGGCGGCAAGTGCTGGAAATACTGCCGATACGCTGCTGCAGATACCTGTTGCCACGCTTGTCGCAATTCTCGACTTTCCGGATCGTTAGTCACGCCCGCTGTCAGGCGCTGGATTAACTCATCCCCGGTTTCCGGGATATCCGTCACGGAATAGCCGGCATCTGCCAGGGCTGTGAGCAATTGCACGCAACTTTGAGGAGTATCGAGACCCACGCCATTCGCCAACCGTCCGTTGCGCGTGGGATAATTGGCCAAAATCAAGGCAATTTTACGATCGCTCACCGGGGTTTGGCGCAATGTTATCCAATTCGCCGCCAAATCCGCCACGAAATCCACGCGATCGCTCTGGGGTTCGTACACCACCACCGGGGTTTCCAGCTTGTCACTTTCCCCTTGCACCGCCTTAAAGGAAATCGCCCGGGTAATAATCCGTCCATCCACCTCCGGAAGTGCTACATTCATCGCCATATCGCGCGGCGAGAGGCCCTGAAATCCTTTTTCCCATTGTTCCGCCGTACCACCACTGAGAATCGCCTGCAACACCGGCACATCCAGAGTTTGCCATAAATCCGGAGAGGACGGTGGGGGTTGTCGGTGCGATCGCAGGGTCTCGCCCACTTGACAAATTGCAAATCCTGTGGTATTGAGAAGTAACTGCACCGCCTCCCCCTCGGCAGGTTGCAGATAGGACAACACCTCCGCTTGCACCTCCAGATCCCGCAAAGACGACACGAACAAGGGCACCGCCTGCAATTTTCGGTGGGCTAACCCGCGACACAGAGCATCGATCGCCGCAGTATTCCCCGCCAGATAATGAGCGCGATAGAACAAAATACCGACTTTGGCGAGGGGAACCTCTCCCGGGGGCATTTTCCCCGCCTGTGTGGCATAAACCCCCACCCGAGGCACGATTTTCGGGGCGGGGGGCTGATAATCACCCCGCAAGCAAACATCGGCGAGAAATTGCAGGGCATGGGTAACATTTTCCACGCCGCCTTCGGTGAAGTAGCGCCACAATTGATTGGCGGCAGACAGAGAAACGGTAGAATGGTCCATTAAATCCGGATCCGGGCGATCGTCTCCCGGCAGCACGATCGCCTGGGCACCACTGTTTTCCACGGTTTCGCGCACCACTTCCAACCCATAGGACCAGTAGGCTCTTCCCCCCAACAGGCGCAAGAGAATCACCCGCGCTTTGCTCAGCACTGTTTCTGCATAGCTATCGATACTAAGCTGCTGTTGCAGTTGCAGTAGATTCACCACCCGCAGGGAGGGGAAGTCTGGGGGCAGCTTTTCTACAGCAGATGCCAGCACTTGAATATCCGTATCCGCCGCCGTCAACACGACGATTTCGGCGGGGGTTTGGGTTACGATAATGACCCCTTCTTCTTGTGGATTCCAACCTCCTGGTGTGGCGGCTAAACGATGCATCTTGATTTCCTCCTGTAGTGTATTCGCACCGCAATCGATGCGAAGGGTTGTGGTTGCGGCACTTCTGCGCCGCGCTTTGCCACCCTCGCGGGGCGGATTCCTCGGAATCCAGATTGACCCAAAGGCGATCGCGCGGATGCTGAGGCGCACTCATTCCCCTCGTTTGAGGCTTGACCTCTATCTAGAGGTAGATTTACGCCAAAATTCATCTTAGATCGACTTTCGGTTTCGAGGCAGGGTTGGGACAAGGGGGCGGCTTTTTTCGTGCGATGTCTAAAGAAAAGCTAAAGAGTAGGCTAAAACAAGCCAAGAAAATCAAAAATAGCAATACTATAGCTAATAAGGAATTAATTCATATATGGCTGAGACTTTTCAATCGATATGAGACTTACTGTAGTTCTGTCCAGGTTAACCGCTCGAATCTATAGCCAAATCCCTGCACTGATTTGAAAATGAGATCGTCCCTTGGTTGAGGTGACAGAACACATCTCGCCCTAGCGTCCAGCTTGTGCCAACCGACTCCAAACTATGCCTACGTTTGAAATCCAACGTCGAATTTTACCTTATCCTACCTTTGAGCGGCTGCGCGAGCTGTTGCAGCAACACCACAACGACCCAGAATCGGTGACGATCGCCGCAGAAAATCTCTCCGCCGATGCCATTGACCTCGATCGCGATTGGACATGCTTTAGCGCAATCGTCTCGCCTGGGTTTAGCGTTTTGCTGTTGGGGTCGCCGATTGAGGACACTCGGGAGAATCCCCCGTTGGCGGAGTCGGGAAGCTTGTATGAAGTGGGTTTAACCTTCGATAGCGAGGCGATCGCAGCATTTTTATCTCAATTGCGCCAATGTCGGGATCTGACCCTGGATCCGGCGCGGCTCGATCGCGCCTGCGCTTCCCTGCACCCCAACGATCCGCAACGCCAAAGCGAATTTACCCTCTCATTACTGGATATCCTCAGCGATCGCTGTCCGCAAGTGGAGGCTGTTTCCCCATCGGAAGGCGGGATTTCCATGTGTCAACCGATGGAAGACGCACTGCGCCAACAAATCGAACAAGAGCGCTTGCTCAATCAAGTCACCGCTCAGATTCGCCAAAGTTTGGAATTGCCGACAATTTTATATACCGCCGTGGAGCAGGTGCGGCAGTTTTTGCAGGTCGATCGGTTGGTGATTTATCAATTTGAATGGGAGGGCCTCGAAGGGGAATGGAGTGTCTCGGATCTGGAGGACTCTTCTGAGGACGATCTCCCGCTTGCAGAGCCGGAACTCCCCAAGGATCTAGTGACTTATGAAAGCCGCGCAAATGATGAGATTCCTTCGGTGCTTCATTTACCCGAAGGCGAAGGGTGCTTTATCGATACGCCGCAGTTAAAAGGGCAATATTCCCAAGGGTTTATTCAGGCGATCGAAGATGTGGAAGTTGCCTATGGGGAGGATGAATCGTTACTCCAATTACTGCGATCGCATCAAATCCGCGCTAAATTAGTCGTTCCCATTGTGGTGCAAAAAAAACTCTGGGGATTGCTCATCGCTCACCACTGTTTTTCCCCGCGTCAGTGGCTCCCGAGCGAACAGAATTTTCTCCGCCATATTGCCGAACATTTATCCCTGGCCATTCATCAAGCCGAACTCTACGCTGAAGTGAATCGCCAAAAACAAACCCTGGAAGAACGAGTTATCGATCGCACTCAAGCCCTGCACGATGCCTTATTGGCGGCTGAATCGGCGAATCGCGCCAAAAGTGAATTTTTGGCCACCATGAGTCACGAATTGCGGACGCCGCTAACCTGCGTTATTGGCATGTCCTCCACCTTGTTACGCTGGTCTTTCGGTCAGATGAGCAAAAAACAACAGGATTACATTAAAACCATTCACGATAGTGGAGAACATCTGCTCGAATTGATTAACGATATCCTCGATTTATCTCAACTCGAATCGGGCAAGGCAATTTTAAACATTACTGAATTTTCCCTGACTCAGTTAGCGCAATACACCCTACAAACTCTCGCCCCCAAAGCGGCGGCGGCTGGGTTAAAGTTGGAAATGACGCTCTCTCTCGATCGGGAAGGCGATCGCTGGACCGCCGACCAACAGCGCGTCAAACAAATTCTCTTAAATCTGTTGAGTAATTCTATCAAATTTACCCCCAAAGGCGGTACCGTTACCCTCCGGGTATTGATTGAAGGTAAACATGCTATTTTTCAAGTGGAAGATACCGGGGTGGGCATTCCTGAAGACCAAATCCCCCTGTTGTTTCAAAAATTCCAACAATTGGATACCTCCTATCATCGTCAATATGGAGGAACCGGTCTGGGATTGGCATTAACCAAACAATTGGTAGAACTCCACGGCGGCTGGATCGGCGTCCAATCTAAGGTGGGCAAAGGGTCGGTTTTTACCGTCCGCTTACCCGCTCAACCCATCTCTTCTCC
This sequence comes from Phormidium sp. CCY1219, assembly GCF_035615515.1. Lineage (GTDB taxonomy): Bacteria > Cyanobacteriota > Cyanobacteriia > Cyanobacteriales > Laspinemataceae > CCY1219. Next base: position 44,000 of record NZ_JAJENT010000761.1, read on the forward strand.
GGGTCGAGAAAGCAATTTGGATCGCCACAATAGTCAGGTGGTTCCCGGGCGCATTATGTTGATTGAAGACCACGAAGAAAGCGCTATTTTAATTTGCGATATCCTCACCACTGCGGGGTATCAAGTGGTCTGGACGATCGAAGGCGTCACCGCGATTCAACAAATTGAAGTGCTGCAACCCAGCGCGGTGATTGTGGATCTTCAATTGCCCGGACGGGATGCTTGCGAAATTGTTGAATACCTCCGGAATTCCACCGCTACCCGACATCTGAAAATTTTAGTCTTATCTCCTCAATCATTGTCGCAAGAAAAAAACCGCGCTTTAGAATTAGGTGCGGAGGATTATTTACCCAAACCCATTCAACCCGAAAAGTTATTGCGAAAAGTCAATTCATTATTTCAACCCGATTAGTAAAGACGCGATAATCCTGGTGTCTACTTTTTTCCCATCAATGCGATCGCATAATTTGCAGGCTTGCTTAACTGCCAAAAAATCAGCAACCAACAGCAATTTTTTTCTCAATTCTGAACTTTAGCGGATTAACTCACAACTATCAATGAACAATACACCACCGGAAAAGTTAGGTCGTTCTATAACACGAGACGCCTTGCGCGGCGGCCCGATCGTCTCTTGTCAGGCACCTCCGGATTCGCCATTACACGACCCCCAAATTATCGCGGCGATCGCGCAAGCTGCACTCAATCAAGGTGCACTCGCCCTGCGCCTGGATACCCCCGCCCACGTACAAGCAGTGCGCCAACGCATCGATGCCACTATCCCGATTATCGGCTTGTGGAAACAGTCGATTCCCGATTGCGAAGTGTACATTACTCCGCAATTCCATCATGCGGCGGCGATCGCCCAAGCCGGTGCGGATATTATCGCCATTGATGCGACCCTGCGAGAACGCCCCAACGGCGAAACCTTGGGCAATTTAATCGCCCAAATTCACCACAATCTGGGAAAACTCGTCATGGCAGATGTGGATACCCTCGAAGCGGCGATCTCCTCGGCGAATTTGGGCGCGGATATCCTCGGAACCACCCTCTACGGCTACACCCGCGCCACCCAACATTTATCACCCCCGGGCTTTGATTTGCTCGCCCAAATGACTCAACAACTCCCACCCGATTCTTTCATTATTTGTGAAGGCGGTATTGCTTCCCCAGATATGGCAGCAAAAGCCCTCGCGATCGGTGCAGATGCAGTGGTCATCGGCACCGATATCACTGGCATCGATGCCAAAGTAAAAGCCTATCATCGCGCTATGAATCCGTAGGATTATTTAATCCCATCCCCGCTCGATTGCTCTGAAAAATCCCCGGGTTCAGGGTAGGTCTAAATGCAACAAAGCCCGCTGACGCGGGCTAATGAGACTCGTTCCCAGTTCATGCTGGGCAACCCTCTCGGAGGCTCTACCTTTTCACCGACTTTTTTTATCGTTTTAAAATAATCATCTGCGACCCAACCACGGCAGTACGTGCCACTAAATCCCCTTGCAAATCGGTAATTTCAACTTCAGAAAAGTCCAAATCTCTGGCGCGCTGCAAGATTTCTGAGGCTAATTTATCTTGACGAGAAAAGCTTAATTCATACCACTGGGGACTAATTTTTACCTGCAACAAACTGGCGGCAAAATTAGCTTTAAGAGACTGAATCAGGCCATCTGCATATTCGCTCGTCACCTCCGCCACTCGCTCTTGAATTGCTGCAATTAAGGTTTGCTCCGGGGTGAGCGGAAGCTGTGGCGCAACGGTTTCCGTCGGTTGCGGTTCTTCTACCACCGGGGGAGATTTTTCCGGTTCGGTGAGTTCCGGTTCGGGGATTTCTTCGGTAGGTTGTTCCAGTTCCACCGGTGGAATTTCTCGGATTTCCGGCGCTTCTACCGGGGGCGCTTCTACCGTCGGCGCTTCTACCGGGGGAGTGGGTTGTTCTGAGGGAAGCTGGGCAATTTCTGGCGGTTTTGGTGACAGCAAGCTGCTGCTGGTCCAGATAACGATCGCCACAATCGAGGCGATCGCAGTGGCTAATCCCCAATCGGGCAATCTTTGATTCAGGGATTCTGGCAAAATCCCTCGCACCGGTGCCAATACCGATGCCAATACCCCTTCCCCGGGTTCCGATGTCGGTTCGGACTCCAGTTTTTTCACCGCCCTTTCTAACAGGTTAATCGTGGAGCGCAAAATATTAATAATTGCTTGTTTAAACGGGGAGGGTTTGGGCGGAGGCGCTGGCGAACCCTCACCCGGGGCGGATTCACTCGCTTCGGGGGTAGGGGTTTCGGAAGGGGAAGTTTCGGATTCGGATGGATTTTGCCGTTCTCGATCTTCTGACATCGAATTCTCCATAAATGGGAGCGACAGATTACGGGAATGATAAAGAGGCTGCCTCTCTAGGCTTAATTTATCATGGGCGCGCATGGGGAGAAACGCGATCGCAAATTTCCTCTAGGTCTGGGCGCGAAAACCAGCGGCAACCAAGCGGCGCTATGCTAAAATAGCCAATGATGGCCGCCACAGAAGTGCCTTCCAAGGCTCGTAAATCTATTGTTATCCATCAATGAAATTCAATCGGCGTAATTTTATATTCGCAGGACTCGGGGCTGTAGGATTTGCAGTGGTGGGCAAAACCCTGCAAGCACTCAGCAATGAAACCGCATATCCCAACTCCAACTGGGAGTCGATCGCACTCCCCGCACAACCGCCTCGCTTGCGCTTTGTCTGCTTGGGGGATACGGGTACGGGTAAACAAGGGCAATATGCGATCGCCCGCGCGATGAAAGATTACCACCAGCAACATCCCTTCGATTTCGCAATTTTAACCGGGGATAATATCTACAACAATGGCGAAATCGAAAAAGTTACCCGGGTTTTCGAGCGACCTTATCAACCTTTATTGGAGTTGGGGGTGCAATTTTATGCTTGTCTGGGCAATCACGATATCCGCACGGATAATGGCAACGCGCAACTGAATTATCCCGGTTTCAATATGACAGGGCGATACTATACCTTCCGCCGCGATTCGGTGCAGTTTTTTGCCTTGGATACCAATAAAAATGCAGATTGGGACAATCAATTACCTTGGTTGGAAAATCAATTGCGATCGAGCGATGCTCCTTGGAAAATCCTCTTCGGACATCATCCGCCGTACACTTCTGGATTGCATTGGAGCGATCGCCGCTTGCGTCGTCGCCTACAACCGCTCTTAAAAACTTATGGCGTTCCCCTCTATTTGAACGGTCACAATCACAATTACGAACGCACCCATCCCATTGACGGAACCACCTATTTAACCTGTGGATCGGGTGCCAAAACTCGCCGCGTGGGACGCTCGTCTTGGACCGCCCGCGCCTTCGATTGGCTCAGTTTTGTCGCGATCGCGGTTTATTCCGACCAAATCATCCTCCGCGCCATTGATGAATACAATCATATCATCGACCAAGCGGTTATTCCCTTGCCCGAGCAAATTTAGTCCCCTAAAAGTCGCCTCTGGGCAAATATGATATGTACTCGGGCAAAAATAATTGCAGATGCTAGGGTGAGCCTCGCCACTGGAGAAAGGTGCCGACTCGTTACCAGCTCATGCTAATAACGCTCCCCTAATGCAACGCCTTCCCCCAATTCCGGGGAAGGTTCCGCCTCTTTTCCGCCTCAATAAGAAGTGACCACTACTTCGGAGATTTTTCCCCGTTTCTTTCCCTTGGAATTAATCGATCGCGTGGCATAAACCGTATGAATGTGAAAGTCTTTGTACAGGTTTCGGATAAACTCGCAATCGGAATTGGAAAGCATCACCCGCACGTTGCGATCGCTCAACTCAGCAAAGGTATCGCGCAGTTTTTTTTGGCTTTCTTCATTAAAAGAATAGCGACTGTATGCCGTAAAATTACTGGTGGGATTGAGCGGATAATAGGGCGGATCGAAATACACAAAATCATCGGCGGTTTTCGCTTGTTCTAAAACCGCGTCGAAAGGCTGTAGGTTAATTTCAGCTTTGGTCAGCGCCTCAGAGACCGATCGCAGTAAATCCGCATTGCAGATTTTCGGGTTTTTATATCGTCCCATCGGCACGTTAAACTCGCCTTTAGAATTCTCCCGATACAATCCGTTAAAACAGGTTTTGTTCAAATAAATCAGGCGTGCAGCTCTGTGTTTTTTCCGGCGAAACAGTTTTCCTCGCACTTGATAGTAATGGATTTTTCCATGTTTTAATTGATGCTTGTCGAGCAAGTCAATCAAAGTTTCTACATCATCTCTGACGCAGCAATAAACGTTGATTAATTCCGGATTTATATCGGATAAAAATGCATTGAAACCAGTAAATTGTTGATGCAAATAAAAAAACACAGCGCCGCCACCCAAGAATGGCTCGTAATAATTTTTAAACCCCTTGGGGAATAAGGGTTTATATTGCTCGATGAGCTGACTTTTGCCCCCCGCCCACTTGAGAAAAGGACGAGGCGTGACAGGGGTTTGGGTGCGCTGGGTCATTTATCCTACAATAAGAGAACAGTTAAATTGTCGTTATCAATCGTCGAGTTTTATTATGAACGTCAACCGTCGAAATCTACTGCTAATGCTGGGTGCGAGTGCAGTAGCGATGGGGGTTGCGCCCGGATGCGCGATCGCCCAAGATGAATCCGGTAAGTACACTTTACCGCCTTTACCTTACGATTACAATGCCCTGGAACCTCATATCAATGAAGCAACCTTGCGCCTGCACCACGATCGGCATCACGCCGGGTATGTCAAAGGGTTAAATACTGCCTTAGAAGAACTGTCCCAAGCGCGTCAGGGGGGAGATTTTTCCAACATTCAACATCTAGAACGGCGCGTGGCATTTCACGGCGCGGGGCATGTCAATCATACCCTGTATTGGAATAACATGAGTCCCAATGGTGGCGGCGAACCCACCGGGCAGTTAGGCGATCGAATCAATCGAGATTTTGGCAGTTTTAACACCTTTAAACAACAATTTACCCAAGCTGCCAGTAGTGTAGAAGGTTCCGGTTGGGGTTTGCTCGCCTGGGAACCCATGCAAGGTCGGTTGATTACCCAAGGATTGATGAATCATCAAAATAGCATGATGACTGGCATCGTTCCCTTGCTCATTACTGATGTTTGGGAACATGCTTATTATCTGCAATACAACAACCGACGCGGTGACTATCTCGATGCATGGTGGAATGTGGTGAATTGGCAAGATGTCGGCGCACGGTTTGATGCCATCCAATCAATGGTAGCATAAATGAGGAGGATTTGCCCGCCCTCCTGCGACCCAGGAGGGTTAAATTTAGGGAATGAATGGGGATAATTGAAATTAATTTAAAAGTGGCATTGGACTAATTAAATACCGAAAAATATTGTTTCAAACCGGCTTTTTTTTAATAAAAATTCCCAGTGACCTGGATATTTCTCTTAAATTATCGTCCGACTCTTGTTTAGGGTGTTTCTGCATCGTTCAGTTTGGCTAAACGAAATTAGATTACTCATAAAGCTTTGCCTTCGATGAGATACAAAATTTTATGAAACTCGAAATTTTCAGCTAAATTGGCGATAGTCGTTGCCAGAGGAGCTTGTTGTGCGGGCAATTCTTCTAGACATTCCAAAACCAGCTCGTCACTGCACTGACAGACTGCTTGCTGGAGTTTTTCGATCCACTCTGGCGGTTGGGCGGATAACTGGGCGATCGCCTCAGCAGAACTCAGGGTTTGCGGTCCGTTGGATGTCGCTTCTGTTCCGGGAGTATCTGCCTCTCGTTCGTATTCCACCCCGAGATATTTGCCGATGGTTTCCAGCAACTCTGGCACTTGAAATGGCTTGCCAATAAAATCATCGCATCCGGCGTTTAAAATCTTGTCTCGCCTTTCAATGAAAGCACTAGCAGTCAGGGCAACAATGATGGTTTTGGGCATCGCCGAGTCAGGAGACAACTGTCGTTCCCGTCTCCTAATTTGTCGCGTCGCTTCATAGCCATCCATCACCGGCATTCGCATATCCATTAAAATCAAATGCGGTAGCCACTCTTGCCACTTTTGTACCGCCTCTTTGCCATTTTCAGCCTCGCAGACAGCAAAACCAATTCCGGTGAAAATTTGACGCAATAACAGGCGACTTTCGGAATTATCGTCAACCACCAAAATGCGATACTCAGGTTGATTGGTGGCTAATCCGCGAATGGAAGAAGATGGCTTCTTCTCCCTCGGATTTTTCTCCCCTTCTCCTAACTGGAATTGAATGTCAAAAGCAAATATGCTGCCTTGACCCAGGGTACTGGTGACTTGAATTTCTCCCCCCATTAACTGCACGTATTTTTGGCTGATAGGCAAGCCTAAACCAGTTCCCTCCTGAGATTTTCGTCCGGTTTCGGTTTGTCCGAAAGCTTCAAATAAAAGCTTTAACTCTTCTGGGGAAATCCCCGGGCCGGTGTCTTCGATTTCAAAATGAATGCTAATCGTTCGCTCTTCGGAACCCGCCGCAGGGGGAGTTTGCTTGTCCGAATTAACCCACACCCGTAGCGTCACCCGACCCGCTGCAGTAAATTTAATCGCATTGCCCAACAAATTGAGCAAAACCTGACGTAACTTACCTTCATCGGTTTTGATATACTGCACAAGACCTTCCCCATAGTCAAAAATGAGTTCCAACCCTTTGGATGCCGCTTTTAATTGCAGCATTTTTTCTAAACTGTCTAGCAGTTGCAAAAGGTCGAATTCGCTCTGGTTAAAGGTCATGCGACCGGCTTCAATTTTTGATAAGTCTAAGACATCATTGATTAACGCCAGGAGATGTTCCCCCGCCCGATTGATAATTGTCAGGTTTTTATGATGTTCCACAGACACCGACTGACTGGTATTCATAATTTGAGCGAAGCCGAGAATTGCATTTAGCGGCGTCCGCAATTCGTGGCTCATATTGGCGAGGAATTCACTTTTGGCGCGGTTGGCGGAGTCGGCAGATTGCACCGCTTTTTGCAGGGCGTGCGATTGCTTTTTCGTTTGTTCCAGTAGTTTGGCTTGCTGGAGAGCAATGCTCAGTTGATTGCCAATTTGCATCACCATTGAAATTTCGGCGGGTTTCCATTCCCTTGCACTTTTATTTTGGTAACTCGCAAGCAGTCCCCAGAGGCGATCGCCCCGAAAAATCGGGACAATAATGTAAGCTTTTGCCTGCATCATCTCGAGCATTTCTATATAGCAATCGGCGAACTCTTCGCGATAAATATCGGCCACAGCTAGGTAATTTACTCCCCGGTTGTAAACGCCACCTTTGGTTTCTTGCAGGTAGGTATCTCGCAGATAAGCGTTAGCTGGGGTTAAGCTTTTTACCGGGCATTGTTGCGGTGCGATTATGGTGTTTGACAGAGGCGCGCCATACAAAAGCGGCTTCCATTCCTCACCCACAGATTCGGCCACAAATTCGCCACTCCAGTCGGAATTGAACTGATAAATTAAGACGCGATCGCAGTTTATCACCTGTCGCAATTCAGAAGTCGTCGCCGCAAAAATCTCGTCAATATCCAAGCTTTTACGCATTTTCTGAATCACCGCAGACAAGGCTTTCTCTCGTTGGGCACTTTCGCGCAGGGCGTCTTCGGCTTGCTTGCGCGCCGTAATATCCGTTAAAGTCCCGATCGCCCGGTAGGGTTCACCCGCGCGATCCTCCAGGTATTTCCCTTTCACTTCCACCCACAACCAATGCCCCTGTTTGTGTTTCAGGCGATGGATATGTTGGAAAGTCGAACTTCTACTGTGCCTGTGTTCTTCAAGCACGGCGAGGGTCACTAACCAATCGTCGGGGTGGATGCGCTCGGACCAGGTGCTAAAATTCGCGGGCAATTCCCCTTCTTCATATCCCAAAATCTGCACCAAAACCGGAGAATAATACACCCGATTTGTTTTTAAATCCCAATCCCAAATCCCGTCATTCGTGCCGGAAACCGCCAGGTTAAATCGTTCTTCACTGTCTCTCAGGGCTGTCTCCGCAGCTTTGCGAACGCTAATATCGATTAAATACCCCACCCACTCCAAAGGATTTCCCCTTTCATCCCGCAGCAATTTAAGCTCGCTGTACACCCAGCAGTAATATCCCTTTTTATGCTGCAAGCGATACTCATAACCCATCATATCCTCGGTTATTCCTTCCCCATTCAGGTGAGTTTTCTCCAGGTCTTTTGGATAAATCTTCCCCTTCCAAAAGCTCGGGTTTTCCAGGAATTCTCTAGCCTCGTAACCGAGCACTTCTTTCACGTTTTCGCTCATAAAGGTTACGGGACAATTCTCCGACGGCTTGCAGCTAAAAATCACCGCCGGACTCGCCGCCAACAAATATTGCAAGCGCTCTTTTGCTAAGCGCAATTCTAATTCGGCTCGCTTGCGATCGGTAATTTCTAATAGCACTGAACCCACACTAGATGGAGCCTCGTTTCCCTGGAAAATGGGAAAATACGACACCACCCAATACCGCATTACCCCTGGTTGACTATGCACTTCCCCACTAATTTCGTGGTTAATAAGCGGTTTTCCCGTTCTCAATACTTGATGGTACAATGGTTCCACCACAGGCGCGATTTCCGGGACAACCTCGCGGATACTTTTTCCGATATGCTCCGGTGCCGGCAATCCATTTATTTCTGCCAAAATATCGTTAATTTGGATGAATCGCAGTTCCCGGTCTACAATATTCATCCCCACAGCCGCGCTATTAAAAAATCCGTTTAATCGCGCTTCTCGCACGGCAATTTCTTGTTCTAATACTTTGCGATCGCTGATGTCGCGCGCCACCCATGCGATGGTGTTCTTTGAAGTCGGCGCAATACTCGCTGAAAACCACACTCGCCGTTCTCCCAGCATGAGGCTATACTCGCAATTTCCCACTTCCTGCGTCTCTAAGGCTTCGCGAATCTTTTCCCGAAATTTCTCCCCGGAAGACCCAAAAAACTGTTCTACAGTTTTTCCGATAATATCCGTGTCATTGCCGTATAATTGCTCTGGATTCGTTGGGGCAATTTTTAGGGTATTTCCATCAGCATCCACCATCATCACGATGTCCGCCATTGCTTCAAAAAAGCCGCGAATTTCTGCCTGAGAAGAGAGCAGCTTCTCTTCCATTAATTTTCTCTCTTTAATTTCTTTTTGTAAGCGATCGTTTTGAATGACCAGCTTTCTTTGCAACCAAAATAACTTTAAATTATGCTCGATTCTTACAATAACTTCTTCAATTTGAAAAGGTTTTGTAATATAATCAGAAACTCCCAATGAAAAAGCTCTGACTTTATCAAATGCTTCCGACAAAGCCGTGAGAAAAATAACGGGAATATCCCGCGTGTTTTCATCGCCTTTTAGCTCTGCACAAACTTGAAACCCATCTTTATCTGGCATCATAATATCGAGTAAAATCAAGTCGGGCGCTTCTGCCTGCACTGCAGCTAAAGCCATGTTACCGTTCGGAATTGGGCGAACTTCATATCCCTGGCGAGTCAATGCTTCGGTCAACAACCGCAAATTATGGGAATCGTCATCCACGACTAAAATATTTGCCGATGTCTCTTCGCTAACTCGATTCATTGTTTGTCCTCAATCCAATGTAAAACCTAATGTAGGAACACAGGGTTGCCCGATCGCGCTTCCTTGATTTAACCATGCCCAGAATACTTTTGCTGATTCAAAAAGCTCATTAGGGTAAGGTATAGAAAATCTGCTTGTCAAAAGTCTGTTTTAACGTAGCCTGCCTAGGGCAACGAAGGGCTATTGCCGAATACCTGGCTTGGTTTGAACCAACGCCTGACTCTCCCTTCTGGGATGCCTTTTCAGACCGACCTATCTCCACCTGATTTGGCATAAGACGGTGCATAACCTGCCCAAACAGTCTAGCCTATGGTTACTTATAGCGGATTTCAAATTAATGTGGTAAGCAACTCTCATCTAGCATTCCCGCGAATGCACTGAATCGGTGAGAAATTCTTTACCGCACCACTATGAAAACCACTATAAACCTTTAATACCATACCATACCATGTATTTTAGGAAAATGCAAGACTTTGAAGAGCTTTTAACCCCTCAGTCATCTCTTCTGGGCAGAAGTTGTCATCAAAAGAATAAGTTGGCGTCGGCGGCAGACACGCTTGCTAAGTTGAGATTTCAGCGGCTCAGTTTAGCAAGCAATAGAACCGCAAAGGAGATATGAGGCGTAAATGCGTCATCGGCGCGTCAGCGGTTGTGGATAAGCTAAGGGAAACGCACTCTTTTTAGCTTCTCGGCGGGAAGCCCCGCGCTCTACCCGTGCTTGGTGAGCGTCGGGATGAGAGCCAGGGGAAATGG
>NZ_JAJENT010000762.1:0-6625 GCF_035615515.1 Phormidium sp. CCY1219
TCTGGTCTTCTGGTCAGGTGAGCTTGGGAAAATAAAGTCTTACCAAGCCCCTCCCTTTAGGGATGGGGTTCCTGACCACCACGGCGGATAAAGAACAACTGGGAAACCGAGAACGGTTTATTGCTGACCGCCGGATTGGGGTTGGAGCGATCGCACGTAGTCGATCGACTCTCGCGGCGGAATCAGCATAATTTTATTTAACTCGGAATCGTTGCTTTCTTGCAATAGCTGAATGACTCCTTGCAAGTTCACCACCTGAACATCTACGGTTCCTGCCAAATCGGGGTTTTGAGTTCTAAATTGATCTAAAACTCGATCTAATTCTTCTTTGTTAAAAAACAAAGGAATCACTTGTTGATTGCCATTTTGAACCGTTAAGTAGCCATTGTCAGGGCCGCCGGTTGCCAAGAACAGCGGAACCCCATTAAATTGCTCCACTTCTTTGCCATCTTCTCGCAGCACTTCCAATGCTAAATTAACTTGGCGATCGACTGGCACGAAGTCAAATCCGAGTTGTTCGGGATTATTTTGCATTTGCTGCGCCAGTTGATACACTTCGGCTAAAGAAACCGGCACTACCTGCACGTTATTCGCCAACTCTGGATTTTGGGTGGTTAGGCGATCGACAAATGCCAGTGCATCTTGGCGACTGATAAATACTCCGGTCACTGAAGCCCCTTGACCCCCTTCGGAAGTGGAAGCCACCAACGGCGAGCCATTTTCATCGGTAATCGTAAACACCGGCACCGCTCGCAGTTTTTGCATGATTTGCTCTGGCGGTAATGCCAGTGCCCGCGAGCTATTTGCGGTTAGAGAAGGTCCGAGAAGGACACTTCCAACGAGACTTAATACTGCGCCCCAGCGTACAATTGATTTCATTATTACACCTGATAGCGATACAACTTTATTCATTCAATTCACAACAGTCCAACTCAGTCAACCTCAGTTATTTTTTTGGTTTTTTCCCATTTCTAGGGTTGGTTTCATTCCCCTAGCTGACTGCAGAACCCTCCGTTGAGGATGAGTCATTAATTTTCCCGAGACGTTGACTTGTTTTTTGCGTTTTACAGGAGCTTTCTCCCGGTTTACTGAATATTTTAATCTGGTCAAAGGAATTCTGGTAGAATTTCACCACAATGTTGATAAAATTATGCCTGGGGAGAGAGTTGTGCTTTTTGCCAAAGCCGATCGCTTTCACCTCCGGGCGTCGCCATTCTGGCCTTGTCGCACTCTCCTTATTTTTTGGCTTTATCGTACCACATTTTCCCGGGGGTTTGCACTTCACCACCGATGGAAAATGCGCTTTTGTGATTTCAGCACTATGCTGTGGGTTCGGTGTTGCTTCGTAAGCCATGAGCCGCGAGTGGTTTGTTCTGGCATGGTCATGCTCTCTTGAAAGACTCCCTCGACCCGGGGTTGTTCCGATCGCGCTTCTTATTCCCGACGCTTTGTCCCCCTATGTTCTCCCTTGGGGGTTTGGCACTGCTGGCTGGGGATGAGTGGTATTATAGCTGTTTTTTCTGCGCTGGGGTTTGTGTTGATTGGGTGTGTTCTGAGGGGGGGGGAGCTTGCCCGGATGCAGGCCAATTTTGTCGGTTGGATGCCCGTTTAATTTGCACGTTTATATGGAAACTATTGAGTTTTTAAATGTCTATTTTTGGCTAGATAAAATAATTTCGCGCTTTGCAGAAATATTGCCTTGAAAAAAATTCGTGCAACTTAAGTGTATGCGGGAAGTTGGCGATCGGGTTTTTACCCCTTTATCGAAGTGGAGAATAGTGGAGAAAGGAAGATAGAAAGCGATTGCCAGGGAGGGTAATTTTGCGGGGGTGAAGGGGTGGTGATATTTGTAGCGATCGCGAAGCGAGCTGCAACCAAGAGAGGCGAATCCAATCCAAAGGAGCGATCGGGCAATAAAAAACCAGGGGCATGAGGAGAACGATTCCGAGTTCTGGCCGTTTGAGAAGAAGAGTAGCGCGTTGACTACCATTAGATCCCTCTGACTCGGATGCTCCTCGCCCCTGGAGTAGCAGTTATGTAGTAGATGCAATCGGGATGACAGGATTTGAACCTGCGACATCCTGCTCCCAAAGCAGGCGCGCTACCAAGCTGCGCTACATCCCGGAAAGGAATGTTTAAATTATAGCATCAAAATTGCGATCGCCGTCAAGTCTTTGAGATTTTTTTATCTTTTGGGGTAAGGAGGCAGTGGGTTAGGTTGGGGAGAGGGGCGGAACCGGATAGCAGTTTGGGGTAGCGATGGCGATTTTAACCAAATTGAAGGATAAATCGGGAAAAATAGTGACTCAGTAAGTCGCCTTTCAAGGAAAAATAGAGATCTGTACTCTCATTGTCGCATAGCAATATCGAGTTGCATTGATGAAATCTTATCTAGCAGCCGGGCTGCAAATGACCAGCGGACCGGATCTGGGGAAAAACCTAGGTCAGGCAGAAGAACTGATCGACCTGGCGGTGCGCCAGGGTGCCGAGATCGTGGGCTTGCCAGAGAACTTTTCTTTCTTGGGGGAAGAATCCGAGAAAGTGCGGCAAGCCGAGGAAATTTGCCAACAGAGCGAAAAATTCCTGAAAAAGATGGCGCAGCGATTCCAGGTGACGATTCTGGGGGGAGGGTTTCCGGTGCCAGTCAGCCCGGAAAAAGTGTACAACACGGCGCTCCTCGTGGATCCAAGCGGAGCGGAATTGGTGCGCTATCAGAAAGTCCATTTATTTGACGTCAACGTACCCGACGGCAATACCTATCAAGAATCGAGTACCGTGCAAGCGGGGGAAGTTTTGCCGCCGATTTACGATTCCGAGACCTTTGGAACCCTGGGTTTTTCAGTTTGCTACGACGTTCGCTTTCCGGAACTGTATCGCCATCTGTCCCATAAAGGGGCGGAAATTTTATTCGTGCCGGCAGCCTTTACCGCTTACACCGGGAAAGACCACTGGCAGGTGTTGCTACAGGCGCGGGCGATTGAAAATACCTGCTACGTGATTGCGCCGGCACAAACCGGACGACACTATGGGATGCGACAATCCCACGGACATGCGATGATTATCGACCCTTGGGGGACGATTGTAGCGGATGCGGGGGACAAACCGGGGGTAGCGATCGCGGAAGTCAGCCCTTCGCGCTTGGAGCAAGTCCGTCGGCAAATGCCCTCGTTGCAACATCGAGTCTTCAGTTGAAAGAAAATTTTTGCTGCTCTGGAGTCCGTGGCGATCGCGGCGGAGGTTAAACCCTCGCCCCCAGGGGGTTTAGCCGCACTGAGGCCCCGGGGCACCATAAAGTAAAGATTATAACATTCCTCAGCTTTTCTATCCGAGGAATGTTTCATTCTGTGGAGACAATATACAAAGCAGGTAAATTAGACAAGATGAGTTCTGCAAAATAGATGGCAGATTTCCTTAGTTTGGTGAATTCATTCACCGCAACCGTTTCCTTTTCCGCGTTCGATAAAATGGTGCCCCTGTTGGCCAGTGCCGAAGCCGCTGAAGTAGCTGAGGTGGCCGAAGAAGCTGCGGAGGCTGATGAAGCCTTGGTGGTGGCGGGGGTGCTGCTGAGTTTAATCACAATCTACCTAGCCAGCAAAATTGGCGGCGAGATTTGTGCCCGCATCAATCTCCCCCCGGTTTTAGGCGATCTCGTTGGTGGGGTGGTGATTGGGGTGTCGGTCCTCAAGCTGTTGGTGTTTCCCGAAGGCGGGGAAGATGCCAGCAGTTCGGTAATTATGGGATTCGTGCAAAGCACGACCGATTTGGAGCCTTCTGCGCTCGTGGCAACGTTCCAATCCCAAAGTGAAGTCATTGCAATTTTGGCTGAACTGGGGGTGATTATTCTGCTGTTTGAAATCGGCCTGGAATCAGAACTCAAAGAACTGATTAAATACGGTCCGCAAGCAGCGGTGGTTGCCGTGGTGGGGGTTGTGGCTCCCTTTGTGGCCGGTACGGTGGGCTTGATTACCCTTTTTCACGTGGCGACGATTCCGGCGATTTTCGCGGGGGCGGCCCTGACGGCTACCAGTATCGGAATTACGGCGAAGGTACTGGCGGAAATCGGGCGCTTGAGCGCGAAAGAAGGTCAAATTATCATCGGCGCTGCGGTGCTCGATGATATTCTCGGGATTATCGTCCTGGCAGTGGTGGCGAGTCTGGTGAAAACCGGAGAGGTGGAAGTAGCCAATATTGCCTATCTGATTGTCAGTGCTGGGGCGTTTCTGGTGGGCGTGATTCTGTTGGGTCGCTTTCTCAGTCCGTATTATGTGGGACTGGTGAAAGAACTCAAAACGCGCGGCCCGTTGTTGATTTCGGCGCTGATTATTGCGTTTGTGTTAGCCTATGTGGGCGCTGCTATTCAACTAGAAGCCATTCTCGGTGCGTTTGCGGCGGGTCTGGTTCTCGGCGAAACAGACAAACAACAAGAACTCGAAGAGCAGGTGGTTCCGGTTTCTGATGTGTTCGTGCCGATTTTCTTCGTGGTGGTGGGTGCGAAAACCAACCTCGGGGTTCTCAATCCGGCAGATCCGAGCAATCGGGAAGGCTTAATTATTGCGACGTTTTTAATTGTAGTGGCGATTATTGGGAAGACGATCGCTGGCTTTACGATTTTTGGTCAACCGGAGATCAATCGCTTGGCGATCGGCATTGGCATGATTCCCCGAGGTGAAGTGGGATTGGTCTTTGCTGGGGTCGGCGCTGCTAGCGGGGCTCTTTCTGAATCGTTGGAAGCGGCGATTATTATGATGGTCATCCTGACGACTTTTGTGGCTCCTCCTTTGTTAAGGGTGGTGTTTAAAGAAGAAGAACCACTCCCTCAACCGGAAAGTGTGGGTTCGAGTCAGGAGTGATTCACTCTGCAACCTTTGAGGTTTTTGCTTGAAATGCGGGGCATTCATGGTGATGAATGCCCCGCATTTATCGGATGCTATCCGACGCTGACTTCATCGGTGTTCACCGCTGTGGCACCATACACGCCACTGGCGACTTCCACTACTCGGTCGAGATCCTCTTGGGAGGGCACTTCGCCTTTTAAGACTACGGTGCCTCCAGTTTGGGCGACCCACAGTCTTTCAAAGTCGTCGGTGTCGGGATTTTGGTCCAAGGCGAGGGCGACTCGCTTGGCTAAACCACTTTGGTCGTATTCTCCATTTAGTCCCAAGCGTTCTGGGGGAATGCCTTCTTCTTGGGGTGCTTTGGGAACGCTGTAGCTCTGTGCTGGAGCTTCAGGGTCTTCTGGCGGGGGGGCTTCGATAGTTTCTTCTTCAGTTTCGGGTTTTTCTAAACCAAAGAGTCGTTTTAACCAACCCATTTGTTGTTCTCCTAACGTAAGGTTGTTCAGATTCTATGCCATATCTATGGCAATTCTATTGCACTTGGGGGAGGATATTGTCAAGCGATCGCTGCTGGCACGCAGACCGCGAAAGGCTCTCCACTCCCCCGGGGTTGCTGTTCTCCTGACGGGAGTTATGCGCCGCGATCGGGGGCTACACTCCCTGCGGCCCGGCAACTGAGCTACTTTTCGCTGCGGATCGGGAGTGTCCGGAAAGGGGAGGATTGAAAATTTAGAATTGACAATTGAAAATTTAGAATTGACAATTGAAAATTTAGAATTGGTGTGAGTGGGGAGGTGGGGGGGTGTTTTCAATCAACAATCCGCAATTAATAATCGAACGCCCCAAGAGTTTAGGATTTTGTTAAAAAGCGTCCTCCCCTAGGTTTCTCGCGATAAAATTTAGCTTGAACAGACTTATGCAGCGAAAAATAGTAGCGATCGCAGCTTTTGGATCGCTTCGAAAACTATGAAACACACTCTTTCTGTTTTGGTCGAAGATGAAGCAGGGGTCTTGACTCGGATCGCTGGCTTGTTTGCCCGTCGCGGTTTCAACATCGAAAGCTTAGCCGTCGGACCGGCGGAGAAATTGGGCATTTCTCGGATTACAATGGTGGTTCCGGGAGACGATCGCGTTATCGAGCAGTTGACCAAACAACTTTACAAGCTCATCAACGTGATCAAGGTTCTCGATATCACCGAAACCCCTTGCGTTGAGCGCGAGTTGATGTTGCTCAAGGTGAATGCCTCTAGCGCGACTCGCTCTGAAATTATCGAACTGGCGCAAATTTTCCGCGCCCGGATCGTGGATGTGGGCGAAGATTCGGTGATGGTTGAAGTGGTGGGCGATCCCGGAAAAATGGTGGCGATCGTTCAGGTTCTCAACAAGTTCGGGATCCGCGAAATTGCCCGCACTGGCAAAATTGCCCTCACTCGCGAGTCCGGGGTCAATACCGAGTTTCTCAAGTCTTTGGAAGCTAAGGTTCAATAGTTTCCCCTCGATGGGTGGCTCTCTAACCCCTCGTGGCACCCCAAGGGCACCCGATTTTCGCTTCGCCGATGTTATCCTCGCCCTGTGCTAAAGATAGGGTGGGCCATCCCCACCCTATTGCGCTGTATGGGGGAAAATCGCGATCGCGCCCGATAAAAGCTTGATATTTTTTTGCAGAGATGATATAATAGTCGGTGGAGCAATTCCCCCAGGCAGCGCACATACGCAATCAAAGCAATGCTTAACGACCCTGCCTGCCCCCACAGTTTCATTATACCCGATGCCCTTTTTTTTGTCAACTG
>NZ_JAJENT010000763.1:0-828 GCF_035615515.1 Phormidium sp. CCY1219
GCGGCGGCTATTCGAGAGCAGAAGAAACGCAGCTAAATCAGCGAGAATTTATCCTCACCTGCGAGGCCGTGCGCCGGGGCGAGTCGGTCTTGGTGCTGGCTGAGGCGGGTCTCGGTGGCAGCGAGTTTGCGACTCGGATTGTCGATGAGTTCGTTGGGGAATTGGATGTAGCGATCGCGACTTATAAGGGAAGCGGCAAGAAGTTTTTCCAGCGGCTAGCAGAACAACTTGACGTTGAAACTTCAGAACCAAAATTCAACAGCAAGGGGGAACCCGCTGGGGAACGGTCGCTGACTATGGACGAACTCAAAGAAGCGCTACTCGATCGCATGAACAGCGAAACGCTGCTAGTTTTCCCCGAAGCAAAACGCCTTACCACCGGGGTGCGTTATTGGCTCGAAGATGCGATCGCCGCCGGGGTGCGCGTGTGCTGCTTCGCAGTCGTGAATCCCCGCCGAGATATTTTCCTGGATATGGTGGAAATTGAACTCGAACCACCTAGTGAGCAATTTATTCGCAAGGTGATGCGATCGGAATCACAGCGGCTGGGATTAAAACTTACCGAATCCGAGCTTGCTGATTTGGCACCGCAGGCAGGGCGATCGCCATTGGTTGCGCGGCAAGTTGTGAAGCGGCGATCGCTTGGAATCAAGGATGAGCGATCGGAACATACCCAATATGTCAACGTGACTCCGTTGTGGCTTGCGTTCCTTGCGGGCTTTGCTGCCATGAAATTTGTCGGAATGGGCACCAACCAAAAGGATATTCAGGTGTTTGGAGGTTTGGCTTTTATGATCCTTATGAGCCTTCGCCAATTGGGTCAAATTA
>NZ_JAJENT010000764.1:0-5795 GCF_035615515.1 Phormidium sp. CCY1219
TATCGTTTTTGGCTGCATGGTAAGCGCCAACTCTTAGTTAGACGTTGGGTCGTCCAAGCTGCGCGTATGCGCGACCGTAGAAGTTGACGTTTAATCCGATCGCAGATTTGACCCATTCCTAGCGGATGCTGGGAATGGGTTTCCCCTAGAGACGCAATTTCAAAGCGTCTCTACCACCTCACCCTCGGGTCTTCACCCGCTCCTCACCCCGGCGTGATGCCCCCAGCAAATTATTGTATCTTCCCAGAGACTATAGGGGAACCCCACGCCCTTCACGGTTTCTTTTCCTGACCCGCAGTTGGTATAGGAGACCCTGCACACAGAAGCGCGATCGCCCTTTTCTCTCTCCAATTATATCGCGGTTTCCAACTGCGATAACGGCTAATCCCCCCGCCGCGTTTCGTTTCTGGGGGGGTTCCCAGGTTCCTGGGGCGACTCCCGTCTGCAATCCCACAGCTAAACTGGGGGAGTACCGTTGATGGGAGAGGTTCACTCGCTTATCGTGCGGGGGGGGATTTGGGGGCATAAAAATGCCTCCCGGGGATGGGAGGCGAAGGTGCTAAACGATAGGGGTAGGGTGTCGCTAACTGGCGACGTATTCGCTCATATCTCCTTTGCGCTTGCGGAGTTTAGCGAGAGCTTCGCGCTCGATTTGGCGAACCCGTTCGCGACTGATTTGCAGGCGATCGCCAATTTTAGACAGAGTTAAGGGATGTCCGTCATCCAATCCAAAGCGCAAAGCAATCACGTCACGCTGTTGGGGAGTCAATTCGGACATCAGCCGTTCCAAATCCGCGCGCATCGCCGCTTGAGTGGCATAATCTTCTGGTGAAGGGCCGGTATCTTCGAGCAACTCACTGAGTTCTGTATCTTGGTTGTCGCCAACGCGCAAATCCAACGAGAGCGGAAGACGCGCTCTTTCGAGATATTCGCGAATTTGCTTGGGCGTTAAGTCCAGTTCCTTGGCTAACTCAGTAATCGAAGGGGTATGGCCCAGTTTTTGTGATAGCTCGCGGGAGGCTTTTTTGATTTTGTTAAGCTTCTCGGTAATGTGAATCGGGAGGCGAATGGTGCGACCTTTTTCGGCGATCGCTCGGGTAATCGCCTGACGAATCCACCAATAAGCATAAGTGGAAAAGCGATAGCCTTTGGTAGGGTCGAATTTTTCTACCCCGCGCTGCATTCCAATGGTTCCTTCTTGAATCAAGTCGAGCAAATCAACATTGCGCTTGATATACTTCTTCGCAACCGATACGACTAAGCGCAAGTTGGCTTCTACCATTTTGCGCTTTGCCATTTCACCTTCCGCGATCGCGCGTTGTAGCTGTGCTTCAGACAAGTTGGCTGATTGCGCCCATTGTGCGTGGGTCGGCGCATGACCTAATGTTTCGGCGAGGGTCTTTTTCACCTCTTCCAAGCGGGTTAAATGCTGTACTTGCTTACCCAATACGATCTCCTGCTCGTGGGTCAGCAGGGGAACCCGGCCAATTTCTCGCAGGTAAGTGCGGACTAAATCTGTTGAAGTCTGAGCAGTCTTCATGGCGCTTCTTCCGTGAATAGGTAACGATACTTGTGGCTTGTATGCTTGGCGCTTTCTCTGAATCGACCCGATGGAGCGCTAGCCACTCGGGGCATTTGTGGATCTGGCTGCCAAACCCAATGTAACCCCTGAGGATGGGAATGCCGGATCCCCATCCCGGGTTAGGAACGTGAATCGACTATTTCTGACGCGATTTCACCCGCACCGGCACCAACAGGGGTTGGTAGTTCGGCTGGGCCTGGCGATCGCGCAGTCGTGCCCACATCCAGGCGAGGCAAATTGTTCCGAGTATCAAGGTTATGGTTGTCATAAGTTTTCTTAAGTCCAACAATGCTATGTTAAAAATTGTAACATTTCTTAAAGAAATGTCCAGGCCCCCGGACAAGTTTTGCGATCGCTTATCTCCAACTTCCGGTGTAGGCTTAGCTCAAGATTACCCAGGATTGGAGTTTATAAAAGCATCGTGGAAAACAATTGGGAGGGAAAATCGCCTCTTTTGGGGCAAAATTCCCAAAATAGGATTATAGATTGTCGATTGTTAACTCAGTAAATAAAAGTTGGCGATAAAAAATGGGTGAGCGCAGGCTCACCCCAAACTTAATCAAAAACTCAGAAATTGAATTGGCAATCTCTAAATTCTCAGTTGGCAATCGTGTCGGTTTTCACCCGCGCCGCATCTTCATCGGCGATATAATCCTGAACAGCTTTCACCTCCAGGGGTTCGCCTTTCAGGGCGCGGATAGCGGCGGCAGTTGCCTTCGCCCCAGAAATCGTGGTGATAATCGGCAGTTTGTAATCCAACGCCATGCGACGAATCAAGCGGGCGTCGGTTTGCGACTCTTCTCCAGTGGGCGTATTGATAATAAACTGAATCTGCTCGTTTTTGATCCAGTCTACCACGTGAGGACGGCCTTCGTGCAGTTTGTACACCAGATCCACATCAGTCAGACCTTGTTCTCGCAGGACTTTGCGGGTGCCCGAGGTGGCGACAATCTTAAAGCCCAACTCTTTTAACTCTTTCACCACCGGCACCACCAGGGATTTGTCGCGATCGTTCATCGAGACAAACACCGTGCCATTCAGGGAAAGATTCACCCCGGCCCCTAACTCCGCTTTAGCAAAGGCGCGTCCGAAATCGGTATCAATTCCCATCACCTCGCCAGTGGAGCGCATTTCCGGTCCGAGCAAGGTATCGCTACCGGGGAATTTATTAAACGGTAACACCACTTCCTTAACCGCAATATGCTGGGGAATCTTCTCCTCGGTAAACCCAAGGGAGGCTAAGGTATTTCCCGCCATCACCAGGGAGGCCATTTTTGCCAAAGGCACGCCGATCGCTTTCGACACGAAGGGAACAGTCCGGGAAGCGCGGGGATTGGCTTCCAAAATGTAAACCTGTTCCCCTTGCACCGCATACTGAATGTTCATCAATCCCACCACATTCAGGGTTTTGGCGAGTTTGACAGTCCATTCGCGAATCGTCTTGAGGGCGGCGGGTTGCAAGGAGATGTAGGGAATCGAACAAGCAGAGTCCCCGGAGTGAATACCAGCTTGTTCGATGTGTTCCATAATACCGCCGATGACCACCTCGCCGCTGGAGTCGGCGATCGCATCCACATCCACTTCGATCGCGTTTTCCAAAAACTTATCGATCAAAATCGGGTGGTCTGGTTCCACCTGCACCGCAAAGGTCATGTACCGTTCCAATTCCTTATCGGAATAGACGATTTCCATTGCCCGTCCGCCTAACACGTAGGAGGGACGCACCACCACCGGATAGCCAATTTTTTGCGAAATCCGCAGGGCATCTTCGTAGCTGCGGGCAATTCCATTCGGCGGTTGCTCGATTTGCAAGTCCCACAGGATTTGCTCAAAGCGCTCTCGGTCTTCGGCGATGTCGATGGAATCGGGGGAGGTTCCCCAAATCTGAGACTTAATCGATTTGTCCAATACGCGATCGAGGGCGTCGGAATCCAGGGCTTTTTGCAAGGGTAAGGCCAGTTTCAGCGGGGTCTGTCCGCCAAACTGGATGATGATGCCTTCGGGATTTTCCGCTTCGATGATGTTGAGTACATCTTCTTTGGTGAGTGGCTCGAAGTAAAGGCGATCGCTGGTGTCGTAGTCGGTGGAGACGGTTTCTGGGTTGGAGTTGACCATAATCGTCTCGAATCCTTCATCCCGCAGGGAGTAGGAGGCGTGACAGCAGCAGTAGTCAAATTCGATACCTTGGCCGATCCGGTTCGGACCGCCGCCTAAAATCATCACCTTGCGTCGGTCGGAAATTTTGACTTCCGATTCTTCTTCGTAGGTGGAATAATAATAAGGAGTATAGGCTTCAAATTCGGCGGCACAAGTATCTACTAATTTGTACACCGGCTTGACGCCCAAGGAGACGCGGTAGGCGTGAACTTCGCTTTCCGTGGTCTTGGTGGCGAAGGCAATCTGGCGATCGCTATACCCTTGCTGCTTGATTGCATACATTTGCTCTTTTGTCAACTCCTTGAGGGGAGTCCGCTTCAGGAGTTTTTCGGTTTCG
Source organism: Phormidium sp. CCY1219 (assembly GCF_035615515.1). Taxonomy (GTDB): domain Bacteria; phylum Cyanobacteriota; class Cyanobacteriia; order Cyanobacteriales; family Laspinemataceae; genus CCY1219. Next base: position 4,077 of record NZ_JAJENT010000764.1, read on the forward strand.
AGCAGGTCTTGCATCTTATCCAAGAACCAAGGGTCGATGCCGGTGAGTTCGTAGATTTCTTCTACAGTCATGCCCATTAGCATGGCATGTCGCACGGTGAAAATTCGCTCGGGATGCGGGGTGCGTAAGCCGGCGCGAATTTGCTCCAGGGAGGGGATGACTTCTTGGGTGTCGCATCCCCAACCGCTTCGTCCGGTTTCGAGCGATCGCAGGGCTTTTTGCAAGGATTCCTGGAAGGTCCGCCCGATCGCCATCGCTTCGCCCACGGATTTCATCTGGGTGGTGAGTAGGGGTTTGCTGCCGGAAAATTTCTCGAAGGCAAACCGGGGCGCTTTGGTCACTACATAGTCCAGGGTCGGCTCAAAGCTGGCTGGGGTTTCTTTGGTGATGTCGTTGGAGATTTCGTCGAGGGTGTAGCCCACGGCTAATTTGGCGGCAAATTTGGCGATCGGAAATCCGGTGGCTTTGGAGGCGAGGGCAGAAGACCGCGATACCCGGGGGTTCATCTCGATGACGATGACATCCCCATTGGTGGGATCGATGGCAAACTGAATGTTCGATCCGCCGGTCTCTACGCCAATTTCTCGAATAATCTTAATCGAGGCATCGCGCAATCTCTGATACTCTTTGTCGGTTAGGGTCTGGGCCGGGGCGACGGTGATCGAGTCTCCGGTGTGAACGCCCATCGGATCGATGTTCTCGATGGAGCAGATAATCACTACGTTGTCGGCTAAGTCCCGCATCACTTCGAGCTCGTACTCTTTCCAGCCTAAGAGGGATTTCTCGATGAGAATTTGCGACACGGGGGAGGCTTCTAACCCGGCGACGGCCATTTCTTCAAATTCTTGCTGGTTGTAGGCAATCCCGCCTCCGGTTCCGCCTAGGGTGTAGGCGGGTCGAATGATTAAGGGGTAGTTGCCAATTTGACTGGCGACGGCTTTGGCTTGTTCTAGGGTTTCGGCAATTCCCGAGGGACAGCTTTTTAAGCCAATCTTGGTCATGGCGTCTTTGAATCTTTGCCGGTCTTCGGCTTTTTCGATCGCCCCGAGTTTGGCCCCGATGAGATCTACGCCATATTTGTCTAATACGCCGTTTTTGGATAGGGTGACGGCCAGGTTTAACCCGGTTTGCCCTCCCATTGTCGGGAGTAAGGCGTCGGGTCGTTCTTTGGCAATTACTTTTTCCAGGACTTCGGGAATTAATGGTTCGATGTAGGTGCGATCGGCGGTTTCTGGGTCCGTCATAATCGTGGCGGGGTTCGAGTTGACTAGCACCACTTCGTACCCTTCTTCTCGCAAGGCTTTACATGCCTGGGTGCCTGAATAATCAAATTCGCACGCTTGGCCAATTATAATTGGGCCAGAACCAATGAGGAGAATTTTGTGCAGGTCGTTGCGACGGGGCATAGGCTGAACTGTTCTATTGTCAGTTGTTAGTTGGCAATCCCTACGGGGCAGGCGATCGCCGCTCTAGTCTCGCTCTCCGTCCAGAGGGCTGCTCTGTCTCGGGGGCGAAAGCTGCGATCGCTGGCCTCTCGGCTGATTGCTGAATCGAGATTATTGTAAGGGTTTTCTCCCCACCCCGGATCGCTGGGTTAATGGAATTTTAACAAGATTTGATGACTTGCATTCCCCGGGGGCGGGTTTAGCTTCTCGGCGGGAAGCCCCGCGCTCTACCCGTGCTTGGTGAGCGTCGGGATGAGAGCCAGGGGAAATGGAG
>NZ_JAJENT010000765.1:0-251 GCF_035615515.1 Phormidium sp. CCY1219
GTCGGTACAGTTTCTTTCCACCGATAGGGTGATGGCGGCGAAAAAACTATTCCGCTTATCGGTACAGTTTCTTTCCACCGATAGCGTGGTGGTGGAGAAAGAATTATTCCGCTTATTCCAAGGTTGGAGTGGTGGTGGGCAAAAAACTATTCCGCTTATCGGTATAGTTTTTTTCACTGATGGCGTGGTGGTGGAGAAAAAACTATTCTCCTGTCGGTACAGTTTTTTTCCAGCCTTGGAGTAGTGGTGGA
>NZ_JAJENT010000766.1:0-664 GCF_035615515.1 Phormidium sp. CCY1219
CCCCCCCCCGGCTCAAGGGGGGGGCGCGCATTTTGAGAATTGTTTCAGATGCGATCCGATCGCACCAGATTGTCGCCAAACCAAAGTGCCAGCATTGGCACTTTAGCGATTTCGCTTCCGATATTCCCACGGTGCGATCGCCCCGGGTTGCTTCCAGATTGCCCGCCCCGATTGTTCGGCTGATTGTTCTGAAGCTGCAAGGGCAGAACGGTTAGGGCAATTTCCCCAATATTTTGTATAAGGCCAAGCGTGCCCAATCATAACTGAATTTAAAAGCTGTTCTTCAAAGGTTTCCGGCGCTGACCAAACCTCTCCAACCCAGCGCCCATATCGATCCTGCTCGACAAAAGTCATTCCAACGCGATCGCCACCCTCAGAAATTATTCTGGCAAGAAATTCTTTTGCCTCTTTCCCACCAGGTTGATTTTTTTCCGGTGCATCAATTCCGCATAATCTAATCCGTCGCTCATCGTTTCCCTGACGAACTGTGATAGTGTCACCGTCTGAGATTCGAGTCACTTCCCAAACTCCATCTGTGAAAGCGGGTTTATAATTTTCCCGCTGGTGAGGTGCGTGCAAAATCATTGCTTTTGGTTGCTGCACCATAACAACAGAATTTGCACGCTCTAAACCAACTCGGTTCCATGCAGAATAAGCGATCGCA
>NZ_JAJENT010000767.1:0-247 GCF_035615515.1 Phormidium sp. CCY1219
TCCCCCGAGGTACTTTCGCGAGTCGGTGTCAGTGGTTACTAGACCCCCTGACCTTTCCCTTTGCCCGTTTTGGGCGCGGCGTAACATCCACTTTCGCCACTACTTGATTACGAGGGTTCAAGACGATGATTTGCTGTTGCTAGACCTAGGCATTTGGCAGTGGTCGGTTGCTACGGGTATTGGCTTACCCTGTCCGCCTTCCGTTCCCCGCTTCACCCATTGGGTCGTGAGTCCAATAAGTGGGGGT
>NZ_JAJENT010000768.1:0-222 GCF_035615515.1 Phormidium sp. CCY1219
CGACCAAATTTCCTGAGAGCAACAGCGAGGGTTACTTCGTTCCGAATGTCGATTGTTCGTGCCTTTAGGACGCCACTTTACGCCGGGTTTCTTTCGAGTGTGTGGAAGGTCGAACAAAGACTCGCCTTCCCTTTATCCTTCACCTTTTTGGTTCCAGCGTGTCAGTCTAATTTTCGCTGGTTCTCTGTATCGACGCTTCAAACGTGGCTTCGTTTTCCTATC
>NZ_JAJENT010000769.1:0-218 GCF_035615515.1 Phormidium sp. CCY1219
TCCAGGGGGTCAATTAGCCAGCACAACCGCACGCCATTGTCAATATATTCTCGCATTTTTTCCCGCAGGTTTTCGATGGCGTCACTGCGCGATCGCAACTCCACCACAAAATCCGGAGAGAGGCGGGAAAACTCCTGCTGTTGTGCCAAGTTTAACCCCTCCCAGCGCTCGTTACTTACCCAACTGACATCGGGCGATCGCACCGCACCATTGGGTAA
>NZ_JAJENT010000770.1:0-460 GCF_035615515.1 Phormidium sp. CCY1219
ACCTGACGAGTCGGTCTTTGTGGCAGACCACAATTTCTTTGACATCTCCTGACAGGACTTGTCCCAAAATGGATAAAAGCCCTTTTCGTTTGTAGTTGAGTCCCGATCCGATTTCTTTGACGAGTTTTCCGTCTGCAAACAAGGATTGCAAGTAGTCGGCTTGTCGTTCGAGGTCTGACCTTTGCTTATACGAACTGACTCTGGCGTAGAGGATTCTAATTCTTGTGTCGCCGCCTGGATTAATGACGGAATCAATGTCGTATCGTCGATGACCAGCGGGAGTTCTAATTGTGCGTATTTTTCCGTCCCTGTCCCAGTTTCGGAGTGTTTTTTCTGAGACCTGAAGGACTTGTGAAGCTTCCCTCGGTGTGGCATATCTCATAATGTGTTTTTTGCACTACTCAATACTCTACCACACGCCGTGAGGTATTTCCGGAATAATCTAGAATTTTCCAGTAAA
>NZ_JAJENT010000771.1:0-283 GCF_035615515.1 Phormidium sp. CCY1219
GCGATTGTCTCCCATGTCGGCTAACAATCGTTTGTAAGTGTCCCAGCTAATCTGCTTTAGCAAGACTCTTCCTTCGGCAGGTGCGTTGGCGATCGGTGCGGTGGCAATCATCGGAATATCTGCTCCAAATACGGATTGATGTCACAGGTTTTATGAGTATTGTTTAACTTTTTTAATAGGGGTTTCGCCTACTTTTCTGCTTGTGTTATCTGCTCTCTCACCCAAGCGCGAAACGAACGCAATAAAGTAGTTTCGCCGACGGTTTGGCTTTGTGCTAAAAATT
>NZ_JAJENT010000772.1:0-288 GCF_035615515.1 Phormidium sp. CCY1219
TATCTGCTCTCTCACCCAAGCGCGAAACGAACGCAATAAAGTAGTTTCGCCGACGGTTTGGCTTTGTGCTAAAAATTGGGCGACTTGTGCCACGGGCAAGATGGGAAAAGCGAGCGATCGCTCCACCGGGACATATTCCCCTTCTTGCAATTGCAAAAACTGCACCGCGCCGCGATCGCATCTCCAGATTTCCGGCACTCCCATCGCGGCATAAATCCCCTCTCGGTCGATAGAACTGCTGGTAACATCAATTTCGATTACCAAATCAGGGGGCGGATCGGTTTTTAA
>NZ_JAJENT010000773.1:0-7659 GCF_035615515.1 Phormidium sp. CCY1219
GACTCTCCTCCCTATAACAATTCACTCTCACGACAATTAGCGCAATTAGCCAAAATTAATTGGGCAATGCCCTTTTATTAATTGGATTAAATCGCGTCTCTACAAGCGGGGGAGTTGGATGCATCTCTAACATTGTTGTTTAGGACATCTGCCCAGTACAAAGCTAGTTGTTAACCTGTTATCTGTGCGGGGGGGGGGGAGCTGGATACTGCATCCGGGAGAATAATGTGGTTATCCCTGTCGAAGAGAATTTTTCCTTCCTCTTGTAGGGTCTTTAAGAAGCGAGTAATCGTGACGCGAGTGGTACAGCAGGCGTCGGCGAGTTCTTGATGGGTGAGGCGCACTTGCAGTCGAGAGCCTTGGGGGACCCGATCGCCGAACAGGCGATCGCAGGTTTTGAGCAGACAGAGCAAGCGGTGTTTAATTTTGCGCCGACCATATACAGCTAAAAAATATTGGGTTTGATGCAAGTGCTCTAGCAGTTGGGAATTGTTGAAGGATTTGAGCTGGTTGCATTCTGCAATTTCTGCTTGGGGGATGCAGACCAATTCTACCGTATCCGAAACCGCCGTAGCTTGATAGATAGAGAAGGGGGTAAACTTCGGTCCGAAGGGCATTTTCGGACCGATAATGCCCATCATAATTTCTTCGTTGTTTTCTGTGAGGGTACTCAGTTTCACCCACCCCTCGCAGATAATCCACAGGCTATCGAGTTTGAAGGGGATGATGTCTCCTTTGAGATAGCAATGGCGATCGCGATCGCAGGTGGGGTCGAACGCTTCTTGCGCTTCCTGGGCGGCGATTCGCCGCACTCGGGCGGTGATATCGCGCACGCACAGACGCATGGAAAGCACATTGCCCGTTTCATCGCGATCGCAAGACAGGGTAAGCGCCGCGTCAAACGCATTGCGATACGGGGAATACAGGCGCAATTCCCATTCTTGCGGATCGCGGTGTTCTTGGCGCTGTCGCAGTTGTTGGCGAAAGGCGTTGCTTCGCTCGGAAGGAACCAAGGTCGGGAATGGTTTTCCCAGTAAGAATTGCGCGGGGCAATTAAACAGCACTAGGGCGGCGCGGTTGGCGTGAGTAATGATTCCGCTAGCGTCGGTGACCAGGTAGGCATCTGGGGACTCATTAAACAGGATGTGGTAGCGATCGCGCTCTCGTTCTACTTCGGAGTGCAGGTCCAAGATATTCTCGTGCTGGCATAATAGCTCCTCCATCGCCACCTGCAATGCTTCCGCCGCCGTCCCCAGTTCTTTAAACGCATGCAGCATCAGGGAGGGTTGTTTCTCCAAGGCGGGATTTGCCCTTTCGTAGAGTCGGCGAACGCGATCGTCGAGGGTCTCTACATATTGCCTCAACGATTCAAAAGTCATAGCCTGAGTGCTCACTGCTGGATTCTCGCGATCGCGATTGATGGGTTGAAACATAATTCCTTCCTAAGCCACCCGGTGGCTTGACAACTTTTGCAACTTGCAATCTCCCGAGGTTGGGGTGCCTACCCTTCCTGTAGCAAAAACTATTGTGCCCATCTTCTCTGTGACCGAGTGAAAGCAGTTACGGTATGATTTTTCCGAAAAAACATATTACTCTCAAATTCTATCGCCAATTTAGGCTAAATGCAAGGAGTTTGCCATTTAATTTCACCGAACCTGCAATCCTCGACCCCCTTTCTCCACAAGGATTCTATTTTCTATGTGCGGTATCGGACAGAAAAAGATTTGGGTCTGTGATATGTAACACTTTATTCCCGGATAGCCTGTCCGCGTATTCGTTACTACACCATAAGTTAACCGGAGTTTATCCCTACTGGGAGATTGGCGTGTCGGGGATTGCACTTATTATGGATCTATCAGCAAAACCCGACCATTGACCCAGGATAAACAGATCAAGCCGGTCGATTTAGCCCAATATATCGGCGTTATTGATACCAGGCGTGGAATATCAGTGCAAAAAGCGCCCCAGATTTCGCCTCCCCCAGTCCCCGAAAAATCGTTAACCCTGCGGGGCATTTACGATGATAGAGTTAGGGCAGAGATATCTTGCACGACAGGGAAACGAGGGGGATTAGGGAAAGTTATCGGAATGGATAAAGAGGCGGATGACTCGAACCCAAGCCCTGGGGATTTCCATCAAGCGGGATAAGAGTATGTAAAGTAATCAACTTACAGAGGTGAATAACTGATGAAAGCGATCGCTCCTGACAATATGATTTTACTGGTTGAAGATGACGCCAACTACGCGAAAATAGTTCAACTGGTTTTTGAGAAAGCCAATTTACCTTTTACCTTGCAGGTGGTCAAGAATGGAGAAGAAGCGCAGCTTTACCTTTCCCACTGCAACGGTGGAGGAAAAAGCGATCGCGCCACACCGATGCCTAAGCTAGTGCTGACGGATATTAACATGCCTCGCCTCTCCGGGTTGGAATTACTAGCATGGATCGCCGATAAACCCCGGTTGAAACACTTGCCGGTAGTGGTAATGAGTAGTTGTTTCGATGAGGAGCAAATTCAAACGATCGAGCGCCTCGGGGCGAGGGCTTATTTTACCAAACCTTTCAGTCTTAAAGAGTTGTTAAACCGCCTAACCACATGCGTCAGCAACTTGCAACAAGCAGCGTAGAGCAAACCGACGCCAGATGTTAGCCGATAGGCGATCGGCTAACAGAATCGGAGCATCGGCCCGATTTACATGGATTACTTTTATTGCGTTTGAAGGAAAAAGAAGAGCGAAGCTGAGGAGATTTCAATTTCTGCGCCAGTTTTACCTAAGCCATTTCCTGATTTTATCTGCCGAAAGTTGCCATAAATAAAGCAATTATAATGATTAGCAAGCCGGAGAGCGACCCTAACTTTTTTGCAAATTTTAAACCTTTACAAAGTAAAAGAATTTTAGTCGTAGAAGATGACATCTCTACCCGAGATTTATTTAAATTTATTTTTGAAGAAGCCGGGGCACAGGTTATCGCTGTGTTATCGATTAAAGAAGCGATAGAAGTGCTGCAAAATTTACAACCGGATGTATTGGTGAGTAACATGAAAATGCCTGATGGCGATGGGTTTGCGCTGATTGAAACCGTGAGAGAGTCGGAAGTAGGAAAAACCGTTCCCGCCCTGTTAGTCACGGGTTTGCCCGAATGGGAATACGGACCGAAAGCGCGGAGGTTAGGGTATGAAAAATACCTCACCAAACCTATCGATCCAGAAAAGTTAGTGGAAGAGGTATGCCATCTGGTTAAAAAAGGGGTTAACTGTTCGTTAACAGCCGATGAAGATTAAACCAAAATGCCAGTGGGTCTATGTCCCTACCGGAAAGGGGCGTCGTGGGAGCAGAATTTGACGCCGTTGGTGAGGAAAGCTGAGCATTCAGATGATAAAGAGGAAAAGCGTTTTTACCGTTTCCTTGGGGTCAAGGAAAGGGGGTCAATCGCCCAGTTCCAAGGGAAAATGGGGAAGGGAGGAAGAAAGAACCGCTTCAGCCAACCCAGGCGATCGCCGATTTTCCTGTCAGGGTTAAATTGGAAATTTAGTTATTTTCTCGGTTTTCAAAACTGCTGTCCTCCCCTTACGATGGGTTAGCAAGGCGCAATATGAGCAAGACAACACCTGCAAAAAACAATCTACTGCTTGGTTTGCCGATCGCGTCTGACTTTCAAAGAGTTACGAACCGGGTAATTAGGAGACAAGCTTAAAATGGGCTACGATGGTTATTCCACTCGTTATAGCCTCTGGGAAGCTGTGGAAGATTTAGCCGAAACCACAGTATCTTTAGGGGTGATTCCCGGGTTTGTGGTGCGCTACTTTCCCGATGGTCGGCACTTTTACATTCCCGACGAGATTCACGCCGAACCCCTGAGTGCGGAACAAGCCTATTTCCACTTAAAAGCATTAGTGGAAGAATCTGGCGTATTAACTGACATTGTCGAGGATAGCTCCGAGGATTGGCGATCGCCCCCGCTTGGAGAATCGGTAGGCGGAAGTATTCCTTCGTCCCCGCCAGCGATCGCCTATCACTCCTCTCCACTATAGGAAAAACCCTTCTCTTCTCTCTCGATACCCCTCGATATTCCTCAGATCACCTGTAGCCCCACGGGGCAATTTTTACCTAAACTCACCCCCTCGGCACAAAAAAAGCCCGACGGGAAGTCGGGCAATGTCGGAATGCGCGCAATTAGCGATCGCGAACCTTTACAGGTCCCCGCCGCGAAATGCCAGCAAAAAGATGACCACGGGGCCAGAAATCATAATTAACCCCACCATCGTGAGCTGAATAATCGCTTCCAGGTTGAGGTTACTTGCAAAATTGGTTAAAAAATCCATTTATCCTCCCAACAAATGCCCAATTGAATAGACGAGTAGGCTTCAGTGCGCTCCACCCTAGCTGGAAACCAACCCCGGGAAGAGAGCGCGGTTCGGTAAAATCCGCCTAATTATCTTACAAGCCAATGGCTCATTTTTTTAATAAACTTTACAAAACTCCAAAAAACCCAACTCCTGGGGGGATTCTCTGCAAACCCCGGGGGAGGCGCTCCATCGGTGAGGGAAAACCGCTATGCTAAAAAAGCAGGCGCGCAGAGAATAAGGAGAGGAGCGCTCGTGGCAACTTGGCAATGTGTAAAGCAGTGCGGGGCTTGCTGTCATCTGGATCCGGCGGATCGTCCCGACTTAGAAGACTACCTGACCCCCGAAGAACTAGAGCTTTATCTGAGTATGGTCGGATCGGATGGCTGGTGCGTGAATTACGACTCCTTAACCCGCGAATGTCGCATTTACGACGATCGCCCCCGGTTTTGTCGGGTCCGCGCCGATGTTTTCCAGGACATGTACGGCATCGAACCGGAAGAGCTCAACGAGTTTGCGATCGAGTGCTGCAGCGAGCAGATTTCCGGAGTCTACGGCGATCGCAGTTTAGAAATGGTACGCTTTCGCCATTATGTGGGAATTTAAAACAACCTCTACCAATGGGTTGATCTTTTTGGGCATTCTTTGGAACAATGAACTGCATACTGGAAACCTAGCGAGCGTTTAGCCCAATAACCCGTGAAAACATCTTCTGTATCCGATCGCAGCTCCATTTTGGTGAAAGAACAGCACTCCCCCACTCCGCCGGTAAGCGAAGCAGATGGCGATCGCGCCGTGGCGGAAACGCCGAACGCCCACAGCCCCACTGAGTCATCCAACGGCGATCGGGGCGCATGGGGAGTATTTGCCTCCACTTTCGTCACCATTTTTCTCGCCGAATTAGGGGACAAAACGCAACTGGCGACCTTGTTAATGACAGCAGAATCTCAATCCCCCTGGATTGTTTTTGCTGGTGCTGGTTCTGCATTAGTCGCCACCAGCTTGCTAGGGGTAATATTAGGAAGATGGCTTGCCAAGCGCGTTTCCCCAAAAACCCTGGAGCGATCGGCAGCGATCGTCTTGCTGTTTATCGCCGCTACCTTGGTGTGGGATGTGGTGCATTAACCCAAGCACTGCCCGCCATAAGGCGCAGCAACTGTAGGTTCTCTATTAACAGCGCGATAAAAAAAGCAATCAGAAAAAGGATAAAATATGATAGATTGGCAACTTCTCGGACTGAGTTTTATCACCGTGTTTTTAGCCGAATTGGGAGATAAAAGCCAACTTGCGGCGATCGCGCTGGGTGGCAGTTCCAAATTTCCCCGCGCTGTATTTTTCGGCACTGCCGGCGCGTTATTGCTCGCTAGCTTAATCGGCGTTTTGATTGGCGAAGGTGCAGCCCAAATTTTGCCCACTCAGTGGGTGAAAATCAGCGCCGCCGCCGGATTCGCCATCATGGGCATTCGCTTGTTATGGCCCAGTTCCGACTCGGAAGACTCCCCCGAATCCCCTGCAGAATTGGGAATTGAAAATTAAGCAATCGTAGGATACGTGACCCCCGTTATCCAATTCATGGGAAAATCCACGAATTTTATCCGGGGGTCACGCACCTTCCCCACCGCAATAAAAAACCTCCACCTATATTATAATGGCAGAAGCTTTCTGTTGTTTAATCTCATGGAATGCCCAGGGATTTATTGAGCCACGGATTCGCCGCGATCGCGATACAACCAAGTCAGCAGAATCGCGCCGCCAGTCAATTTCAGCAGTTCCAATGCCCAATATCCGGACTGCATTTGTGTCATTTCAGCCGCCGATTGCTGTAGCGGTTCTAACCAATTGAGCTGCATCACTAACGCACTCAGTTGCGGCGTCAAGCCATAGGTTTCGATAGAAGTCAGCGCCAACAGGAACACCGAAATTACAATAGCGGGAGTTATCCACTTTCCTTGCACTTGGTGCAGTTTTACCAAAGCCAAAATCCCGGTTAAAACTAACGCCGCACAGATTAATTCGATGCGATTAAACATGCCAAAAATCATGTAACCCGCGGAAGCAAAACCGGGTTGAGTCATCATTCCCGCCGCATATAAACTCGGCATAATTACCCCATCCAGCAGCAGGGTACCGCTCAGCCAAAATCCCAGACTCAATAATGCAATAGTTTGCCACAGTGGTTTTTTAAATTCGATTGTTGAATGTGCTGCCATCGATGTTTCCTCTTTCTTCTGTTGTGTCTCTATTACTTTTAGCTTATCGAATATCTGTAGCAATTGGGATTAAGTATTTTTTCAAAACGCTACGAAATGTATCGAAATCCCCGGTTTTGGCAGGAAAAAGGGTTAAGATTTGTTACGAAGGGGGTAACAGATGAAGATTTGAGGAGGTGGCGATCGCGGTTCTGCCCGCTTAGGGGAATGATATCATCAAATGGGGTTAGGTTTCCCTTCCCCCGACAGCGAAAGATTGCGAGAGGTTCTGGTGAAAGCAGTTGTTTTATTATCCGGCGGATTAGATTCCTCTACAGTGCTTTATCAAGCGAAAGCTGATGGCTGCAATTGTTATGCCCTCTCGTTTGATTACCAACAACGGCATCGGCGAGAATTGGAGGCGGCGCATGCGATCGCTTCGACGGCAGGGGTTGCCGAACATCAGATTGTGAATTTTGACCTGCGAAAGTGGGGGGGGTCTGCCTTAACCGACGAGGCGATGGACTTGCCAGCAGATCGCTCCCTGGAGGAAATGTCGCGCCACATTCCAATTACCTACGTGCCCGCGCGCAACAGCATTTTTCTCAGCTTTGCCCTCGCCTATGCAGAAGCGATCGCGGCGTCGCGGGTTTATATCGGCGTAAATGCCCTCGACTATTCCGGCTACCCCGACTGTCGCCCCGACTACATTCAGGCGATGCAAGAGGTATTTCGCTTAGGGACAAAACAAGGCCGAGAGGGAGAAGCGATCGCGATCGTCACCCCTCTGATTGACTTAAAGAAAACCGAAATCATTCAACTCGGCGATCGCCTGGGTGTCCCCTGGGAGAAAACCTGGTCTTGCTATGCCGGTGGGGAATTAGCCTGCGCTCAGTGCGATTCCTGTCGCTTGCGCTTGGCAGCATTTGCCCAATTAGGCTTAACCGACCCCCTGCCTTATGCTGGGGTTTAAGGAAATCTGGCGATCGCTGAGAAATTGAAGCGCGCCTTTTTTGTGGGGAGGGAGTTCAAACCCAAATTTTGCTCCTTCCAATCCAGGCGATCGACCCTCCGCCCCCACACCAGACGAAAAAGCCAACCTGAGTTCGCATACAGTTGGTAATCTG
>NZ_JAJENT010000774.1:0-5450 GCF_035615515.1 Phormidium sp. CCY1219
GAGGATATGATACCCCATCATATCCGAGGGGTCGCCTCACTCAAAAACGCGAAACCCAGATCTCAAAGGTCTGGGCGGAGAAGCCCGCGCCGTACCGCCTAAGTGGTCGGCGTCGGGAGTACGTCACAATAATGACAGTGTTGAGGGTATGACTATGGGTGTAGGCCGATCGCTCCTAAAACTAAGCATCGGTGGCGGCTGCGTCTTTGGTAGCCTAGCCTTTCCCCCCTTACTCGCCGGAGAAGGAATTGTTTTGGGGACAGTCTTGGCAACCACATTAGGGAGTGTCGCGGCTGGCAATACCGCCAATGCCATTGATGCCTTAATCGATGGAGGAGAGGGGGGAGTCTCCCTAGAAAATCATGATTTAACGAAGGCAGTCGGGAAAGCCATAGCCGCCGTCATCACCCTCGCAGCCAAACAATACCCAGGCAAAACCCGCCAATCTCTCGAAAAAATCGCCGCCCAAGCTAAGGATAATTGGGTCAAAATCGCCCAACAGGAACTCACCCAGCAACGTTACCCCGAACTACGAGAAGCCCAACTCGACCAATTCCTCACCCCCGAAGAATACCAACTCACCCAACAAGGCAACCTCACCGCTACCGAATGGGGGGATATTTTTATCCGCCTCAACATGGCAGCTTGTAAAGGGGGTGGCTTTCCCATTCCCGCCGAGGTGCGTCAACAAGTCGCCGATTTACTCCATACCACCTTCCCCAAAGCCTTGCGAGAAACCCTCAAAGAAGACTTTGCCAACGATGGAAAAGCCTTTGCGGGATTAACCTTGCAGTTACTGACGGGAATGCAGGCACAACTGAGTCAACTGCAAGCCAATCCAGGGGAGGTCAATGTTGAGGAATTCAGCCAAATCCTGCAACAGTTTTAGAAATTAGAAACCCAATTTACCCTTTGAGGCGGATCAGATGGAAACCTTTATCCGACGATTCTTTGCTCAGATTGATTAAAAATTGTAAGATTTACATTACATTTAAGCCCCGATTATTATGAGTGTTCAAAAATTGTCTTCCTCCTCTGTTCCGACATTTCATGCAATGTTGATTCCCACGCTGGTCGGATTAAAAAATCTGGGGGGTTCCGGCACCGTTCAAGAAATTTATGAGCAGGTGGTGCAAATTCTCAACCTGCCTGATGAAATCCTCGAAATTCCCCACGGCAAAACTTCCACCAGTGAAGTTGAGTATCGTTTAGGGTGGAGTCGTACCTATTTGAGAAAATATGGACTTTTGGAAAATTCAGCACGGGGAGTGTGGTCATTATTATCCATTGCCGATGATTTTGAGCATCTTGAGCCAAAAGAAATTGTCAAAGTTGTTCAAAAGGCGGAAAAAAGCAAAGTTGATGCTTCCGATCGCATGATAGAAACGATGGAGGAAAGCACAGAGGAACTCGAATGGCAGGATCAGTTACATGGAATGCTGTTGAATCTTGAACCTGCTGCTTTTGAGCGCTTGGTGCAACGTTTACTCCGAGAATCTGGTTTTATCCAAGTGCAAATCACAGGAAAATCAGGAGATGGGGGTATTGATGGGGTTGGGATTGCGCGGATTAATGGTTTCTTGAGCTTTCATGTTCTTTTTCAGTGTAAGCGTTATCAAGGTTCGGTCACGGCGGGTCAGATTCGAGATTTTCGGGGAGCGATGCAAGGGCGCACCGATAAAGGACTATTTGTGACGACGGGTACATTTACGCGAGATGCTGTCAAGGAAGCGACCCGTGATGGTGCGCCACCGATTGATTTAATTGATGGTGAGCAGTTGGTTCAACGGTTGAAAGAATTGAGATTGGGGGTCAAGATTACGATGATTGAGGCGGTGGAAATTGATACCGCTTGGTTTGAGAAAATCTAAAAACTTTTTGGAGTCAATCGAGAACGCATCCTGGCCATTGGATTCGCCGATTAGGAAATGCATCGATAAAATCTACGAATAAAAACTCTAATATCGTGTATTTTATAAAAATAATACTTATTATAATAAGTGCATTTAGTAAACTTATAGTCATTTCAATTGTGCTTGATACAATTGAAATGACTATACATACGTTTTTTGGATGTGTTCTGGATTGGGTATGATTATGAATAACATTTGGGTGGGGTTTGATATGGATTGTTATCCCTTTTTTATGTTTGATGTCAATCGGAATAACACACAAAATCATAACCGGTCTAAATATATTTGGCGAAGTTAGTGGTATTGTTCCATTCATAATACTATCCATCCTAGCAGGTGTTATTTTTGGTTATGTTTTTAAGCTGCTTTTTTGACTACGATATTAATCGCCTCATCCTGCAACGAGTCGGCAACCGCTACCGCTTTATCCATCGCCTCGTGCAAGAACACTTCGCCAACCTAGAAATCCAGAAGGAGTAAAACCCAATCAAAGAAAACCCTTTCTCAAAGAAACCCGGTTTCTGGCAACTTAGCTACAATAGTAATCACCCCTTTAGCCCCTCCTCAACTTAAATCAGTTTAAGGATGAGTTGGCGTAAATCAGGTATAATTAGATATTAATCACAAATCAGAGGGATTCATGCTGAACATACAACTAGACCCCGAAACCGAAGCCCGTTTAGTGGAAATTTTAGCCCAGGAAAAAACGACCAGCGATGAATTGATTAAACGCTTGTTTTATTAATGATGAGGATAACAAGAAAAAAATTAGTTTTAGGGAGAATTTTTACTATGAAAATCAAACTCAAATCAAAAACCGATCCTGAAGGTAAGTAATCATGTAGGGTGCGTTCCCAGCGATCTATAATCGATTAAGGCAGTTAGTGACGGTTGGGAACGCACCAACGATCGATCGACGAGTCAAATCAGGAGTAAACATTCAAGGAAAAAATCATGCCCATTATTAAAATTTCTAAGCAATATTTAATTGACCAAAATGAGGAATTTATTACCGTGGATGTGCCTGCTTCAGTGGTCGCGCTCTGGCAACGGGATTATGCCAAGGTTGCCAAAGCCAAGGGATTGCTAAAAGATAAGCGAGACAAAATGCGGGCGCATCTCGACACAATCCGTCAGGAGTGGGAGCGGTGAAATATCTCTACGACACCAACATTTTTATTGACTACTTGGCTGAAGAACCAGCCATCTTGCCATTTTTCTCAGAATCATTTCTCAGCCAAAATGAGGTAATTACTTCCTGCATTGTCCGAATTGAGTTGCTGAGTTTTCCAGAATTATCCAATGAAGAAGAAGCGGTCATTGCTGATTTGTTGATGCAGTTTGAACAAGTCCCCCTACTGCCCCAAATTGAAGATCGCACTATTCAATTACGGCGACATCACCGCCTCAAACTTCCCGATGCCCTGATTGCGGCAACTGCATTGCACTGCTCTGCTTGTGTGATGACTCGAAATGTGGATGATTTCAAGCGCGTGCCTGATTTAACATTGTGCAATCCCTTTGAAGGGGTGAAGGAGGGTAATGATACAGATTAACTATTCCCCACCCAACTGCACCGCCAAATCATTTGCATCGATTTCTTGAAAAAAATAGGTTCCCCAGTTCCTACATAGAAACCCGGTTTTTGGGGCAAAATAATGACAGTGTTGAGGGTATGACTATGGGTGTCGGGCGATCGCTCCTAAAATTAACTATCGGTGGCGGCTGCGTCTTTGGTAGCCTAGCCTTTCCCCCCTTACTCGCCGGAGAAGGAATTGTTTGGGGGACAGTCTTGGCAAATGCCCTAGGGAGTGTGGCTGCGGGCAATACTGCCAATGTCATTGATGCCTTAATCGATGGAGGAGAGGGGGGAGTTTCCCTAGAAAATCATGATTTAACCAAAGCAGTCGGGAAAGCCATAGCCGCCGTCATCACCCTCGCCGCCAAATCACAGCGCGGCAAAACCCGCCAACATCTCGAAAAAATCGCCGCCCAAGCCAAGGACAACTGGGTAAAAATCGCCCAACAGGAACTCACCCAGCAACGCTACCCCGAACTGCGAGAAGCCAAACTCGATCGATTCTTCACCCCGGAAGAATACCAACTCACCCAACAAGGCAACCTCACCGCTACAGAATGGGGGGATATCTTCATCCGCCTTAACATGGCAGCCTGTAAAGGGGGCGGCTTTCCGATTCCCTCCGAGGTGCGTCAACAAGTCGCCGAGTTACTCCATACCACCTTCCCCAAAGCCTTGCGAGAAACCCTCAAGGAAGACTTTGCCAAGGATGGAAAAGCCTTTGCGGGATTAACCTTGCAGTTATTGACGGGAATGCAGGCACAACTGAGCCAACTGCAAGCCAATCAAGAGGGGGTCAATGTTGAGGAGTTCAGCCAAATCCTGCAACAGTTTCAGGAATTGGAAACCCAGTTACGGGGAACGGTTGCCCAGCAGCAGGCGTTTTTTACCGATATTTCCGGCAGGATTGATTCCGGTTTTGCGGAAGTCTGTCAACGATTGGGGGTGATGGAAACCACCATCAGCGAATTGTTACAAACCCTAGAGGAACGCCTAGAGGAGTTGCGCCAAGAAGTGACGGAATTTCGTCAAGAGGTGCGGCAGGAGTTCCAGTCGCTGCACGATCGACCGGGGGGCGACAGTTCTCTAAACAGGAGTATCGCAATCGTCAAACTATCTTGACTCAGATGCGGACAGAGGTAGAAAGCCGTTTAACCCAGTCGTTACACCGGGCGGCGTTACTCAATTTGGGCAAGGAACAGCAACCCCAGCAGGTGCAACGTCCCCGCCAAATCCCCCGCCACCACCGTCACCCCATCCGGTGCAATGGCACAGCAAAGCATTTCAGCTTCCCCGGTAAACGTAGCTAACACTTCTGCACTAGCCAAATTCCACAACTTCAATGTTTTATCCGATGATGCCGATACCACTTGTTTGCCATCGGAGGCGATCGCTACTGCATTTACCGAGCCACTATGCCCTGTGAGGGTGGCGAGTTCCGTCCCCCTCTCCAAATCCCACAGTTTCAAGGTGTTATCCCCCGATGCCGAGACCGCTCGTTTCCCGTCGGGGGTAATGGCTACTGCATTTACCGAGCCACTATGCCTTGTGAGGGTGGCGAGTTCCGTCCCCCTCTCCAAATCCCACAGTTTCAGGGTTTTATCCTTGGATGCCGAGACGGCTCGTTTCCCGTCCGGGGCGATCGCGACTGCATTTACCCACGCACTATGCCCGCTGAGGGTGGCCAGTTCCATCCCGGTCTCCAAATCCCACAGTTTCAGGGTGTAATCCTCCGAATGCCCATGGAATTCTCCTCGGATCCACTCCACATCCCGCAGTTTCAGGGTTTTATTCTCCGATAGTACCGGGTCACTGTGCCCTCTGAGGGTGGCGAGTTCCATCCCGGTTTCCAAATCCCACAGTTTCAGGATTTGATCATCGGATGCCGAGACGGCTCGTTTCCCGTCGGGGGCGATCGCTACTGCTGTTACCCTCCCACCATCCTCGGTCAAGGTGGT
>NZ_JAJENT010000775.1:0-9454 GCF_035615515.1 Phormidium sp. CCY1219
GGAGACAGAGCGTTAATTATGAGATTAGCACCCCTTTACCAACAAGAACAAGAAAAAGCCTTTCAGCAAGGAGAACGGCAAGGAGAACGGCGGGTTATCGAAGGCATTCTCCGAAGTCGATTCGGTTCTATCGATGAAGAACTCTCAACTATTATTGAGTTAGTTCTGGAGTTACCTCCAGAGGAATTTGCTCCATTATTGTGGCAATTGGAACGAGAGGAACTGTTACAGCGGTTTAATTCATAATCGGATAGGCGATTGTTGCCATTTAGGAGCGATCGCCACATTTTTGCCAGTACGGTTTGCCGAACCTAATTGAGGAGGATAATCTCCCCATGTCCGTGCATCCTAATCGCCTCGTCTCGTTTTAAGCTGAAATTATCGGGGTCTCTGGCGACTTGCCGGATGCTCTGCGAGTGTTTTCTCTATCCAGAGGAAACCGGAGGAAAGCCAGAGGAACCGAATCCCTTAATTCTTGTCAACCGATCGCGCAAAAAACAAGGTAAAAAACGATGCGGTTTTCCAAAATTTTCTCTTCTGGATTCAAAATCAGCACCTATTTGTTAACCCTGATTTTGGGTGCAGCGATCGCCTGGGGCACCCTGCGCGTTTTTTCTTCCCCTTCTGTCGCTACAGCCATCCAACCCCCTCCACCCGTTACCACCACAGAGGCGATCGCCCAAGCGCCAATTTCGCCCAACAGTTTTGTTTCCGCCGCTGTGGATCGCGTCGGATCTGCAGTGGTGCGCCTCGATACCGAACGCACCATTACTCGTCGCCTTGACCCCTTCTTTAACGACCCATTTTTCGAGCGCTTTTTTGGACCGGAATTTTTTCAACAAATCCCCCAAGAAGAACGCCAGCGGGGTCAAGGATCCGGCTTCATTATCGATCGCAGTGGCTTGATTTTAACCAATGCTCATGTGGTCAGTCAAGCCGATCGCGTCACGGTAACATTAAAAGACGGACGGACCTTTGACGGAGAAGTGCGCGGTAGCGATGCACTCACGGATTTAGCCGTGGTCAAAATCAATCCCACTGGCGAACAATTGCCCGTTGCCCTGTTAGGAGATTCCGCCAAAGTTCGGGTCGGAGATTGGGCGATCGCCCTGGGCAATCCCCTCGGACTCGATAACACCGTCACCTTGGGTATTATCAGCACCTTAGATCGCTCTTCCGCCGAAGCCGGTATCCCGGACAAACGCATCGATTTCCTGCAAACTGACGCCGCTATTAATCCCGGAAATTCCGGCGGTCCGCTATTAAATGCCACCGGCGAAGTGATTGGCATCAACACCGCCATTCGTGCCGATGGTAGAGGCATTGGTTTCGCGATTCCAATTAATAAAGCCAAAGCCTTAAAAGATACTTTAGCCGCAGGCAAAAAAGTTCCGCATCCCTATGTGGGCATTCAAATGGTGGGCTTAACACCCGAACTGGCCAAACAAAATAACGAAGACCCCAATTCCCCCTTCTTACTGCCAGAAATTGAGGGAATTTTAGTGGTGCGCGTCTTGCCCAATACCCCCGCCGAAGCAGCCGGAATGCGGCGCGGAGATGTCATCCTGGAAGTGGAAGGGCAACCCATGACCCGTCCCGATCGCTTGCAAGAAATTGTGGATAAAAGCGGCATCGGTACGGCACTTGACTTCAAAATTCAGCGCGGCGATCGCGTGGTAAACTTAACCGTGCGAACCGCTCAACTAGAGGAACAATTATCGTAAAATAACCATCGTTCTCCATTGTCCGGGCGGGGAAAGAGAGAATTGCCTTTCCCGTTTAATAATTGTAAGGACAGGGCGTTGCCCTGTCCTTACAATTAGTGGAGATTATGAGAGTTAATCGCGGTATATTTTACCGCAAAATTCGCCTATTTGGAGATAAAATGAACCCAAAAATCTCCATCACCCATGCAGGTTTCTTGAATCATGCGGTAAGAATAGCTCAAGCCTGCACCGGAGGCGGAAGTATCGTATCCATGCGGCCAATATTCGCCATAGGGGTCGTTGACGAGAAAGCCGTAAGAATTGTAACCCACCACGGAAACAATATGGCCGTAACTGGTAAAATAGCCGTGAATCACCGCCGGGTTGCCTTGCACCAACCACTCTTTCACCTCATTAATCGAGGCATTGGTTTTAAACCGATCGCGGGCACCATAAGCTTCCACCGCTTGGGCGAGGTGAGTGGCTTCGTGACGGTCTAAACCCCGGGCAACCAACCAATCTTGCAGCTCATCTTCCAGTTGTTGAGAAGCGTTATTTCCCCGAATGCCGAAATAAGCCAAACACATGGCAATGCTGGTCGTATTGCAACTGCCATAGGGATGTAGGCGATTATCCAATTGCGACTTATAAGGAACGGCGAGTTTGATGCGATCGGGAAAAGTAATTTCGCTATTTTTCATCACCACTGCATGTTTATAATAAACATACCAGGTATTGAGACCGCGATATTCGCGATCGCGGAATGCTACCTTAACGTGGTCGCCCTCTGGAGTAAAAGAGTGCAATTGTAAAATCGTCCCCCCGGGAAGGGGTTGTTTTTCAGACTCGGAGAGTTGAGAAGATTGCACCGGTTTTTGCTTGAGAACCGTATCGCGAAGGAGTTTCAGTTCCATCCCGTAGATTCCGGGGGTGGTGGAGCGAGTCGAATGAGTTTGTGCTACTGTCATAATGAGTAAAATGAAATAGAGATAGATGGCTACGGGCCGCGCCTGAGTCAAGGGTAAAATCGCTCAGGCGGTTGCCCATTTTCTCCCGGGTTGTGGCGTTCTGCGATAGATGGAGGCGGGGAGTGTAATCCCGGACACATGAAGAAAAATGCGCCAATCAAGCCGCTTGCCCAGTATAGTGAGGGAATAGCCTGCGTGGGGACAATTCATCCGTTGTTTCCACAGGTATCAGTTGCTCGTAAAAAAATGGACTCATCCCATGTCTGAAACGGTTTGGATTGCAAGACACGC
The DNA here is from genome assembly GCF_035615515.1 of Phormidium sp. CCY1219. Lineage (GTDB taxonomy): Bacteria > Cyanobacteriota > Cyanobacteriia > Cyanobacteriales > Laspinemataceae > CCY1219. The sequence continues at coordinate 2,966 of NZ_JAJENT010000775.1, forward strand.
CAATCGACTTGACTTTGTAAAACCAGAGTGGTTTAATACAGCAGAACGCCCTTACGACCCTCCCTTATCGGAAGATGGGTTCGTGCAAGCGCAAGAACTCGGAGAACGCCTTAAGGGAGAAGGCATAACTCATATATTCACCTCTCCTTTCTTGCGAACCGTACAAACTGCAAATGAAGTGGCAGAAATTCTCGATTTACCCTTAAAATTGGAATGGGGGTTATGTGAATGGCTGAATGCCGAGTGGATGCCCGAGATGCCGGAAACCCAAGCGCCGGAAGTCTTAGCGCAACAGTATCCGCGCATTGACCTGAGTTACAGCTCTCGGGTGGTGCCCCAGTATCCAGAAACCGATGAGGGATGCGTGCAGCGCGCTGGGGAAACCGCGCGACGCCTTGCGGATGAGTTTTCCGGAGACATCCTGCTGGTGGGGCATGGGGCTTCGGTGATTGGAGCCACCATCGGATTGGTGGTGGAAGCGGCGCAAGAAGAGATGAGTGCGGCGTTGTGCTGCTTGTACAAGGTGGTTCGGGAAAAAGACCAATGGGCGATCGCCATCCACCACGATCGCTCCCACTTGACCCAAACCGAAACCGAAATTCGCTTCGTTTGAGGATATAAAATCGGGGAGGAGCGAGTACCAGCAGCAATTAGAGTAAAAAGCAAAAAACATGACAGTGTTATTGGTTGGGGATATTGGGGGCACCAAGACCCTCCTGCGCTTGGTGGAAATGCCCAATAGCAACGATACAACCGCGAATCTGCAGCAGGAAAACCGCTACGAAGCGATTTATCCGAGTCAAGATTATGCCGACTTGGTGCCGATCGTGCGGCAGTTTTTTGCCGCCGCGAGTCAGGAGTTGGGGGAAACCCCCACACCGAGGGGCGCTTGTTTCGCGATCGCCGGTCCGGTGGTGGGCAATACCTCTACCCTCAGCAACCTGAATTGGGAACTCACCAGCGAACGTCTGGAACAAGAATTGGGAATTCCCCAGGTGACGTTGATTAACGATTTTGCAGCGGTGGGGTATGGGGTGCTGGGATTATCCCCCAGTGACTTGCATACCTTGCAAGCGGGGGAACCCCAGTCTGCTGCACCGATCGCCGTGTTGGGTGCGGGAACTGGGTTGGGAGAAGCGTTTTTAATTCGCCATTTGGAAGATTATTTTGTGTATCCCACCGAAGGGGGTCATGCGGATTTCGCCCCCCGCACTCCCCTGGAATACGAGTTCATGCAGCACTTGCAGCGCCGCCTCGGGTTGCAGCGCATTTCTGTGGAACGAGTGGTGTCGGGGATGGGAATTCAGCCGATTTACCAGTTTTTGAGCGATCGCGCCACCGCCGCCGGAAGTACCGTGGGGGCGGCGGATATGGATCCAGCCGCTATTTCTCAAGCGGCGATCGACAAAACCGACCCCCTGTGCGAGCAAACTATGCAACTTTTTGTAGAAGCATATGGTGCGGAAGCGGGAAATTTCGCCCTCAAACTCCTCCCCTACGGGGGACTATATCTGGCGGGGGGAATTGCCGCAAAAATTCTCCCGTTGATAGAGCGCGAAAATCGGTTTCTCAATGCGTTTGAATACAAAGGTCGCATGTCCCCGTTGCTCCAACGAGTGCCGGTGTATGTGGTGCTTAATCCCCAAGTGGGATTGATTGGCGCTGCCATTTGTGCGGCGCGATTGTAGGCCGATTTTGCGAGAACTGGAACTCGCGCCAAAACCCTGCCGTGGGTGCATTGCCTACGGCGCGGTAACATTAGGTTTTATCCTATTAAATGAAGTGGTAACGAAAGAAAAAGGAAGCGTGTAACTATGGCAGGACACAGTAAATGGGCCAATATAAAACGGCAAAAAGCTAGAGTGGATGCGGTGAAAGGCAAAACTTTCACCAAGATTTCCCGTGAGATTATCGTAGCCGCACGTAGCGGTCTTCCGGACCCGGAGGCGAATTTTCAGTTACGCACGGCGGTGGATAAGGCAAAAGCAGCAGGGATTCCTAACGATAATATCCAACGGGCGATCGCTAAAGGTGCTGGTACTTGGGATTCCGGTAGCGACTACGAGGCAATTCGCTATGAGGGCTACGGTCCCGGGGGCGTGGCGGTTCTCATCGAAGCTCTCACCGATAACCGCAATCGCACCGCCGCAGATTTGCGAGCTGCCTTTAGCAAAAATGGCGGCAATTTAGGGGAAACCGGCTGCGTGAGCTGGATGTTCGAGCAAAAAGGCGTGGTGACGCTCAAAAGTGAGGTAGATGAGGATGAATTGCTGGAAGCTTCCATAGAAGGCGGTGCCGAGTTTTATGAAGCTACCGAAATCGACGAAGATGTGCCGGGGTATGAAGTGTTTACCGAAGTGACGAATTTAGAACATCTCAACCAAACGTTAAAAGAACGGGGGTACGAGATTGTGAGGGCGGAACTGCGCTGGATTGCGAATAATAATGTAGAAGTGACCGACCCGGAACAAGCGCGATCGCTCCTCAAAATGATGGATGCCTTGGATGATCTGGATGACGTGCAAAATGTAACCGCCAATTTTGATATGGCGGACAATTTGGTGGAAATGAGCCTGGTATAATCGGCTCGTTCCTACACTGCTGGGGGTGGTCAACTCCCAGCGTATCTAGAGTTTGGGGGAATTTTAGGAAAAAGAACGTCGCACGCGATCGCTCCGATAACATGAATCGAGAGACGGGAAATGCCGCCTCTGGGTACCACTCGCACGGGGATGTGGTAAGCACAACATCCCCGCCTGTGGATTAGCGCTTCTTCATCACCCATAACACCACGAAATGGACGACAAGCACGATCCAGACTTCTAGCCGAATGCTGTAGACGAGTTCGGGGGAGTGCGGTGGTGCTGGAACTGCGTTCACCTCCTGCATGGGATATAATACAGGCATCTGCGGATCGAGGGAAATTGCTGTATCCAGGTCTTCCATCGCCCGGATTAAGGTTTGAATCTTGATAGTTTGGGAGCGTTGTTCGTCGTTCATGGAGTTGCCTCAGAATGTCTACAATTCCATGAAAGCAGGTCCCTGTATGCGTTTGCGTCGGCGTACAAGCGGCTGGTTTATGGCTTTATGTCGGACTTTAGCGGGATGTCTGAGTTTTGTCGGAGATGCCCCCAAGCGGGAGAAAATGCATTATAATCTGAGCAAGTTTACCGACTGAGGAGTTATGTCAACACGTTCCCTCCGCGTTCACCCGGATTACATTGAAATCGTCAGAAACGCTCTCCCGCGCAATTGCTTTCCCACTCAGAAACATTTGGCGGAAGAGTTAGGCTACCATCGTACTACTATCAGCAAGTTCTTGAATGGCAAACCTGTAGATAATCTCTATTTTGAGGAAATCTGTCGCCGATTGGAGTTAGATTTGCGCGAAATCGCAGATTTCGAGAATGCCAGGGATAATACGTCTCGTGTAGAGGATATAGCAGATTCATTTTCGGATGAAACCGAATCAGATTTTTCCAGCTATATGGAACGCCCTCCCATTGAAGAGCGATGTTTTCAAATGCTTTCACAGCCCGGTTCCCTGCTTCGTATCAAAACCCCAAAGCAGATGGGGAAAACCTCTCTAATGATGAGAATGATTTCCGATGCCAAAAACAACGGCTATAAAACCGTCTTTCTGAATCTATTGCTAGCAGATAGAAGCATTTTGCAAGACCTCGATCGCTTTCTGCGCTGGTTTTGCGTTGTCGTGAGTCGCCAACTTCAGCTATCTTCCGATCTGGCAGAATATTGGGACGAAGAGTTATCGAGTAACTATAACTGTAACTCGTATTTTGAAGAGTATTTATTGACTCAAATTAATGCTCCGATTGTCCTGGCTTTAGATGAAGTCGATCGCATTTTTCCTCATGGGGAGATTGCGGAAGACTTTTTTAGCTTGTTGAGAGCTTGGCATGAGTCTGCCAAACACTATGAAAAATGGCGAAAAATACGGTTAATAATATCCTACTCTACGGAAGTTTATATTACTTTGGAAATCAATAGGTCGCCATTCAATGTGGGAGAGAAAATCGAGTTGCCAGAGTTTAACGCTTTACAAGTGCAAGAATTCGCACGGCAGCAAGGAGTAGAATGGAATAGTGATGAAATTGAAAGAATTATGAATACGATCGGCGGAAATCCTTCTCTGCTACAAATGGCAATCTCTCGCCTAAAGCGGCAGGAAATGACTTTCGAGCGACTTTTGCAAACGGCGGCCACAGAAGCAGGGATTTACGGCGATCGCTTGCGGATTCATTTAGGCAACCTACAACAAAATCCCGACTTAGCAGAAGCAATGAAGCAGATAACTTCCCATCGGTCTGTGCGATTAGATCCAAACGTGGCCAATCAGTTACACCGATTGGGGTTGGTTAAATTAGAAGGAAATGAGTGGCGAGTGGCTTGCGAGTTATATCGTCAGTATTTTGCCGATCGCCTTTAATAATGTTCCCACTGGCGGATTATGTATTTTCGGTTAACTCCAGCTAGCCCTTGCTGGTGAAGTAAAGGAGACCTGCAATCAACCACTATTCCTTCAATAATACCAATTAAAAAAACAACGATCGTGTTGGATCCCCCCACCCCCCCTTGAAAAGGGGGGCTAAAGAGATCCATCCCGATCGCGGTTATAGAAAAACGGTATAACACAGACTCGCAAAGGAAGCCGTAGAACATGGAACCGACTACAACCAACACATATAAAGTTGGCGGAAGTTTGCCTGCAGATGCTCTAACTTATGTGGTGCGACAGGCAGATACAGAACTCTATGAAGGCTTGAAAGCCGGAAATTTTTGCTACGTTCTCAACTCGCGGCAAATGGGTAAATCGAGTTTGCTCGTGAGAACCATGCAAAGGCTACAAAAGGAAGGATTGACCTGTGCCTCTATCGATCTGACTAAAATTGGGAATAAGAACGTGACTGCTGCTGGGTGGTATAAGGGAATTTTTTATGAGTTAGTCAATGGATTGGGATTTTCTCAAAAAATTAATAAACGAACTTGGTGGAAAGAGTTAGAGGACATTTCCTTTTCTCAACGGCTATCTTATTTTTTTGAAGAGGTGGTGTTTGCTCAACCGGACGAGGGGCAAAAATTTATTGTTTTGGTGGATGAAATTGACAGCGCTAATTCCTTAAGCTTTGAAGTGGAAGATTTTTTTGCGGTCATTCGATATTGGTTTAATCAGCGATCGCAAAATCCCGCTTACCAGCGCCTGACCTTTGCCTTATTTGGCGTCGCAACCCCGTCTGATTTGATTCGCGACAAAACCCGAACCCCATTTAATATCGGTCAGCCCATCGAATTGCGTGGATTTACCTTCGCGGAAGCGCAACCGTTAATCCCGGGATTGGCGGAAAAGATGGAAAATCCGGCGCAAGTGTTGCGGGAAATTTTACACTGGACGGCGGGACAACCCTTTCTGACGCAAAAGCTTTGTCAGTTGGCGGTGAGGGCGGATGATACTCCCCAGGGTAGCGAAACAGACTGGATCGCCGAACTGGTGCGGACGAAAATACTGGAAAACTGGGAAGCGCAGGACGATCCGGAGCATTTAAAAACTATCCGCGATCGCCTTTTGCGACGGGAAGAGCGCGCCGGCAGGTTGTTGGGACTGTATCAGCACATCTTGCAATCCGATACCAATGGCATCAGAGCCGATCGCAGTGACGACCAAATGGAACTACGCCTCTGCGGTTTGGTGGTCAACCGCCAGGGACAATTGCAGGTGTATAACCGAATTTACCAACGGGTCTTCGATCTCCCCTGGGTGCAACGGGAACTGGCCAACCTGCGCCCCTACGGCGAAGCCATTACCGCCTGGTTAAAGTCCCACCGCCAGGATACCTCCCGACTGCTGCGCGGTCAAGCCTTGAACGAGGCATTGGACTGGAAAGCCGGAAAAAGTGTCAGCCCGGAGGATGAAGACTTTATCTCCGCCAGTCTGCAGTGGAATTTAGACGCAGAACGGCAAGCCAAGGAACTCTTAGCCCAAGCGAAAGCGAAATTAGAGGAAGCGAACGCAGAATCAGACCGCCTGCTGAGAGAAGCCAAGCAAGGCACCAAACTGGAACGAACCGCAGTCCGGGTGTTGCGACAGTTCGACGCGGGGATGCCACAAATTGACTTATTAATCGAAGCCATGCAGATCGGCCAACAGTTGCAAACCTTGGTGCGGGACAATCGCCCCCTGAAAGACTATCCCGCCACCAGCCCCATGCTCGCCTTGCAGCAAATTCTCGCCCGCATCCAAGAGCGCAACCGCTTAGAAGGGCATTCCGACTGGGTAACGAGCGTCAGTTTTAGCCCAGACGGCAAAACCCTGGCCACCGCCTCAGATGACTGCACCGCCCGGGTGTGGGATTTATCGGGCAACGAATTAGCCCGCTTAGAAGGGCATTCCCGCTCTGTATTGAGCGTCAGTTTTAGCCCAGACGGCAAAACCCTGGCCACCGCCTCAGGTGACCGCACCGCCCGGGTGTGGGA
>NZ_JAJENT010000776.1:0-897 GCF_035615515.1 Phormidium sp. CCY1219
CACCGCCTCAGGTGACCGCACCGCCCGGGTGTGGGATTTATCCGGCAACGAATTAGCCCGCTTAGAAGGGCATTCCGGCCCTGTATTGAGCGTCAGTTTTAGCCCAGACGGCAAAACCCTGGCCACCGCCTCAGTTGACTGCACCGCCCGGGTGTGGCGGGTGGAGGGGTTAGAGGAACTGCTGGCGCGGGGGTGCGAGTGGTTGCAATATTACTTTGTGAGTCATCCGCAGGCGCGAGAAAAACTGACGGTCTGTCAGAAGTGAGGGTTGGCAGGCGGGACTTTTCTCTCCGGGGGATTTGCTGCCGCAACCGACCCCCAAGGGTGTTGGTTCCGGTTTAGAGCCAGGGGAGGAGTGGCAGAAGGGCGATTCGATATTATTCAACAGCGACTCAGGGAACAGCGACGCGACGCACTGCTACGGGAAGTGGCGCGATCGCCCTCTCTTTCACCGCGCGATAATCCACCTCCACCCCCAGCAGGATACACCATGAGCGTGATTATTCCCGGCGATATCCTAACGGCGGCTCAGATGAGCGCAGGGCAACTCACACTCGAAATTGCGATAATGCTGTTGGAACGAGATACAATCAGTATTGGAAAAGCCCGGAATTTTGCGGGAATGCACTGACTCGCGTTTCAGCAGAAAAATCGCCCCTAGATTAGGAATTCAAAGAACCGGGCTGCTGGGGGTGTGGTTGCAAGCCAAACCTACCCATTTAATTGAGGCTGTAAAACCGATTATAAAGCGATTGATGTTTGAGGCTGATTTCCGCAACAAGCAAACGAGTGAAACGAATTAATATAAATTGCAGCACATTTGATATCTATCAGTCGTCTTTAGACGACTTAAGCTATGAGCCGGGGGTTTTTAACCCCCTGCGGGTATTAAGCGAT
>NZ_JAJENT010000777.1:0-64507 GCF_035615515.1 Phormidium sp. CCY1219
TTTTACCTGATGTGAATTCCCTTTGTCAAGCACTCCATCGAAAAAATTTGCGGCTGAATATTGACAGAGACTCAGGATAAAGACTGTGGGGTGGGGAATGCCCACCCGACGAATTAAATCGGCGCGAAGTCAGGGTTTATTTCGCGCCGACGACTTCTTGAGGAACCGAAGCGGGTTCGTAGAGGTATTCAAACCAATTGCCATCCGGGTCTTTACCGTAAAAAGAAGCCGTTCCATCGCGATGTTCGTGGATATCGCGCACATCAACCTTTTGGGCTTTTAATTGCTGGTAAGCCGATTCCATTTCGGCGCGATCGCTGAAGACAAAGCCAAAATGAGGACCGGCTTGTTTGTAGCTGGGAGTCAACAGGGCTAAACCATCGCCGCCTGCTTTCAGATAGGCCCAGTCCGGATCCTTCCAGACCACCTCCATGCCCAAGTTTTGGTAAAAATTAACCGCGCGATCGAGGTTTTCAACGCAAATTGCCACGTGACCGATTCGTTTGAGCTTCATCTCGATTAAAATAGCATTATCCTTCTTCTTTATTATGATATTGGCAATCATGTAGAGCGATCGCCGTTCTGCTGGATTGTGGTTTTAGGGGACAACCCATATGTTATTCCATCCCGCCAACTTACCTTACTGGATTTTACTCGGGGTTGGGATCTCCTTATTCCTGCTGGTGATTGTCACTGGGGGCGGAGAGGATGATTTCGATTTCGATTCCGATATGGATCTCGATGTAGATGCCGATGCCAATGGCGCACTGGATAATTTCGGTCCGATGCAAATTTTATCATTGCTCGGTCTCGGGCGGGTACCTCTAATTCTGTTAATTGCCATTGACTTGAGTTTGTGGGGATTAACCGGATGGACCTTGAACGCGATATTCGGCGTTCCGGGGGGGTGGTTAGCCAGTGCAGTATTTATCGGTTCTTTGGCGATCGCCCTAGTGGGAGGGCGAGTGCTCTCACAACCTGTGGGCTATCTGTTTGCCTCATTTAGTGAAGATACCAGTCGCGATCGCTTAATCGGTTGTATTGGTACCGTCACCTCCGCCACCATCGAAAGTAAGAAACTCGGCCAAATTGACGTTTTAGATAACAATCGCAACCTCGTCACCGTGACTGCTGCATTGCCCGAGTGGGCCACGGTCATTCCCCAGCGCGGCGACAAAGCGATCGTCATCGATCGCACCGACGAGTGTTACATTGTCATTGCGGATCGGAGTGTAGATTGCGATCGGTGGTTGGGGGAATTTTCGCGAGACCGATAAACTGTCATTCCTTCCCTGGGGAGGAGTCGAGAGGAAACGCCAGTTTTCTCGCACGTATAGACCACAAGCCTTGGTAAATTATCCGTACAATATGGGGGTAATCTCATGTTATTTTGGCTAACGCTTCTCGAAACCCTACCGCGTCTTGACCTGCAAGACAGCGCCAGATTAGAACCAGCCTGCGAGGTGGCATTTGCAGAAGAGAACTCCGCCAACACATCACCTGCTTATTCTACTGCGATCGCGCAACTTCAGCCCGCCCAAACCAATCTGGTGGAAAGCGTCTCCAACAACTCTGCATTTATCGTTGTTTTTTGGATTGTTTTTGGATTAATTGCGTTCGGTGCCATTCTAGCATTAATTCGCAAATTCTATAAAATCACTCCCACCAACGAAGCCTTTGTAATTACCGGGTTATTTAGCAAAAAGAAAAGCGTCGTTCTCAATGGCGGCTGCATGATTATTCCCGGATTTCAGGAATACACCCGAGTCCCCCTGAAAGAAATCTCAATTGATGTAGAACGCACCGGCAAACTAGCCGTTCGCACCCAAGATTACCTGCGGGCGGATATGAAAGTGACATTTTTCGTCTGCATTAATGCTTCAGAAGACGATATTTTTACCGCCGCCGCGCGCTTGTCCAACGAGGGGCAAATCCAGATAGAAAACATCAAAAAAGCCCTAGAAAATCGCGCCGATGATGCGATTCGGGCGGCGGCGAAGACCAAAGCCCTGGCAGAAATCGATTCCGATAAATTGGGATTCGCGCAAGAAGTGCTAAATTTAATCGGCCCGGACTTGAAAAAAGTGGGATTAACGTTAAATAGCATTGCAATTTCCGAAATTGGCGAAAGCGACACCTATACCAATGACTTTTTCGACGCCCAAGGGGTGCGCCTGCGAACCGAAACCATCCAAAAGTCGATTAAGCAAAAGCGCGAAGTCGAACTGACCACTCAAATTGAAATCGAACAAAAAGAGGTTGAAGCAGAGAAGATATCCCGGCAAATTGCCAATGATAACGAACGGGATAAGTTAGAGCGACAATTGGCGATTGAAGCCGAACGCGCCCAACGAGAGCGGGAAATTCAAGAAGCGAAAGACCGCGAAATGGCAGCTATCGAACGGAGTAAGATTTTACAGGAGAAAGCGGTTGAAGAGGAAAAGATTAAAAACAAATTGGCCGTGCAACAAAGCCAAATTGAAGCGGATATTGCGTTAGAAGAGCGCAATAAGCACTTGAAAGTAGCGCAAGCGGTACAACAACAAGAAGCCGAAATGGCGGAAATCAATCGTCAAAAAGGCGTGCAGCAAAGTCAAATCGAAGCTGATATTGAGTTAGAAGAACAGCGCAAGCGGTTTCGGGTGGCACAAGCGCTGCAACAACAAGACGCAGAAATTGCAGAAGTGCAGCGTCAGCAGCAGGTAGACTCGGCGCGATTGCAGTCTCAGGTAGAGGTTGCGGAATCGGAACGATCGGCGCGGATCGCACAAGAAGACGCGGCGATCGCGATCGCGAACAAAGAACGGGAACGATCGCTAGCCGAAGCGCAACGGGTAAAAGCGGAAGCCGATGTCGCAACAGCAAAAGCGATCGCCGAAGCGCAGCGCCAACAACAATTGGCCGAAATCGACGCCGAACGAGAAGCACAACAGCATAAAATTGGCGAGCAAAATGTGGTAGAAATCGAAGCCTATCGCCGTCGGCGACAAGCAGAAGCCGCACAACAAGCCGCCGAAATGGAAGCCGAATCGATTCGCACTTTAGCCGAGGCAAATCGCGAAAAAGCGCTTGTAGAAGCGGAAGGATTGCGCGAGAAAATTGCCGCCGAAAATGCGATTAGCGATGCGAAATTGAAAGCGGAAGTGATTCAGGCGATCGCCCCCATGTTGGTGGATAAACTCCCCGCCATTCTGCAAGCCCTAGCACCGCAACCGGGGGTTTTAGGCGACCCGAAAGTGTATTTATTCCCCGGAAGTAATGGCAGTAACGACATGGGAGAATTCAATAAAATTCTGCTTTCGACCAGTGGTTTGTCGCTGATTAATGCATTTTTGGAAGAGGGGAAATTAGAAAAAGTTCTCGGTTTAATGGGGAATTTTATTGGCAAGAATGACAGCACTGGCAATAGTGGAGAAAAGTCCGACAGTGAAGCAATGCCAAAACCACCCAAATCACCAGCGACTCCCGCGCGATCGAGCGAACCGATACCCCCTGGAAGCACCTCGGCGATTCAACAGGTTCGCAAACCCGGTTCGGGGGAAAATAATGTGTCGTAATCTCAGCAGTGCGATCGACCCGTTGCGGTTGGATTGAACTGGGTAAATTTGTTTGGGGACAGGATGGTTTTCCTGTCCCTAAAATTATGGCATTTTGCCCAGGAGTGATTGTGCTATGCGTGATTTGATGTTTTCTCCATAGCCGATCGAAGTCGGCGATAGCGATTCCTTCAGACTTATCTCTTATCTCCTTCTGGCGGCGCGCTTGTTAATTTGGCGAAAATTATACAAGCCAAACGCCACCCAAAACACCAGCAAGACGGCGGTGAGGATAAAAACTGGAAGCGGACCGAACTGATAAATCAACGGAGGAGCGGCTGCAGTGAATAAACCGCCGCCGACGATCGGTTCGAAAAACAACTGTTTGTAGGCAAAACTCTCGAAGGCACCGGAATGATTGTCCGGGTCTACCATGCGAATCAGCAAAATGCCGGTTGCCGTTACCCCCATCGATTGTCCCATGTCACCAATGCCCCGTTCGAACCAATATGAGGGAAGAATCCGAGGTGCGAGGAATAGAAACGCGGCGATATTCCAGGTAATGCCAACCACAGATAACAGCAAAAATGGCACGAGGTTCGCGCCGAGAACGGTGAGAGAGATGCTCGCCAGGGCGGTGACAATGGTGACATCCAGAGCCACACCCGCGATGCGATTGGTCAAGGTGCGATCGATGAGCAAGCCGAGACCCAAGCGCACCATCCCCACCTGCACGATCAGCCCGCCAATCAGTGCCATTGGGAATAACGGCACATAGCTCATCACCTCGATGCCGCCTCGACCCCAGGTTATGGATTCGATAAAAATCAGCGCTTGCAGGATCGACCAGCCGATCGCGATCGCCAATCCCACAAAGCCGAGATTGAGAGATAGGGGATCGATCAGTAAGTCGCGCAGCAATATGCTTCTGGCTCTGCGAATATCCGGATGTTCGATGTGAGTCGGTTCGAGATTTTCCTCGATTTCTTCTTGAACGTTGACCTTGACATAACCTTTGCGGCGACCCCAATCGGCGAGCAGAGTGCCGGCGACAACGCCGGATACAATACCCACGGTAGCTAAACCGAGTGCCAGGTCTGCACCCGCCGGAAAGCCTAATTCTGCAAAGGTATCGCCCATGCCGGCGGCGGTACCATGTCCCCCTTCAAAGGCGATTTCGATCAGCGCGCCGGCAATCGGGTCGAGACCGAACAAGGGGGTGAGAACCAGCATGGCAAGTAACAATCCCAGTACATATTGTCCCCAAGCCAGACTTTGCCCGAAGGCGACTTGGGGTGCGGCTTTGCGCCAAATTTCCCGGGGTCTGGGAATGGTTTCGCCGAGGAAAAGTGCGGCAAAGACGACGTTGATAAAAATGCCGGGAGACTGCGCCCAAACTTGGCGGATTTGTTCGGGAAATAAGCCAGAGGCAAAGGGGGAATTCGGGCCGGCAATCGCGGTGGCGATCGCGCCCAATGCACCCGGACCGAGTAACAAAGCTAACAGGCCCGCTACAATCGAACTGGGCAAATACAACGCTTTCAACACCGATATGTTTTGTCGAATTAAACGCCCCAGTAAAATGAAAAGCCCGATGATAATAAAGGCAAAAAACGCATCAAATAGTTGAATCATGGCATAATTTCGATAGGTGGTAAATGAAGTGGCTCAAACTCCTTGGGGTTAAAGAGCGGTTTAAGCCGTTCTATTGTAATCGATAGTTTCGGTTCTGACAAGAACTACAGGTTTTGCGCCCCGAGCCAAAGAAATAGCCCGCTGGTGCGGGCGGGTCAGGGAAATACTTCAATATGTTGTAATTCTGGGGGTGATTTCGGTCAAAAATCAACCCCACCGAAAGGGTCGATCGCGCCTTGATTTGCCGTAGGTTCTGCGGGTGCGCCTTGGCGCAGTCCCACGGCAATTTTGCTGTGTTTTTCTATCTGACGCATCACTTCTCGGGCGCGTTGAATAACCGGGGCGGGCAATCCCGCCAGACGCCCCGCTTCAATTCCATAGGAGCGATCGGCTCCACCGGGATGAACTTGGTGCAAAAATACGATGCGATCGGGGAATTCTTTCACGGTAACTTGATAGTTTGCCACATTGGGAAGCACTGAGGCCAATTCGTTGAGTTCGTGGTAATGGGTGGCGAAAATCGTTCTGGCTTGAATCTCAGTAGCGATATATTCGGCGACGGACCACGCAATGGAAAGGCCATCAAAAGTGGCAGTTCCGCGCCCGATTTCATCTAAGAGAACCAGGGAATGAGAGGTGGCATGGTTGAGGATATTGGCGGTTTCGTTCATTTCTACCATAAAGGTGGATTGACCGGTGGCTAAATCATCCACTGCGCCGACGCGGGTAAAAATGCGATCGCAAATGCCTAAAGTGGCCGAAGTTGCGGGTACGAAACTGCCGATTTGTGCCATTAATTGAATCAATCCGACTTGTCGCAAATAGCAACTCTTGCCACTGGCATTCGGACCGGTTAAAATAATTAAATCAGGAGCGGGGCGATCGCCGGTTTGCGAACTGTAGAATCCTCCCAATCCGGTAGAATTAGGCACGAAGAAACCCACGGGCAAGGATTGTTCTACCACCGGATGACGTCCTTGCAGAATGCCAATCTCTCGTCCTTGCACGATGTGCGGGCGACAGTAGCCGAGATCCGTGGCAATCTCGGCTAAGCCGCACAATACATCGGCGGCGGCTACCGCTTTGGCCACCTGACGAATCGTTCCTGCATGTTCCCCGACTTGCGATCGCAGGTGGGCGAAAATTTCGTATTCCAATTTATTCAGGTCATCTTGTGCGGTGAGAATCCGCGATTCCCGTTCTTTCAGTTCCGGGGTGATATAGCGTTCTTCATTGGTGAGAGTTTGGCGGCGGACGTAATCTTCCGGGGCTTGGTCGCTTTTTGACTTGGAGATACTGATATAATAGCCGAAGGTTTTGTTATAGCCAACCTTCAAATTGGAGATACCGGTGCGATCGCGTTCCTGCAGTTCCAGATTGGCAAGCCACTGGCGATCGCCTTCCACTTGCGATCGCATCTCGTCCAGGCGCGCATCCACCTTGGGGCGAATCAATCCTCCCTCGTTGAGATGCAGGGGCGGCGATTCTACCAAGTAAGCTTTCAGATGGTTGGCCAGTTCCGTGAGTTTCGGTGGCACTTTCTGCAAAGCTTTGATATAGGGAGAAGTGCCTTGGGCGGCTAATTGAGTCATTTCGGATAATTTCAGTAGGGAATCCGCCAAAGCGACTAAATCCCGCGCGCTTGCGGTTCCCGAACCGGCGCGCCCGGTCAATCGTTCCAGATCGTATATTTCGCGCAACAGCTTTTGTAGGTCTTCGCGCAGTTCGCTATTATCTATCAATTCGGCGATCGTATCTTGTCGCGCTTGGATGCCTTTGATTTGCAGCAGGGGTTGCAGCAACCAGCGACGCAGCGCTCTCCCACCCATTGCGGTTCTCGTGCGATCGAGCGCCCACAGCAGAGAACCGCTAAAGGTGTTATCGCGCACGGTTTGGGTGATTTCCAGGTTGCGCCTGGTTTGGCGATCGAGAATCAGATAGTCCGAGGGGATATAGGTGCGAACCGGTTGCAGGGGCAGGGGAGTTTCTTTTTGCGTGTCTTCTAAGTATTCTAGCAATCCCCCTGCAGCGCGCACGGCGAGGGGAAGATGTTCGCACCCCAAGCCTTCCAAACTGTGGAGTTTGAAGTATAGCAAAAGCCGCTCGCGAGCTTCGGATTGGGTGAAGGGTTTTTGCGATCGCAATGAATAGCAAAATGCCGAGGGCAGACATTCCGGTAGGTGTTGCGATTTCTCTCCGGGTCTGAGCAACATGCCAATATCCGGAGCATTGGTGGGAAACAGCACCTCGGAGGGTTGCAGGCGCATGAGTTCTTGGTGCAGTTGTTCGAGATCTTCGGCTTGGGTAGTGAAAAATTCTCCGGTAGAAATATCGGCATAGGCTAATCCCCAATGATTGCGGGCAATCACCACAGCGGCTAAAAAGTTATTGTTGCGCGCCGGCAGCATTCCTTCTTCTAGCACCGTACCGGGGGTGATGACCCGGGTCACTTCTCGGCGCACTAAGCCTTTTGCTTCTGCAGCGGATTCCACTTGATCGCACACCGCGATCGCATAGCCTTTTTCTACTAACTGCATCGCATAGCGTTCTAGGGCGTGATGCGGTACCCCCGTCATCGGTACCCGTCCGATTTCCCCGCCATGCTTGCTCGTTAGCACAAGTTCCAGTTCCCGCGCTACGGCGATCGCATCTTGAAAAAAGGTCTCAAAAAAATCTCCCACTCGATACAGCAGCAAGGCATGAGGATATTTATCTTTTACTTCTGCGTAATGCCGATACATTGCCGAGAGTTGGTTGCGATCGATTTCGCGATAATCGGCATTGCGAATATTGGGTTGGCTCGTTCTAACGCCAGTGGCGTCGGGTGGGGTAGATGCAGGGGAATATGATGTCATGGATTCCAGTGGTAGATATAGGGGTCAAGCAGTTCATCTAAAATAATAAATCCCTACCCTCCCGGATTACCTAAAAAATTGCTGAAATCTTCACTTTTGGCATTTTTCTTGACAAAATACTCCATCTGTGATAATTAAACTCCCCCGCGTCATCTTCATCCCTTCGGGGTAGAGGACCTCGGGCGAAATTCCTCTCAACCGGACCCTACAAACCCCCAGCAAAACCCCACCCTCCCTCGGTCAAAACACCTCCAGAATTCAGCCTTTTTCCTCCGCCTGACATCCGCCGATTACCCTTAAGGGTAGTTGGCTAAAACTCTGATGTGACTGAGCGCTGCCGATATCGTTATCGGGATATTATATCCGCCACCGTGACAAGAAATCACCGGACAATTGACGCGATCGGCCAAATCTAACACATATTCCGTTAATTCTTGAAATTCTCCATTCGACCAATTCGTGACCCCAGCACCGCAGTCGCGAACATGAGAATCATACCCGGAGAAAATCAAAATTAAATTCGGCTTCCAAGGCAATTTCTCTAAAGCAGAATAAAACACATCAATACTCTCTAAACCTTTATAAAAATTGCCGCTTAAGTTCACTTTTTCCAAAAAACTGGTTTCCAAATTTTCCGGGAAAATCGGAATATTACAGTGCCCCAATCGAGCAGCAACAGTTGTGGTGCCGAGGTTTAAATCAGATAATTTCGCCATGTACAAGTCCAGCCCATGATGAATGCTGATGCAATACACCCCCGGATCGTGACTAAATATCGACTGGGTGCCATCGCCGTGATGTAAATCCCAGTCTACAATCAGAATTTTTTCAAATCCTTGGGTTTGAGCATATTTCGCTGCGGCAGCTTGCGGATTGAGCAGACAATAACCATGTCCCCAATTTCGATAGGCGTGATGTCCGACTAAACTGAAACAGTAAGCGCGGTCTATGTGACCTTTTTTCATACAGTCGATCGCTTCCATGATGCCCCCTAAACTGTAGAGGTATCCGGGGATGCAATATTCTAATCCTTCGCATTCAAGGCTTAATTTAGGACTTGATAAATTGAATCGTTCTAGAGGTTTGTCGCGTCCCATCAGCAGCAGTTGCTTGAGATATTTTCGGCTATGAACCCTGAGATATTCACTGTAACGGGCTTTTCGCAAGGGCAAGGAGGGGTAATCCCGCAGGTGGGTTTCAAGTTGCTGGCGCACTTGGCTAAAATGAGGCAATGAATAGCGCCGGAAAAGAATCAAATGGGGGGATTTTGCAGTCAAACAAGTCTGCGGGTGAAGATAGGTGGCGAATCGGCTCATCATTGGGCAATCGGTGAAGAACAGTACAAACAAAATAAGTGAAGCGATCGCTTCGACTCGTCTAAGACTCCGCACCCTCAATCGTGACCCGCGAAGGGTCTGCTAAAGACAGCCCCAGGAGGCACTGCCCACTCTATTATTACCGCGTTTAGGGTAAAATGAGGTGGGAAAACAAAACCGTTACCTGTAATTTGCTTGTGGTGTTTGAATCCACGCCCAGGGGTTAACTCCTTTCACTTCATAAAAATTCTTGATGCTTTTTCTTTCTCGGCGACACAATCCCACTTCGGGAAGAAGACAGCCCCACACTGACCCCTTCCCCCTAACGGATCTCTCTCGGTGGAAAAATTTTCCCTATGATTTCAATAAACCGCGCTCGATAAACTGCAAGAAAATCTGCTGATGAGGACCCCCCAGGGGTCGAACTTCATCCGCTTTTTCCGAGTAGCGATCGCCGCGCCGAATGTCCTCCGGCGTCCATAATCCCATATCCCACCCTTCATTGAGCACTAACTCATCGAGACCCACCGTTAAGGGCGCGTGAAAAACATGACGCACCACTTCTGGGGTCTGATAAGAACCAAACTCCCACACCTGCGGCGGTAAATAACCAATTTCTTCTTGCAATTCCCGCTTGAGGGTCATTTCCGGGGTTTCTCCGGGTTCGAGATGTCCGCCAAACAATCCCCAATACCCCGGATAGACAATTCCGGGGATATTATCGCGCAGTTGGAGGAGAAACTGACCCTCGCGGTACAAGATAGCGAGGGCAACATGAACGACTTTCTCGCTCATCGGCTTTTTAAAATTTTTCATTATAGCAATCAGAAAGGTTCCGTGCAACATCTCTCCTGAGCTTATCATTTTCTCTGCTTCCCGTTGCTGGAGGTCATTTTATTGGAACCCTTCTTCAGAGAATTTTCTGCTTCGATGAAATTCATTTGTAAAAGTTACCTTGGCAGCATGGCGGGTTTTGAAAAATTAGTTATTTCCCAAAAACTTCTACCAGATTTTATATGTTAACGATAAATAAAACTTTTCAATATTCTCTTGTGAAATACAGTCCCGAAACCTAAAAAAAAACGCCGATCGCCCATATTATGCAATAGCCAGAGGTCGGCGATCGCCCGCACCATTCCTTACTTAATTTATCGTTCCGGATCGGCCTTTTTAACAAACGTACTATCCTACAAGCTCTCGAAAAAAGGTAATCAGCCGAGGTTTACCGTTTGGAATCTGAGGTGTTTCCCGATTCCATCCTTGGCTTTACCTTTTATTTAAAGGAACGAAATAAAGGGAAAATCTTCTCTTGTTTTCCAGGTTTTTCCAGTCCCCAGCTATCCGTTGACGTTCGAGTGGGAGGCATTAGAAAGCTTGAGGTGTGTCACAAGTGTTGAGTTATCCATTGGGTCTCAAATTAGCCGGATTCGCTAATTCGGAAATTTGCTTAAATTTTTGACTGACAAACCGCAATCTGTAGGTAAAAAATAGAGCGAATGGGGCAATGGAAATTGAGTGGATTGTAAAGATAGCGGTGGTTCAGGGGAGGCGAGGGAAGCTCGCTCTAACCGACCTGTCGTCTTATGGTTAGCCTCGTTTCTTCGTTCTACCGAAGAGTGAAG
Source organism: Phormidium sp. CCY1219 (assembly GCF_035615515.1). GTDB lineage: Bacteria > Cyanobacteriota > Cyanobacteriia > Cyanobacteriales > Laspinemataceae > CCY1219. The sequence continues at coordinate 10,965 of NZ_JAJENT010000777.1, forward strand.
ACAAACAAGCCCAATTATCGGGTAGATCGATGTCCTCTTTTGCAGGGCATTTTTGTCATACTTTCGAGAAAATTCAGGAAACTGGAGTGCTTTTTTTTGGCTAGTTTTTCTCCCAATTTCCGAATTGTATGATTTTCAATAGAAGGGGAAATGCTTGGAAATCTGCCATACATTTCCAGCTATTTAAAGGAGAAACTCTAACCCGAAACTAGAAAAGGAAGAAAAATGGTTAGAGTTTCAAAGTTCGATACCGCAAAAACAAGGGTTGGGCGAGAGAGGAGGTGATATTAAAAATTCTCCAAAACCCCACCAGTTTTGCCAGAACTCGTCGGTGAGTTTCCCCTAATTCGAGGGGAATTCAGGGCAGTAGAGAGCTGATGAAATGAGCGCTTGGCAAGCTCGATCAATGGTGGGAAATGGAGCGATCGGCGAGGGTAATTTATTGCCCATACTTGAATCAATCCGAGTAGGAGCAATTCACCAATCGATAAGATTAGCCATAACAATCGGGGGCGTCAATACCTTGTGTAGAGTGATTCGAGCGAGAAGAAAAACGTGACCCAAAAATTGAATTTCCCAGCATTAAATGCGCGCCAATTGAGAAAAAATCTCATCGTGAAAGGCTTAGTGCCGGCGCTTGTCGGTGCTTTTGTATTAGCAGCGCCTGCGGCGGAAGCGGCGAGACTAGACTCTTGGCGATTTGAAGCCAATCAAAACCGACTGTCATTTCGGACCATTGGCGGAGTCCAACCCACGGCGAAACTGATTTCCAACCCCACCCGGTTAGTGATCGATTTACCCGGAACCCGGTTAGGGCGGCGGACCGTGCGAGAGCGAATTGGCGGAACCGTGCGAGAAATTCGCCTGGGACAGTTTAATTCCCAAACCAGTCGAATTGTGGTAGAACTGGCCGAAGGATATACCTTGGATCCCGAGGCGATTGAATTTCAGGGCGTGGCACCGAACCAGTGGATCGTGCAATTACCTGCGCCGCAGCGGAAAGTGGAACCTGCGCCCCGGGATCCCGCGATCGCGGTGCCTTCAGTCACCGAAGCGAGTACCTTGCTGCAAGACATCGAGATAACCGATCGCGGATTTGTACTGCGAACTAGCGGGCAGAGTCCTCGCATCGACCTCAAACCCAGTCGCGATCGCACCTGGCTCACCCTAGACTTACCCGGAGTTAGCCTATCGCCGCAACTGAGCCAGGGAAATCTGTTTGCCGATCGCCTGGGCGTAGAACGAGTGCAAGTGATGCAACTCTCGGACGACCCACCATTTACCCGACTCATCTTCAATTTAAGCGATCGCCGACAACAGTGGCAGGCGCAGGTGAGCGATCGCGGCGCTGTGCTGCTGTGGCCCTCCGGAGAAACGCCCCCCGAACTCACCGCCGAGATGACGCAACTCGCCACCATCGAATCCATCGAAGTGGCCAATAACGGGAGTGAAGTGATTGTGAATAGCGATCGGCCCATTGCCTACAAAACCGAATGGGATCCCCAAACCCTCGCCTATCGCCTCACCCTATTTTCCGCGCAGCTCACCGATCGCGTAGAACAATTGCGCCCCGACACCGGATCCTCCATCTTGTGGGTGCGGCCCACCCAGGAAGACCCGCAAACCGTCAGCATCCTGGTGCAACCCGCTGCCGGGATCCAAGTCATAGGGGTAGAACAACCCAATCCCGAACAGGTGGCGATTCAACTGCAACCCCGTACCGTCGCCACAAAAGCCCCGGACAGCGCGCCGCGCACCGAACCGGACAAAATCCCGATTTCCGTACCGCCGCCGACGAATCCAGCGCCCCAACCGGCCCGGGCGAACAATCAGCGAATCGCGATCGTCATCGATCCTGGACATGGGGGACGCGATCCCGGCGCGATCGGGATTGGCGGTTTGCGCGAAAAGGATGTGGTCACTGATATCTCCCGACAAGTCGCCGCAATTCTCGAGCAAAATGGCGTAACGGCGATTATGACTCGCGAAGACGACCGAACCCTCAGTTTGGCAGCGCGAACCTCATTAGCCAATCGCGTGGATGCCGATTTATTCGTCAGCATTCACGCCAATGCAATTAGTATGTCCCGACCGGATGTCAATGGTTTGGAAACATTTTACTATCGCGCTGGGCGTAGCTTAGCCCAGTACATCCAAAACAGCATGTTGCAAACATTTGATGACATGCGAAACCGAGGCGTCCGACGGGCGCGGTTTTACGTGCTGCGCCATACTGACATGCCTGCGGTATTGGTCGAAACCGGGTTTTTGACCGGTCGCCATGACGTTCGCGTACTGGCGAATGCCCAAGATCGCGCCCGCATGGCGGAAGCGATCGCCCGGGGAATTTTACAGTATATTCGACAAAACCCCTAGATGGAACTCAAAAAATTCTGGCGATCGCGCAAAAAATCCCAGCAAACCGATTGAATGGGAAGATTGAGGAAAAAAGTCGCTTTTTCTATCCCCTAAACCCTATGTTATACTTGGCCTCGGTCAAACCTTTTCGGGATGGGTGCTGCTACATTTGTAAAGACATAAAATTCCCTGCTTCAATGACGGCAAAAGTGACGAACGCATTGAACCGTGCAATTGTTGAGAGGGTAAAGAGGGAGCGATAACTCGTCCGTGTAGTCGGTAAGCAAAACATGAAACATCACACCCAAGCATTAGAGTCGCAAATTCGTGACAAAAGTCCAAGCAAAAAAAGTCAGCTCCCGCAGTGGATCTTGCCCGGGGTTCTCGGCGCATTTCTGCTAACGGCTCCTCCGGCGGAAGCTGCCCGACTGCAGTCTTGGCAGTTTGAAGCGAATCAAAATCGACTGTCGTTTAGAACCATTGGGGGAGTTCAACCCAGAGCGCAACTACTGTTCAACCCCACGCGGTTGGTGATTGACTTGCCCGGTACCACCCTGGGGCGTCAAACCGTTAGCGAATCGGTGGGCGGACCGATTCGCGAAATTCGCATCGGGCAGTTTAATTCTCAAACCAGTCGCATTGTGGTGGAACTGGCGGAGGGCTACACCCTGGATCCACAAAAAGTGCAGTTTCGGGGACTCGCGGCTAACCAGTGGACCGTGCAATTACCGAACCCGGAACCGGAAGTGAACAGACGCTCAGGGGTTTCCGCCTCGGCAGGATCCAACACCACCAGCGCTGCGGTAACTGGCGCGCAAACGGTCCTGCAAGACATACAGGTGGAAGATGAAGGGGTCATCTTTCATACCCGAGGGGAACAGCCAAAAGTCGAACTCAGACCGAGCAGCGATCGCTCTTGGGTTGCCCTAGATCTCGAAGGCGTCACCCTCTCGCCCCAAGTGCAACGACGAATCATGCAAATCGATCGCTGGGGAGTAGAAAGGCTCGAAATTTCTCAAGCCTCCGACTCGCCGCCCTTAACCCGGGCGATCCTGATCTTGAACGATCGCGATCGCAATTTGCAAGCCCAAGTCGGTCCTCGCGGTGAGGTAATCGTTTGGCCCGAAGGGGAAAAACCCCCCACAGCCAATGCCGCTCCTGTTAGCGGTTTAGCCACCATCAACTCCATCGAACTGGGTGCCAATGGCTCGGAAGTGGTCGTCAACGGCGATCGCCCCCTCAACTACACCACCGAATGGGACCGCGAAACCCTCGCCTATCGCGTCACTATTTTTTCCGCTCAGCTCGGCGATAGCGTTCGCAGAATTCGCCCCGATCGCGGCTCTTCCGTCTTATGGGTTCGCTCCACCCAAGAAGACCCGGAAACCGTGGTGGTGCTCGTTCAACCTGCCGCTGGCGTCCAAGTTGCCGGTGTGGCTCAATCCAGTGCCGAACGAATCTCGGTGAAATTGCAAGCCGGAGAGATGGCCAGTGTCTCTTCAGATGTCGTGCCGATTTCCGTCCCGGATACGACTCCTTCGACCACTATGCCACCTGCTCCTAATACTCCTACACCGGAAATCCCGGCGATTCCCGATGGCCGCATGGTAATTGTTATCGATCCGGGTCATGGCGGCTCAGACCCCGGCGCTGTGGGGATTGGCGGGTTACAAGAAAAACAGGTGGTCCTGGATATTTCCCATCAGGTGTCCCGGATTTTGGAAGAAAACGGCATCGGGGTAATTATGACCCGCCAAGATGACCGCACCATCGACCTGTCCCCCCGCACCTCCCTCGCCAATCGCGTCGATGCTAATTTATTCGTCAGCATCCACGCCAATGCTGTGGCGGGAAGACGCCCCGAGGTAAATGGGTTGGAAACCTATTACTATCAAAGCGGTCGGACGATGGCTCAGTATATCCAAAACAGCATGTTGCAAAGCTTCGACATGCCCAACCGAGGCGTGAAGCGAGCAAGGTTCTACGTGCTGCGCCATACCCGCATGCCGGCGGTTTTGGTAGAAGTGGGTTTCGTCACCGGCAATCAAGATTCTCGGATTTTGGCCGATGCCGCCCAACGCACTCGCATGGCAGAGGCGATCGCCCGAGGAATCTTGGAGTACGTCCGCGCCACTCGCTAACGCCCACCCAGGCGAATTGATTCCGGAGGGGCCAGAGCCAACATCACCGACTCCACCCGCCCCTCCCATCCCGAAATTCAAAATTCAAACTTGAGAAAAATCCGATTCTAAAACTTTTAAATTGCATAATTTTATTTCGGATGGTATGGATAATTGCCTACCATCATATATTGTTGTAAATTAATAAATTCGTAGGGTTTGTACCGCCGATAATGCCCAAAATACTGTGTGGCTTGCGATTTATCCAGGGTCTAGGAAAGGTAAATTGACGGCCAGGAGGGCAAATAATTGACAGAATAACTTGCAAATTAAATGTGTTGGATGTCAGGGATTCTCGGTTCTGATTTTCAGCCGACTCTAGGGAAGCTGGTTCCATCCTCCGCAAGACATGCGCCCTGTATGGTTCCCAATGCCTGCCCCAGAGCGGTTTAAACTTGTGGTAAAGGCTACAATTTCATAAAATATTGATAAAAGTTTCCACATCAAGAATAGGGAGAACACAGAATGGCTGTTGCCCAGCCAGATATCGATCTTGCATCCTTTATCGACCACGCCTTGCTCGTACCCACCGCCACCCCAGAACAGGTAGCGCTGTGTTGCGAACAAGCCGATCGCTTTCATTTTGCCTCAGTGTGCATCTCGCCGGTGTATGTCCGCCAAGCGGCAAATCTGCTCCAGGGAAAGCAACCGAAAGTTTGCACCGTGATTGGATTTCCCACGGGAGCCACCACCCCGGAGGCGAAGCTTTACGAAGCAGCAGAAGCGGTAGAAAATGGAGCCACGGAACTGGATGTGGTCATTAACCTCGGCGGATTGAAAGCCGGTAATAGCAATCAAGTGCATCGGGAAATCGCCGAAATCTGCGAACAAACCGGCCAACTGGTGAAAGCGATTATCGAGACCAACTTGTTAACCGACGCCGAAAAACAACTCGCGGCAGAGATTTGTATGGATGCGGGGGTCGCCTATCTCAAAACCTGCACCGGCTTTTATGGAGGAGCCAAAGTTGCCGACGTGAAGCTGTTAAAAGAGATTGTGCGCGGCAGAATGGGGATTAAAGCATCCGGAGGGATTCGCAGTGCCGAACAAGCGATCGATTTAATCGTTGCGGGAGCCACCCGGTTGGGCACCTCTCGCGGTCCGGAGTTAGTAGGCTTGTCCCCCATCTGTGCAGGGGGAGAGCGTGAAGAAAGTTAACCGGGTGTAGGGTGGGCCAACGCCCATCCCAGCCGATACTCAGAAGGGTGAGGCCCGGATTGCCTCAGCCCGATCGCGGCTATCAGCACCCGTTTTCATAACCGATCGCCGAGCCACTATGAATCGAACCTATAAAGCCATTGGCATCAATCTGAAAAGCATTCCCTTCGGGGAAGCAGACCGACTGGTAACGATTTTGACCCGGGAATTTGGGTTAATTCAAGCCGTCGCACCGGGAGTTCGCAAGCCCAAATCGAAGCTAGGGGGGCGCAGCGGATTGTTTGTGGTGAACGAACTGCTCCTGAACAAAGGGCGATCGCTCGATCGCATCACCCAAGCCAATACCCTCGAATCTCATGCCGGTCTGAGTCGAGACCTGGGCAAACTAGCGGCTGCTCAGTATCTCGCAGAATTAGTCATTTGTCAAGCCCTCAGGGAGCAACCGCAAGACGAGCTATTTATCTTGCTCGGGGAGCATTTAAAGCGGATCGAGGGATGGAAGGCGATCGGCGATCGGCCCTCGGGATCGGGAATTTTGCCCCTTTTAACCCACGGTATCTATCATTTACTCGCCGTGGGGGGGATTGCGCCACAAGTCCATGCCTGCTGCATTACCAAACAACCCCTGCAACCCGATTTCACCTCCCAAACCTGGCGAGTCGGGTTTAGTGTGAGCGCCGGTGGCACCGTAAGTTTACCCCACAGCGATCGCCTCACCCCAGCAGCCAAGGGCAAAAACTTACCCCAGATAGAAGCGCGTCAGCTCGCGATCGACCGACAATTAAATGCAGTGGAGTTAGAGATCCTCCAACAATTGAGCGCCCCCGAACTGCCCCAACAAGGAACCAGCAGTCATTTTCCCAGCCAACTGAGAGACCAGCGGCCATCTCTTGATAAAGTGTGGATATCCGTGGAACGGTTATTGCGTCACTATGCCCAGTATCACTATGGCCGCTCGATTCGTTCCGCCCAGCTCATCGAGACTTATATGAATGCATCAGCGATGAGTCCCTACGAAACGCGAACGCCCACGTTGTAACCGTTCGCATTCAGCCGATTTTACCAAACAGCATAATGCCATTATCCGAGAGTCATTTAGAAACCCACCTTGACAATGCGAATTCCAGCCGAAAGCGTCGCACCCTATCTGCAAACCCGAGGCCAAATCCCAGCGGAATCCGACGAGCGATTTGCGATGGCGCGCAAGTCCCCCTAGAAACTACAGCAGAAGCGGGGGAAACCGCAACTCCTGCCAGTATCAGGGCAACCCCAGAAGACAAGAACCCCACCGCCGCCCACAACGGCAACGGTGCCCACCCCACCGGGGAAACCCCCCAGCCCCCGGAGGAGCCAAAACCGGAGCGGGGGTTTATACCCGTCTTGAAAAACCGCAACTTCCTCGCCTTATGGAGCGGTCAAGTCTTCTCCCAGTTAGCCGATAAAGTGTACTTGGTGCTGATGATTGCCATCATTGCCAGTCGCTTTCAGGCAGAAGGGCAGACCATCAGCGGCTGGGTCTCCGGGATTATGGTCGCCTTTACCATTCCCGCCGTGTTGTTGGGGTCCTTAGCGGGAGCGCTGACCGATCGCTGGTCGAAAAAGGGCGTCCTGGTGGCCACCAATCTGCTGCGCGGGGCCTTCGTCTTAGTCCTGCCCCTGCTGCTGTTTGCCGCCGAGGGATTGAAGCTCGGACCGTTGCCCTTAGGTTTCGAGCTGATGCTGGTGATTACCCTCTTGGTGTCTACCCTGACCCAGTTTTTCGCCCCAGCAGAACAAGCGGCGATCCCCTTGATTGTAGAGCGACGGCTGTTGCTACCGGCTAACTCCCTTTATACCACCACCATGATGGCCTCGGTGATTATTGGATTTGCTGTAGGAGAGCCACTGCTTGCCTTAGCAGATACCGCCTTCGACCGACTGGGCAGCGGGATCGGCTACGGAAAAGAACTGATTGTCGGCGGCAGCTATTGCCTCGCCGGATTGCTCCTGTTATTGATGAGAACCCACGAAACTCCAGACCCAGACCGGGAATATCCCCATGTGTTTGAAGATATTCGCGAAGGTCTGCGCTACCTGGGCCAACACCGCCGAGTTCGCAGCGCTTTAATTCAGCTAGTGATTTTATTCTCGATTTTTGCCGCTTTGGCAGTATTGGCGGTGCGTCTGGCAGAGGTGATTCCGACCATTACTACGGATCAATTTGGCTTCTTGCTGGCGGCGGCGGGAGTCGGCATGGGCGCAGGGGCGGCAATCCTGGGTCATTTCGGTCACGGCGTTCCCCATCGGCAATTGAGTATTGTGGGATCTATTGGGATGTCCGCCTCTCTGGCGATTCTCTCCGCCTTTACCGAACAACTGTGGGTCGCCTTGGTGGTGATTACCCTATTGGGTCTGTTTGCGGCAATGGTGGGGGTACCGATGCAAACCACCATCCAAGCCGAAACGCCAGAAGAAATGCGCGGTAAGGTGTTTGGGCTGCAAAATAATGCGATTAATATTGCGTTGAGTTTGCCGTTGGCATTGGCTGGGGTGGCGGAAGCATTTTTTGGCTTGCGGGTGGTAATTTTAAGCTTGGCGGCGATCGCGGTAGCAGGCGGGGTCTTAAGCTGGTATATTTCCCGTACAGAACCACCTAAATTAACGAAAGTGCCGAAATAAGGTGGTTCGCGATCGGCACTAAGCGTTTAGTAATTGGCTCAATCGGCTGGGATGAGTGGCGAGTTGGTTTCGCGCTCATCGCGCTTGCGCCTTGATTGCGCGATCGGCTTTCTGTTAATCCCAAACCTATTACCCCCAACACCCGAATGCACATCGCTTGGCTTGGAAAAAAAACTCCCTTTTGCGGAAATGTTACTTACTCTCGCGAGGTTACGAATGCACTGTTAGACCGAGGGCATCAGGTCAGCTTTTTTCATTTTGCTCAAGAAGCGACCCAAGAAACGCAAACGTTGGTTTCTAAGTGGGAGCCACATTCTCCCCTCAATGGTGGGAATGGCTGGTCGATTGGCGGCTGCGAAGTGTCTTTGCCTTGTCTTTATAAGTCTACGATTTACACGATTCCGACGTTGAAATCGCGCAAGGTTTTGACTCAGGCGTTGCGAGAGTTGCAGCCAGATTTGGTTCATGCATCTTTGACCCTCTCGCCGTTGGATTTCGTGCTGCCCGAGATTTGCGAAGAGTTGGATTTGCCCTTGGTGGCGACGTTTCATCCGCCGTTTGCTTACGCAACAGCGCGGCGATCGGGTCGCCAACACCTGCAACATCTTACCTATCAACTGTACGCCCCTTTTCTGCTTCACTATGACAAGACGATCGTGTTTTCTCAGATGCAGCGGGAGGTGTTGGGGAAACTGGGGGTCCCGCCGGGGAAAGTGGCGGTGATTCCTAATGGGGTGGACGTGCAGAAGTATTCGCCGGGGTATTCTCAGGTGAAGTACGAGTTAAAGGCACAGCGGTTGTTTGTCTATCAAGGTCGCATCGCAATGGAAAAAAATGTGGAAGCTTTGCTCAAAGCGTGGAAGCAGTGTGACCTGGGTGCGGATTGCAAGTTGGCAATTGTCGGTGACGGTCCGTTGGCTCCTTCTTTGCAGGTGTATGCGGGTTCGGAAGATAATGTTTTGTGGTTGGGATATGTGGCGAATGAGCAACAGCGGATCGAAATTCTGCGCGGCGCTGATGTGTTTATTTTGCCTTCTTTGGTGGAGGGATTGTCTCTGTCTCTTTTAGAGGCAATGGCCTGTGGGTTGGCTTGCATTGCTACAGATGTAGGTGCGGATGGTGAGGTGCTATCGAATGGGGCGGGGGTGGTGTTGAATTCTCAAGGGGTAACGACGCAGTTGAAGACTCTGTTGCCCCTGTTTCGAGACCAACCGGAGTTGATCCCAGTGCTGGGACAAAAGGCGCGTCAGCGGGTTCTCGATCGCTATACCCTGAGCGGCAATATCACTCAGTTAGAGAACTTGTATGCAGAAATATTAAAAGCGCGATTGGGGCAAGTGAGTCGGTGGAGATAGAGGCGATCGCAATGGGTTAACATATAACTGAGTGGTTTGGAACTCTTGTCAGGCGATTTGCTACCCTAATAAAATGCTACGATTGTTACCCTAGGGGATAACATTGTTTGCCGAGGGCACTTGCGCGGTTGCCCCTCCATACCCCCGCGAGTTGCAGGGGTATGGAAGGGTAGAGTAAAGGAGTGCTATGCCGTCGCCACACCCGGTGCGGTTTGCCACTCCAAGGTATCGCCAATGGTTTCGCCGTTGTGATAGGCGGCGAGAATTACCTCACAGGTTTTGCCCCAAGCGATCGCGCCAGTGGCATCGATGCCGATCGCCCCCAAATCGCGCTGATTGCGCTCCGACTCGGCAAAGGAGCGCTCGAATGCCGTGGCTAACGATAACCCATCGGTGACTCGCACAACGATCCGCGCCGCCAAACATTCATCGATAATATCTTCCCCAATACCAGTACAGCTAATTCCCGCCTTAGCATTGGCGTAATTTCCCGCAGGCATTGCCGAATCGCTCACCCGCCCGATGCGCTCGAACCCCTTGCCCCCGGTAGAGGTCCCCGCCGCAATCGCCCCGGTGGAATCCAGTGCCACCACGCCAATCGTACCACTACCGGCAGGTTCTGCCACCACATCCGCCATCGTGCGCGAAAAATTCTCCTTGCGCTCATCCATCCACTCCTGCAAGCGCTTGTCCGTGAGCGGATTGTAAATTGGTAACTGCAATTCGCGCAACAATTCCGCCGCACCATAGTCCGACAGCACGCGATCGCGACAGCTTTGCAAGAATTTGGCTAGATTAATGGGATTTTTCACCCGAGACACATTGATTGCGCCGCTAAATTTTTGCGCGGTGCCATCCATTAACGAAGCACTCATCCGGATTTGCCCATCGGATTGCAGCACCGAACCGGTGCCGGCATTAAAACGCGGATCGTCCTCGAGGAGCTGGCACCCGCGCACCACCGCCTCACTCGCCGAAGCTCCTTCCTGCAAGAGGGCGTAAACTTCCTCAATAATTTTGTGCAGGGATTGGCGCAGCGCCACCAAACCGCCTTTCCCTTTCAAAGAACTCCCGGCTCCACCGTGGATAATTAGCTTGGGTTGTACCTGCCCGGTTGACATCAATTAAACCTCGCGCCTGCTGTCGTTTGCTTCGCAACCTTTCATCTTAGCACGAAGGAAGCGTTTTACAACCCCTATTTACCCCAGGTTTCTTCGCCGCCGACAGCGTTGCGAGCAATATTTCACCTCATCCCAACAGGTGGCCCATTTTTTGCGCCAAGTAAAGGGACGCTGACAAACCGGGCATACTTTCGTGGGAAGATTAGATTTAGAGCGATCGCGTCCCATGTTAATTTCCGTGCAGGATTTATCTTTAATGTTACGCAAAACGCGATGGAGGGAGAAAAGACAAGCAGAGAATCTTTTCACCGAATACAATTAAATCGCCGATGGGGTCAAGGTAGGATGAACCAGACAGCACTCAAACAAATTCGCATTGTACTCGTCGAACCGGCAGGGCCATTGAACGTGGGCGCGATCGCCCGGGTGATGAAAAACATGGGGTTGTCTCAGTTAGCGATCGTCAATCCCCAGTGCGACATTATGGCAGATGACGCCAAAAAAATGGCAGTTCATGCCCGAGAGATTTTAGAAACGGCGAGCATCGAAGCCGATTTACCCGCCGCCCTACAAGGATGCTTGCGCGCGATCGCCACCACCGGCAGAACCCGATCCTTGCCCACCAACTTTGAAACGCCGCGCCATGCCTTACCCTGGTTGCTCGAAGCCCCCTCCGCCCTCATTTTCGGGCGGGAAGACCGAGGATTGAGTAACGAGGAATTAAAATACGCCCAGAGATTCGTCCGCATTCCCTCCTGCGAGGAATATTCCTCCTTAAACTTAGCCCAAGCGGTAGCCGTTTGCTGTGCCGAACTGTATCAGAGTGCCATTGGCCCCGCCGTGGCGTCCCCAGAAGCGAGCGATCGCGCCGTTTCCGCAGAAACCGCCGTCCATCCCCCCGCCAGCCAAATCAGGGACAGCGCTTCTCTAGACGAGAGCGAGGGATATTACCAACACTTAGAAAAATTGTTATTAGAAATTGGGTATCTTTATCCCCATACCGCCGCCAGTCGGATGGAAAAATTCCGGCGCTTGTATAACCGCGCCCAGTTATCGAGCCAAGAAGTGGCAATGCTGCGCGGAATTTTGCGTCAAATCGAGTGGGCATTATCCCATCAAATTCGGAGTTAGTGATACGCTATTGATGCGTCCGATGATTTGTCCCCCGATGCTGCCGAAAAATTGCTGTGATGGTCAGGCATTTGGATTTTTCACCAGCATCCGGAAGGCATCCCGATGGCGATCGCGCCTGAGAAAGGGCGCAGGAAGTAAAAATTCCCAGGCGCAATATTCTGGCCATTGGCAAGCCGGAAGAATCGTAAATGATGCCTATGGTGGATAACCAGTGGTGTAGCCTACAACGCAATCAGTTAAAGAGGAGTGAGCAGTGGCTCAAAGGTTTCCAATTCGGTCATTTTTGTCGGTGGTGCCCTCAAAGTCCGGCCCGGGGGAACCCCCGAGAAAGCGGCAAAAACCCAAGGGTGCGGACAAGCGCAGAGGCAAAGCACGCCCAAACTTGAGAACTGCCCCCGGATCGGAGGAGCGATCGCCCGCCCGACGCCCGAGTAAGCGTATCGGTTCACCGCCGCGATCGGCACCGAATCGGGGATCGGTGCGGTCCAGACCCAGGGAAAACCGAGAAAACACCGGCAGACAAGGGGATGCCGAGACCAGACCCCAACCCACCTTGCTAGAGTTTAGCCAATCGCCGCCGCGATCGCCGCAATCCCCTCTTCCCAAAAATCCACCCATGTCCGGAATGGGCCGGTCCTCGGCATCTGCGCCCACCCCGCGCACCCCTAATCCGATCGATTTAATGTACCAACGGCACCGAGGAAGGATATCCGGCGATCCCCCGCCACCTCCACCGCCCACCTCCATGCCGATCGCACCGATGGGGGGCGAGAGTGCATCGACCCGCGCAATCCCAGCCGCGCGATCGCGTCGGCGATCGGCCAAACCCGCATCCGCCAAAACCTCGGGCAGTACCGCCGCATCCTCCAAACGCACCCCCAGACCAAGGAAAAGAAGCAAACCGCAATCGAACCGACAGGGCAAAAAAACCGCCCCCTTGGTGTATGGGGCGAGGTTGCTGATCCTGGGTGTGGGGTTAGGGGTACTCGCCGGTACCTTTTTCTCCGTGTGGAATCCCGCCAAAAACTTCACGGCGGATGCGTCGCGAATGGACAGCGAATCGGTAGAACAGCCCGACACTGCCGCGATCGCCCCAACGGGAGGATTGAGACCCGGCTTGCACCTCAGTTCCGAAATGAGCGCCTTAAAATCGCAAATCGAAACCTTAGTCGCAGAACAATCGGACCTGACCCCGGGAGTATTTGTGGTGGACTTGGATAGCAGCGCCTATTTGGATATCAACGGCACCATGCGGTTTTCGGCGGCGAGTACGATTAAGACGCCGATTTTGATTGCATTTTTCCAAGATATCGATGCCGGGAAAATTAGCCTCGACGAAACCCTGACGATGAAAGCGGAACATGTGGCTTCTGGATCTGGGGATATGCAGTACAGCGAACCGGGGACGCAGTACAGCGCCCTGGAAACGGCAATTAAAATGATTGCGATTAGTGACAATACCGCCACGAATATGCTCATCGAACGCCTGGGCGGTGCCGCTGCACTCAATCGGCGGTTTTTGTCCTGGGGGCTAACCGCCACCCAAATTTCCAATCCCCTCCCGGATCTGGAGGGTACCAATACCACCAGTCCGCGAGATTTGGTGCAGTTGATGGCAATGGTGGAGAAAGGAAAATTGGTGTCCCTGCGGAGTCGCGATCGCTTGTTGGGGATTATGGAATCCACGGTGAATGACGCTTTACTGCCCCAAGGACTCGATGCAGAAGCCACGATCGCCCACAAAACCGGCGATATTGGGTCCACGATCGCCGATGCGGGGTTAGTGGATATGCCCAATGGCAAGCGCTATTTAATCGCTATGTTGGTGCAGCGCCCCCACAATGACCCGAATGCAGAAGAGTTAATTCGGCAAGTGTCTGGGAAGGTGTATCAATCGTTAAGCGCAGAAGCGGTTTCCTCTCAGTTGCCTTAAGATCGAAACGCCGGGGACTTAAACTCCCCGGCGGCTGTTGCTCAAACTCCCACCCGATCGCCTTCCGGTTGTGCCATGCGATCGAGGGTTTTCCACACTTCTTGCATTAACCCATCGAGACCTTCTCCGGTGACGGCGGAAATGCGAAACAGGGGGGCGGGATTAAGCTGGTTTAAGTGAGAGGCGAGAGCTTCCACTTCAGCCGGGGAGCGATCGCAGGCATCCATTTTATTAAACGCGAGAATTTGCGGTCGTTGCGCCAAACCGCGTCCATACGCCTCCAACTCCTCCTGAATCATCTGATAATCCGAAATTGGGTCTGGGGCGGTGATGTCGATTAAGTGCAGCAGCACTCTAGTGCGCTCGATATGGCGTAAAAACTCGTGACCGAGACCCGCGCCGTGATGAGCGCCCTCGATCAACCCCGGAATATCTGCAAACACCGTGCCATCCCCGGTGGGGTTTCTCACCACACCTAAGTTAGGAACTAAAGTGGTGAAGGGATAGTCCGCGATTTTGGGTCGGGCGGCGGACAATGCGGCAATTAGGGTAGATTTGCCGGCGTTGGGTTTGCCGAGAATGCCCACCTCAGCCAGCAGTTTGAGTTCCAAGCGCAAAACTCGCCGCTCCCCTTCCAATCCGGGTAAGGCGTACTCTGGAGCGCGGTTGCTGTTGCTGAGGAAGTGTTTGTTCCCCAAACCGCCTTTCCCGCCTTTCGCCACCACTAACGTTTGCTCGGGTGCGATCAGGTCGCCGATAACCTCCGCCGTGGTGGCGTCATAAACCACGGTCCCCACCGGCACCTCCAGGATGCGATCGCTGCCATTCGCGCCCGTGCGATTGTTCGGACCGCCCCGGAAGCCATGTTCCGCCCTTATCTTGCGGTTGTATTTAAAATCCAGTAAGGTTTGCAGGTGTTCCACCGCCTGGAAAATCACGGATCCCCCGCGACCGCCATTACCCCCCGCCGGACCTCCAGCGGGCACGTATTTTTCCCGCCGGAAAGCCACAATTCCGTCACCCCCCTTACCGCCTTCGACTTCAATTTCAGCGCGATCGATAAATTGCATAGTTGTGTTTTACCTGTTGCTAATAGATAATTTTAAGCCGAAAAGGCGGCTGGCTGCCCGGTGCGGATCCCGAACCGGAAACGGAGTGGGGGTAGGGGAATCGAGATTAACAATAGGGGGTGACATCTTCACCGCAATCATCCGCCAAATAAGATAAAGCCCGGAAGCGCAGACCCACCAATTGCTCGTAGAGCGGGTTGAGGTGACAAAGGGGCGGAACATGGACCACCTTATGACCGAACAATTTGATATCGCGCTCGAAGGGGCACTGCGGCGGAATCATTTTGCACAAAAATCGAGCCAGTCTCGGATCGTGGATATCGAGATCGTCGAGCCAATGGCGCACCGGCGAGAGAACATCGATCTGATGCTTGTGGGCTTGGTGAGGGTCGATCGCCGCTCCCTCTCCCGCCACCGCCACCGCCTGGGGATCCACGCCATCCCCCGGTTGACCATCCCAGAGGGTATGGCGCAGGGCGTCTAGCACGTCGATATTGAGTCCTAACGCATCGCAAAAGTCGTGGATCTTGTCCGCTTCCGAGGCCGAATATACCCCATCCGCCACCGCCACCATCACCGCAGTTCGCAAGAAATTCTCGCCGATGAGTTCATCGGTGCCTAAAACCTCAGCCAAGGCTTGCGGTTCGATTTGTTCTAGAGACCCTAGATCTAAGGAGGGCGCTAACTCTTCTTGGGTAAGTTCTGCAATTAAATCTTTTTCTTCTCGATCGAAGTGTCCATCAGCCCAAGCAATCGTCAGCAGACCTCTCAGCCACACAGAAATCTGGTCGCTTGTTAAGGGAGATTTAACAACACCAGTCATAAAAATTAAACCTATTGAGTGGATGTGCTCAACTTTATGGTAACGCTTGCATCCGGTCTCGTGGTTGTCACAGCAGGCACAAAATCGGCATCGAAAGACCGGGGAAAAGGAGGCGTTTCCCCTTTGGCTTGAGGTGACATGAAAAAGGCTAGAAAATTAGAAGAGCGGATATCCCGCGTGGGTATCCGCTAAAAGAAAGGCGAAGCGCAGTGGCGTTAGCTGCTACCGGTAAATGCCACTTCAGGAAATTTATCCTGAGCCTTAGACATGGGAAGCTTTCTGCCTTCTTCTTGCCAATAGTTAATGACTTCAGTGGCTTTGTTGAGCAACTCAATGCGCTCACTCTCGGAAATCCAATGCTTCGCTTCCATTTCATCCTTCAGTTGTTCCCAGGCATCGTTCCGAGGCCAGAAGAAGTATTGAGTCAAAGGGCTGGTGCCTTTGCCTACAACTTGGTCAACCGCGATCGCAACGTTATCCTCTAACCAGAGAACTTTTAAAATGAACTTTGACAATCACACCTCCAGAAATCAGTATGGACCGATTCTCATCTAAGTACAGCACTTTATTGTAACGCAGAACTGGCCCAGATTACCAGAGCAATGCAAAATAATTTCGACTTTGGGGTAAATTGGGAGGGAGCGAGTCAGGAGCGGCGATCGCAGTGCCAGCCGTTCTCGGGATTGCCCCACAGGCTTTACCCCCTCGCGGACGGACAATTGTAGCCGAAGTGGCACGGGATGCAAAGAACATGGTCAAAACAGCCAAGGCGATCGCGGTGTTTGATATTGATGGAGTCGTGCGGGATGTGAGTGGATCCTACCGCAGGGCGATCGCCGATACCGTAGAGCAGTTTAGCGATCGCGCCTATCGACCCTCATCTGCAGACATCGACGCCCTGAAATCCGAAGGCATCTGGAACAACGACTGGGAAGCCTCGCGAGAATTAGTGTATCGCTACTTCGAGACCCAGGGCAAACCGCGATCGCAACTCAACCTCGACTACGATCGCCTCGTCGCCTTTTTTCAATCGCGCTATCGCGGCCCAGACCCCAATACCATGACTGGCTACATTTGTCAAGAGCCATTACTCATGCAACCCGCCTATCTGGAAAATTTAACCCGCGCCGGGATACCCTGGGGCTTTTTCAGTGGTGCCATGCGCGCCGAAGCCGCCTATGTCCTAGAAGGGGGATTGGGCATCCGCGAACCGGTGGTGGTGGCGATGGAAGATGCCCCCGGAAAACCCGACCCCACCGGCTTGCTCGCCACCGTGGCCCTGCTAGAAACCCGCAATGGGTGTCCCCCAGAAATCCCGGTGGTTTACATCGGCGATACCGTGGCGGATTTGTACACCGTGGAGAAAGCCAAACAACAGCAGCCCTCCCGCACCTGGATCGGCGTCGGCGTATTGCCCCCCCACGTGGGAGAAACCCCCGCCCGTCGCGACGCCTACAGCAACACCCTCAAACAAGCCGGCGCGGCTGTGGTTTTGGGCAACGTGCAAGAACTCACCCCTGCTTTAATTCAAGAATTGATAACGCCCTAGGGGGAATAGAGAATAGAGAATAGAGAATAGAGAATAGAGAATAGAGAATAGAGAATGAGAGATGATATCACTCGATGTTGAGAAAGCGATCCAAAGCGGAGACCATTGCGGGGGGCCAGCGGCGGACTTGCGCCACCCACTCGATATCTTTGTAGCGCGGATCCAGGCCAACCGCCGAAACCCAGTTACTTTCCGCTTCGCCGCGTCTTCCTTTCTCCCATAGTGCCGCCGTCAGCGCCGCCCGGACATCGGCAAACTTGGGATATTTTCGCAATAAAGAACGCATGGTGCGAATCGAGGCATCGGTTTCGCCCAGTTGATACAGAGCCAGGGCGTAGTTCGCGCGAGCAAACGAATATTGCGGGGCGAGTTCGGTTGCTTTTTGGTAGTCAGCGAGGGCAGCTTCCCATTGTTGCAAGCCAGCTTTAGCATTGCCTCGGTTGTTATAGGCGGCGGCATCCTCCGGGTCGATTTCCAAAACCTGGTTATAGTCGGCGATCGCCTCCTCCCAGCGTTCCAAGCGTTCCAGAGCCGTACCGCGATTGAGATAGGGATCCGGGGCATAGGGAGCCAATTCGATCGCTTTATTATAGTCGGCGATCGCCTCAGAAATCTTGTTTTGGCTGACTTTCACATTTCCCAGATTGCTCCAAATTGCCGGATTTTCTGGCAGTTTCTCAATCATTTCCGTCAAATACGCTTCTGCCTGGTCATAGGAGCCGGCATTGGTCGCACTGAAGGCACGGCGCGAGAGGTCCTCCAGGTGGGACAACTCCTCCGCCGTCAGCTCCTGGCCCGTTTTGGCAGCCGCCACGGCGTCAGCAGGAGCCACCGGTGCCAGCCACAGGGCGAGGCTGACAAAACAGAGGCACGCTACAGTCAGGAGTCTGCGAAAGGTCAACGGTTCAGAAGTTCTGTGCAATTGAAAATCGTCCTCAATCGGGGGTGAACGGTCATTCCCTGGGATAGGGTGTGGGAAAATCTATTTTAACGTGGATTGCGTAAGCCCCTGAAGGTTAATTCCTTGCTTAAAAGCGTAATGATAACTGTTCCGGCGGGGAAGAGTAACCCAAGTGCTGCCAAGCGGCGGTGGTGGCGACGCGACCGCGCGGGGTGCGATTCAAATAGCCAATTTGCAATAGATAAGGTTCGTAAACTTCTTCGATAGTTTGAGAATCTTCCCCCGTCGCGGCGGCGATCGTCTCCAAGCCCACCGGGCCGCCATTAAAATTTTCAATCATCACGCTGAGCAAACGGCGGTCGGTCCAATCCAAGCCGCAAGGATCCACGTTAAACAATTCTAGAGCATCCCTAGCCACCGCAGCGGTAATTTCGCCACATTCTTTCACTTGGGCATAGTCGCGCACCCGTTTGAGCAGTCGGTTAGCGATTCGGGGGGTTGCGCGAGACCGACGGGCAATTTCCGCCGCGCCATCGTCAGACACCTGAGTTTTCAGGATTTGCGCCGATCGCCGGACAATTTCGCACAGTTCCTCCACCTCGTAAAAGCGCAACCGTTGAATCAAACCAAAGCGATCGCGCAAGGGGGAACTCAGATGTCCGATGCGGGTGGTTGCGCCCACCAAGGTAAATCGCTGCAGGGGAATGCTGCGGGTGCGGGCACTAGATCCTTTGCCGATCGTAATATCAACCCGGTAATCCTCCATCGCCGGATAAAGAATCTCCTCCGTCATCCGACTCAGGCGATGGATTTCGTCAATGAACAAAACATCCCCCGGTTGCAGATTTACCAGCAACCCCACGATATCGCGCGGACGTTCCAACGCCGGGGCGGAAGTAATCTTGCACCCCACCTGCATCTCGGCGGCTAAAATCAGCGCCATCGTGGTTTTGCCCAGTCCCGGCGGCCCATAGAGCAATAAATGATCCAGGGCTTCCTGGCGGGATTGAGCCGCTTTAATCGCGATATCGAGCAGCTCTTTCAGGTCTTTTTGCCCGATGTAGTCCGCCAGTCGCTGCGGTCGGATGGAGTCTTCTTGTTGCGGGTCAAGTTGTTCTGCAGGGGTTTGGGAAGCCGCCAGTACCGAGGGTTCCGAGGTGCGATACGCGGCGCTTTTCTCCGCCGCTTTGCGCGATCGCTTCGGTTCCTCCGGCTGTTGGTGGGAGGAGATAATTGCCATGAGTCCCTATCTCGAAGTTGCGTTTCCTACAATCCTAGCCGCTTTTTCGGCGCAAAACATTGCTACAGTTTTGGGGGGTGGGGGGCGATCGCGGGTGCAGCGGGAATGGTGGGGAACCGGAGGTGGGGGGTCTCGGCGATAAACGGCGCAATATTGTACCATGTTTTAAATGCTGTTTGTGGGGGTTGAGTGATGAAAAACGCGATTGAGGTTCCGGAGGGAGTGAGTTTTCAAGAGGCGATCGCCCTGACCCAATCGTTTCTGTCGCAACTGGCATCCGGTCAGATTTCCCCGAAGGAGACAGAAGCGTTTGTGGCCACATTGGTGGGGAGCAAAGATGGAGTGCGGGGCTTTTTCGTGGCCTATCTCACCGACGATCGCCCGTTCGCCGACAATCCGACCCGCGAGGTAGTGCAGGGGTTGCGCTCAACTCCGGAAACCATCGGCGAGGTGTTGGTGAAAAATGTAGCCATGTCAGCGGCGATGGTGGTGCATCACCGCCGCGAGGACAACGAGGAAATGGCTAAACAATCCGAACGAGTGCGCGATCGCAGCATTGGGTTAATTCGCCATTTGAACTTGCCTCAGTTGCGAGAAATCGCCGTCTCCTTGCGAGACAGTACCCGGGGGGAAGGCGGGGAATACGAGACATTTCTCCAGCGCTGGGGCTACGATGGAGAACAACGTCAAGCAATGGCGATCGCCTTATCCGCCGCGATCGACGCGCCCCACAAATCGCCCTCGCCGGATTATGATTGATAAAACGTAAAGACAACTTTACTTTAAACCGCCGTTCATTCAGGGGATGCAATTCTACCATCGTGACCATCGGAACTTTACGGATAAATTACCCTTCACCGGGTCAAATAAGTGACCGCCTTGAAGGATTTTATTTCATTCAAGACGGAATATTCTAGCCGCAGAATTATTGTCTCTGCGGAATTTTATGTGTGTGTGTGTGTAGGTAGTGGACGAGGACGTGAAAATTGGTCAGATCCATAAAAGGAGCCTTTTGCAAGGCCAATCGAGTTCATGCAGCGGCGATGGACAACGAGCAATGGTTGGTCAAACTCAACCTGCTCAAAATATTAGTTCAAAGAGACTTAGAAGCGCGGTATAAAGGGTCGATTATCGGCAACTTATGGCCATTGCTCAATCAGCTTTCCCAACTGCTGATTTACACCTATGTGTTTTCGATTATTTTAAAAGTGAAGCTGCCCGCCAGCGGATTGCCGGAAAATAACTTTAGCTTTGGGCTGTGGCTGTTTGCCGGATTATTGCCGTGGATTGCCTTTACCAACGGATTTATCCAAGCGGCAAACTCCGTGGTGGGGCAGCCGAATTTAGTGAAAAAAGTGGTATTTCCCCTCACCTTGCTGCCCTTAGTGCCGGTACTTTCCTCCTTCATCGAGAGTACCTTTGGCTTGATGGCAGCGATCGTGTTATTGGCGATTTCTTCCGATACGTTACACCCCACCTTATTGCTGTTGCCATGCGTGTGGGTGACGCAGCTTTTGTTAACTGCCGGATTTGGGTATTTAGTGGCGGGATTTACCGTATTTTTGCGCGACATTCCCCAAACCCAGTCCGTGGTATTGAACTTGTGGTTTTATTTAACGCCGATTTGCTATCCGGCGACGGTGATTCCGGAACAGTGGCGAGAATGGGTGTTTTGGTGCAATCCTTTAGCCGCGATCGCCGAAGTTTACCGCGATTTGCTATTAGTCGGAGAACTGCGGCACCTAGGAGAATGGGCAGTTGCCACGGCCATTTCTGCGGTAATTTTCTCTCTCGGGATTTGGTCGTACCGCAAACTCCGTCCAGCCTTTGCTGACGTCATTTAATCCTGCTGCTCCCACACACCTTTGTCAATTCTTCGCCGTTTTTACAGCAGCAATCTAATGGGTGAAATTGCAATTTCGCTAAACAATGTCTCCAAATGCTTTAAGCGCTATCGTCATCCGGTCGATCGCTTAAAAGAAATTCTCCTCCCCGGAAAAGTCAGAGCCGATGAATTCTGGGCATTGAGCCACATCAACCTCGAGCTTCCCAAAGGCAAAACCCTGGGAATTGTCGGGCGCAACGGGTCTGGAAAAAGTACCCTGTTGCAAATCATTGTCGGCACCCTCGCCCCCACCGAAGGGCAAGTGAATGTCAAAGGCAGAATTTCCGCCTTGTTAGAACTCGGAAGTGGCTTTAATCCGGAATTTACCGGACGCCAAAACGTCTTTTTCAACGGTCAGTTACTCGGGTTAAGCCAAAGCGAAATCGAAGACAAATTCGATGAAATTGTCGCCTTTGCCGATATCGGCGATTTTCTCGACCAACCGGTGAAAACCTATTCTAGCGGGATGTTCGTGCGGTTAGCCTTTGCCGTGGCCACCAGCGTGGATCCCGATATTCTCGTGGTGGATGAAGCGCTTTCCGTGGGGGATGAAGCCTTCCAGCGCAAGTGTTTTGCCCGCATCGAAACCATTCAAGAACGCGGCGGCACCATCTTATTTGTTTCCCACGCCGCCGCAATGGTGGTGGAATTATGCGACTCGGCAATTTTAATGCACGATGGGGAATTACTCCTCTATCATACCCCGAAAACCGTGGTAGATAAATATCAAAAATTGATTTATGCTCCCCCAGGAAAAGTCGAGAAACTCTGCGAAAATATTCGTCAGCTCAATCGGGATAAAGGGCAAGAATCCGTGGCAACAGAACTGGCGAAACTGAGCGCCAATTCCAGCGTCCCCCCAGCAGCAAAATGGCCCGGCGTGGAACAAGCGGCTCGCGCTTTTTTCGATGAAGATTTGCAGCCGAAAAATACCATTCATTACGAATCGCGCGGCGCAGAAATTATCGACCCGCATATTCTTACCTTGGGGGATAAAAAAGTCAATTATTTGGTAGGACGACACGAATATGTCTATACCTACACGGTGGAGTTTTTCGAGTCTGCCACTCAAGTACGCTTTGGCATGTTAATCAAGACCATTAGCGGTTTAGACCTAGGCGGCGCATCCTATCCCTTTTCCGAAAAACCGATGCAGCGGGTTGAAGCGGGGAGGAAAGTGGTGGTTAAATTTAGGTTTAAATGTTTGCTAAATCCGGGCGTGTACTTTTTAAATGCCGGGGTTTCGGGTATTGTAAATGGAGATTTCACCTATATGGCCCGCTGTATCGACGTGGCCATGTTTAAAGTGCAACAGGAAGGCAACTTATCCGCTACTGGAACCGTAGACTTACTGGTAAAACCCAGTGTCGCCCTGGTGGAAAGCGAAGCTGACCCGAAACCGAAACAAATCGAGTTGATTTAAGGCGAAATCCCACCGTTAACCCCCATTCACTCACTGACAACGTCCACTATGTCCCTGCCTCTGATTGTAACCGGAATGCACCGTTCGGGAACTTCCCTAACGGCGTCATTGATTCAAGCGATTGGTGTTGATTTCGGGGAAAACCTCTTGCCCGGAGATTGTTTTAATGCGAAAGGTTACTTCGAGGATGTGGATTTTCTCGAATTTCAGCGATCGCGCTTGCAAGAAAGTTGTCCTCCCGGGGATCCAGGATGGCCCGACTGGGGGTGGACCGAAAGCGAAACCCTCGATCGCGATCGATTTAATTCCCATATCCACACCGCCAAAGCGATTGTTTCTCAACGCGATCGCGCCAGCATTTGGGGATGGAAAGACCCCCGCACCTCCCTGATGCTGGATTTTTGGCATCACTTGCTTCCCGAGGCGCGATATGTCTTCGTCTATCGTCTCCCGTGGGATGTGGTAGACTCTATCATCCGCCTGAATAGCACCATTTTCTCCCAACGCCCGGACTATGCTATCCGAAGTTGGGCGTACTACAATCGTCAGATTTTAGCCTTTTATCGCCAATATCCAGAACGCTGCCTTTTATTGAACGTAAATTCGGTTTTGCAACAGCCTAATCGACTGGTGGAACTGTTAAAAACAAAGCTGGGTTTACCCCTTTCCGAAAACGTTAATCCCGCGCACTTGCAAGAAATCTACGACCCGCATTTGTTTAAGCAGTTAGAGGACAATCATCCCTTAGTGCAGTTTTTGCAAAATCCCGCATTTCCCTATCTTTCTTTGCTCCAACAATTAGATAGCATCGCCGACATTCCGAGTCAATTCTCTGCATCGCCGCAGCCAAATTCCGCGCCACCCCTCGAACTGTTTCCCCTGATGCTGCATCATCGCGCCTTACAAGCTCACAGTCAGCTCGAAAGTCTCTCCCAATTGCAACAAGACAAACGCGCCCTACAAGCCCAAAACCAGCAGTTAACCGCAGAAATTAACAACATCAAAAGCTCGAAACTGGGGAAAGTGCAGCAAACCTGGGTCAAAATAAAAGGATGGCTGATTCGTCAGGGATTATCCCGCTTACTCGGTAAAACGACAGATGCGCGATCGCAGTTCGTACCGCCGACGGGCGATCGGGTGAATCTACGCTAAAACAGGAGAATTATAGATGTCTGAAGTGAAGGATGTGGCGGTATCAGTGGTTATCCCCTGTTACAATCAGGGGCAATTTATTTTAGAGGCGATCGCCAGCGTGGAAAGCTGTCAAGATGACTGCTACGAAATCGTTATCGTCAACGATGGTTCCACCGACCCCGCCACGGTGAAGGTTTTAACCTACTTAAAAGAAAAAGGGTATCGCGTCATCGACCAGAACAACCAAGGACTCGCCGCCGCGCGCAACCGGGGCATTAAAGAGGCAAAAGGTCGCTATATTTTGCCCCTAGATGCCGATAATAAAATTTCCCCCAATTACATCACCAAAGGCAGAGAAATTTTAGAGGAAATGCCAGAAGTGGGAGTGGTGTATGGCGATAGCGAATTGTTTGGCGAAAAAACGGGAGTTTTAGAAATTCCGGAATTTGACATCAATCGCATTCTGGCGGGGAATTATATTGACGCTTGTGCCCTGTTTCGCAAAACCGTTTGGGTGGATTGTGGCGGGTATGATTCCCACATTCCTCAGCAACTTGGCTATGAAGATTGGGATTTTTGGCTGGGGGCTGCCGCAAAAGGGTGGAGATTTTATCACATTCCCGAGGTATTATTTCACTATCGGTTTCGCTGGGACTCGATGGTAAGTGGTTGCAATCAACCGGAAAATCGCCAAGAATTATTTCGCTATATTTGCAGCAAACATATTGGGTTGTATGCCACGAATTTCGCCCATATTTTAGCGCAAAAAGAAAGCGAGCGATTGCAGGAGGAGAAAAACTGTCGAAAGCTGGAAAAGCAGCAGGAAAAACTCGAAATTGAATTAGAGATTGCCCGATCGCACCTGCGCGAAACCGAGGCGCAACTGCAGGCGCGGATAGCGCAAGTGGAAGACTGCGAGGTACAGATTGAGGAGTTAAAACAACCGCAAACGGAAGGGGAAGAGTATGAAGAGCAACTAGAAGAATCGCAACACCAAGTGCAACAGTTGCAAACCGAAATCGAGCAACTGCATTTGCAAATCGCGCAAAATCAAGCGGATTTGCAAGCGCAAGAAGCCAACGTTAAAGCCCGACTCGAAGACCAAGAACGGGAACATTTAGCCCAGCAAGACAATCGCGAACAAAATTTCCAGCAAACCTTACAGGAAACTTTACAAAAAACGCAGAACGAGTGGCAAACAAAACTGGAAGAACAAGCGCGATCGGCACAAAACCAACTGCAGGAAACCGGCGATCGCTTTGAGCGATCGATAGCTCAATTGCAAGCGCAACTCCAGCAGGCGAAAGCGGAACTCGACGCCGCCCACATGACCATCGCCGCCATGCACAGCAGTAAATTTTGGAAATTGCGGACGCAGTGGTTTAAGCTAAAAAAAGCCTTCGGATTGACGAAGGAACAAGTCTAACCCTGTGCCATAGTTTTCCACCGCGCGCGCCGCATTGCACCGCACCAACCCAATTAGTTAGCGTGACCCAAATTCCCAGCGACTTGATAGGTTAAACCGCGAATGCTAAACAATCCTCTGTCTCGCACTCGAGAGCAACTGTCTCGCATCCAACGCTTATCCAAGCGTTCTTACGAAATCGTCACCAACAAAGGCGTGCGGTATGCACTGTCTCGACTGTTCCGGAAACTGTATTTCAAGCTCGATGAAACCCCCTTACCCAGTCAAGGGGCACCGGAAGTGGTTCATCCCTTCCAGGAGTATCATTATTGGTTGAGTCAGAACTCTGCCAGATCGGTTGATTTGCGTCAAAAAAGAGCAACGGTGCCGATTTTTTCCCATAAACCGGTGATTAGCATATTGATGCCGGTTTATAACCCGCCGGAAGCCTATTTGCGAATAGCGATCGAGTCCGTTTTCGATAGCGTTTATCCCTACTGGGAATTATGCATTGCCGATGACGCTTCCACGGCGGAGTATGTCAAACCTTTGTTAAAAGAGTATGCCGAAAAAGATACGCGCGTGAAAGTGGTATTTCGCGAGCAAAACGGTCATATTTCTGCCGCATCGAATTCCGCTTTAGAATTGGCAACCGGAGAATTTGTGGCGTTGCTGGATCACGATGATTGCCTCAACGCCGATGCGTTGTATGAAATGGCGCTGATGCTGAATTTGCATCCCGATGCGGATATGATTTATTCCGATGAAGATAAAATTGACGAGAGCAATACCCTGAGGGATCCGTTTTTTAAGCCCGATTGGTGTCCCGACTCATTTCTCTCGCGGATGTACACCTGCCATTTGGGAATTTATCGGCGATCGCTCGTCAATGACATCGGCGGATTTCGCATCGGATATGAAGGGTCGCAAGACTACGATTTAGTGTTGCGACTCACGGAAAAAACCGATCGCATTTACCACATTCCCAAAGTATTGTATCACTGGCGCATCCACCCGCAATCCACCGCCAGCGAATTAGAAAGCAAAAACTACGCCACCGATGCAGCGTATCGCGCCCTTTGCGATGCCCTAGAACGACGCGGCGAACCGGGAAAAGTCACCCCCACGGAGGGCGGACATTGGATTATTCGCTACCAGATCCGCGACTATCGCCGGGTGACGGTGATTATTCCCACGAAAAATTTAGGTCGCATTCTCAATACCTGCCTGACTTCGATTTTTGAAAAAACCACCTATCCCAACTATGAAGTGTTGCTAATCGATAATGGGAGTACCGAACCGGAAACGTTAGAAATTATTGACAAGTGGAAAACGAAAGAACCCGATCGCTTTCGCTGCGAACGGTACGAGGTGCCGTTTAATTTCTCGAAAATTAATAACTATGCAGCGAGCAAAGCCAGCGGGGATTATCTGCTGTTTTTGAATAACGATACGGAAGTGGTTAATCCCGACTGGATGACCGCAATGGTGGAACAAGTGCAACGACCGGCGATCGGGGCCGTGGGCGGTTTATTGCTTTATCCCGACGATACGGTACAACATGCGGGGGTTGTGATTGGTTTGGGCGGGGTTGCCGGTCACAGTCACAAGCATTTTCCCGCCCATGTTCCGGGGTATTACTATCAGTTGAAAACCACAAACAATTATTCTGCCGTGACCGCCGCTTGTTTGATGTGTCGCCGCGAAGTGTTTGAAGAAGTGGGCGGATTGGAGGAAGAAAATCTGGCGATCGCGTTTAATGATGTGGATTTATGCCTGAAAATGGTGGCGAAAGGCTATCGCAATATTTACTTACCCCATGTGGTGTTATATCACTACGAATCGAAAAGTCGCGGATTTGAAGATACGCCGGAAAAAATTGCCCGATTTGCCAAAGAAATCGAGTACATGCGGGAGAAATGGAAGGAGATTATCGATCGCGACCCTTGTTATAGTCCTAATTTGACCAAAGACAGAGAGGACTATAGCATTAACATATAGGTAAACCGCCATGCTGAAAAACATGCTGAAAAAACTCAATCCCTTCCTTAACGGGAAGGTGATTCAAGCCAAACGGGCGATATGGTGTCAGGGTAGCATAGAATCGCGATCGCCATTGCACCAAACACTGGCCAACTGCTACATCAAGGGGAATGGCATCGAAATTGGGGCGTTGCATTCCCCTTTAGAAGTGCCGCCAGAGGTTACGGTGCGGTACCTGGATCGAATGACGGTGGAAGAATTGCGGCAGCAATATCCAGAATTGGAGCGAATGGATTTCGTTCCTGTGGATATCATTGAGGATGGTGAAACCCTGGTTTCAATTCCCGATGAATCGGTTGATTTTGTGATTGCCAGACACACTATCGAACACTATGAAAATCCCATCGGTAGCTTGAAAAGTTTATTGCGGGTTTTGAGAAAGGATGGAATTTTGTACTTAGCCGTTCCGGATAAACGTTACACCTTTGACCGCGATCGCCCAGTCACTTCGTTAGAACACATCATCCGCGATTACACCGATGGCCCAGAGTGGTCCAGATATTCTCATTTTGAGGAATACGTGCGCTTGGTGGATAAAGTCCCGGAACAAAACCTCTGCGGTCATGTGCAATCTTTAATGGATATGAATTATAGCATTCATTTTCACGTGTGGACGCCCACTGCTTTTTTAGAACTGCTGTTCTATTGTCGCCAACAACTAAACTTCCCTTTAGAAATCGAATTGTTTCAAAGAAATGACACAGAATTTATCGTGATTGTCAAAAAAACGGCCAAGGATTGAGGCCAATTATTTCGGGAACTCTCCGAGGACAAGCGAACTTTTTTCAGGGTTAAAGAATTGCTGTTTGGGTGAAAATACGGAGAAGTCTCAAATGTGAACCCCCCGGTGGCATTGCCTTGGGGGGTTCTGAGATGGGAATTTAATCCTATTTCGGTATGGGAAAATACAGATTCTTGTCACATTTGGGCTACAGGTGCGATCGCCCTTGTTAGAAACCCACGCAATAAGCTAAAGTAAATCAACTTTTGCAACGTCAAAATTCCTGGTGGTGTGATGGATCCAATTTATATTTTAGGCGGGGGTCCTGCAGGACTCGCCGCCGCCTATACCTTAAGCAAACTCGGTCAACCCGTGGTGGTTGTCGAACGAGATTCCCAAGTAGGAGGATTAGCAAAAAGCTTTGAACGAGAAGGGTTTATTCTCGACTTTGGCCCCCACCGCTTCTACACCAAACTCGCCCCGGTGCTCAAACTCTGGGATGAAGTGCTCGGGTCCGAACAAGTCACCGTCAATCGCCTCACCCGAATTTATTACGGCAATAAATATTTTAGCTATCCGCTCAAAGCGCGCGAAGTGCTGCTTACCCTAGGCATTGGAGAAAATCTGCGGATTCTTTTATCTTATCTGTGGGCGCGGATTTATCCCAACAAAAACCCGGAAAACTTTGCCGAATGGGTGACAGCAAAATTCGGACGGCGACTGTTTGAAATGTTCTTTCAAGGATATACGGAAAAACTCTGGGGAATTCCTTGCGAAGAGATTAGTGCCGATTGGGCGGCGCAGCGGATTAAAGGATTATCTCTCTCGAAAGCGATTCGCAATGCCATTTTAGGCAACGATGGCAAAGTCAAAAACATGATCGATCGCTTTCAGTACCCCAAGTATGGTTCCGGGCAGCTTTATGACAAAATCGCCGACCATCTACAGCAAAACAACCAAACCCTGCTGCTGAATACCGAAGTCACTCAAATTCATCACACCCAGGGCAAAGTTACCCAAATTACCTTAAAAAATCGCCAAACCGGAGAAAAAGAAACCGTCAACTGTGGCGGCGTGATTTCCTCTATTCCAATTACCGTTTTTCTCCAGCAACTTCAAAGTCCGCCCAGCGATCGCATCTTAAACCACGCCAAATCCCTGAAATTTCGCAACACCATTCTCGTTTACTTAATCGTCGAAAGCGGCAATTTATTTCCCGATAACTGGCTTTACATTCACGAACCGCGTGTAGACCTCGGACGAGTCACCAACTTTGCCAACTGGTCTTCCCACATGCTGCCAAACAGCCACCAAACCCCCTTATGCTGCGAATATTGGTGCAATTTCGACGAACCGCTTTGGCAACAAGATGAAGCGGAACTCCTGGAAAAAGCCGAACGAGAATTGCGAACCATTGGTCTGCTGCATAACGAGAAAGTCTCCGGCGGATTTGTGGTGCGACTTCCGCGCACCTATCCCATCTATGCGGGCAACTACAAAATCGCCCTCGCCGAAATTCAAGAGTATCTGCAGTCCTTTAAAAACTTGCAGCTAGTGGGTCGCTATGGTGCGTTTAAATACAACAACCAAGACCACAGTTTGTTGATGGGAATTTTAGCGGCAGAAAATGCAGTTACGCCCGGAAAACACGATTTGTGGTCGGTGAATAGCGATAGCGAATATGTAGAAGAAGCGAGTGCCGAGGCGAAAACCACCGCCGCCGAAATCACCGACGTCTCCCGTCGCCGCCAAGTGGTACAAGTGATGCAACAATTTGTCCGCTATCTGTTTACAGGTGGCGCAGCAACGGTGGTAGATGTGATGGTTTTTGCCATTTTAACGCAATCGGGGTTGTGGTACGTTTCGGCGTTGTGTATCAGTTATTTCCTCGGCTTAAGCGCGAATTTCTGGCTCTCCCGTCGCTTTGTATTTGGCATTTATTGGAAAAATTGGTTCGTGCAGTATGCGGTGTTTGCCACCGTGGCGCTCAACAGTCTTTTGGCTAACCTGGGTCTGCTACAATTGCTGATCGATGAGGTGGGTTTGGAAGCAACCACCGCAAGGCTGATTAGTGCCGCTTGCGTTGCCCTTCTCAGTTTTACGGGTCATAAGTTATACTCTTTCTCGGCACTCAAAGAGGCCGAATTTCAGCGCGAAAATGGCATCAACAATGGATAAAGTGAAGTGGGTAATGGGCGACACCGTTCCATTACCCTTTTCTTCAGGGTTCGGAGGGGGATTGTTTTGAGGAACCCATTCTGGTAATCTAGTCAGATAGCATTGTTCATTACCGATCCGGCGAACGGCTATATCTGGTTTGGCAATATCAAACCAGTGAGGCTACGTCATTGCCGCAATTTGACGCTCGCCTGGATTTATTTTTTCCTATAATTTCTCTCTTAATCGTCATTTTATATCCGTATGTCAGACCCAAAGGATAACTCCACACCCAATGTAGCGGCGGTGTTTTGCATTGCCTTAATTTGTTGGCTGGTATTGGTGCCAGTGGTTAATCAAATTTACCTTCCGCTTGGCGAAAATGCCACGGGTGCAATTTCGGTGGCTACACTGGAGAATACCAGTCCTTACACGGATTACCTGAAGTATTTTATCCTGCTATTCGTGCCGCCTTTGGTGGGCGCGATCGCCCTGGTAATTAACCCCAAATGGGTGGATGGGTTTTTCGGAGTTTTACAAAAGGCGATCGCTCACCCATTCTTTTTAATTCCCGTCACCGCACTCCTCATTCTATCCTGGACGATTAACAAACATCTTTTTGGCTTGCAAGCACCATTGCTCGATTCCTTCCACGAAGGCGAGTTTCTGGGGTTTTTGCCCAATTTTACCGCCTTAGAAAATCCCTTTGCGAACACGGTGTTTGTGCATGGGTTTGGGTTGAATGTGTTCCCGAGTTTACTCGCTCATACCCTAGGATATTCCAATACCTTAATTGCTAAAACCCGGTTGTTTGTTATCGGATTGCGGATAGTTTCTACCTTGGGGTGGTTTTGGGTTTTATGGGAAATTACGCAGTGCGTTCGGTTTAAGAAACAATCTAACCTGCTATTTTTCCTGGGAGTTAGTCTGCTGTTTGCTTTTTTGGAAGGCATCTTTTTTTACGTGGATGAAACCCGCTCCTCATTTTTTGTTATTCAGTTTGCACTGATGTTGCGTTTTTTTAGAGTGGGGGATTATAAACCAATACAGGGTAAAGTATTACCGATTATCGTTGGGTTTTCTATTCCGCTAAGCTTTCTTTACGTATATGATAGAGCGATTTATTTTCTGGGGATTTATCTGAGCGCGGTTGTGTTAAGCTTTGGGTTGGAAAAGCGGGTGAGAAAGCGGTGGTTAGCTGGATCGGTTCTGGGAATTGGAACTGCCTTGATTTTACTCGCGATCCTGTTGGGTTTCCAGGGTCTAGGGGCGATAGGGTGGCAAATTCTCTACTGGGGTAAATATGGCCGTTATATCTCTTTTCGTCCCCTCCCTCCGTTGGAAATGACATTCGACTCCCAGTGGTTTTGGATGTCGATGTTGATTCAAACTTCAGTGCTGGTTTATCTGGCGATCGCGTTGAAAAAAACACAATTCCACCTGCGGTCGT
Organism: Phormidium sp. CCY1219; assembly: GCF_035615515.1. Lineage (GTDB taxonomy): Bacteria > Cyanobacteriota > Cyanobacteriia > Cyanobacteriales > Laspinemataceae > CCY1219. The sequence goes on from NZ_JAJENT010000777.1 coordinate 42,663, forward strand.
TTATTCAGAAACACTTTCTCACCCTTTTGTTATTATCTGCTGCTTGCATCTACATGCGGAGTGCCCTCGATCGCAGCGATATCGGTCATGCAGGACACAGTGCCCTTGTCAGTTTTTTGCTGCTATTTTATCTGAGTTTACGCGGGGTGCGAAAGTATTTAGACGATACGGTGCAAATCCCCAATGAAACCCGGGGATTTATTCGGCTCAGTTTTGGGGTTATCATGCTCGTTTTGCTCGCATCAGAACCGAATTTTGCCCCGGAAAAAGCTTGGGAAAAAGTCGCCGTAACCTCTCAGGCGATCGCCACCGCAGATGAGAAAATCGTGCAACCGGATTACTTGGAAGCAGTGAATGCCCTCCAACCAGAAATTGACAAGCAGTCCTGCTTTTATACCCTAACCTCTGAGGGACTTTGGTACTCCCTGTTCGATAAACCCTCTTGCTCGAAATTTAGCTATACCTATTATTCCAAACCCACCAGCGCTCAAAAAATCGTGGTGCGCGAACTAAAACAGACTCAACCGGATATCATTTTATTGACCAATAACATGTGGTCGAATACCATTGATGGGATTCCTACCTCGGATTCGGTGTCCCAGATTTATCAATACATTCTGCAAGAATATCAGCCCTATCGGTTAGTCCAATCCCATTGGTTTTGGAAGCGGCGCGATCGCGACTATCGTTTGGCAACCAGTAACACCATTCAGGGGGTTTTAGATAATATACCCGAGACGGAAATCTGGAAAGGACAAACCATTGCTATTTCCGGATGGGCCATTTTGCCACAACAAAATAAACCGCCAGATGCCGTTTTTCTCAGCTACGGATCGGATAATAAATTGATTGCTGTAGACCCAGTGAATACCCCCAGACCCGATGTTGCCCTTGCCTTATCCAATCCAAATTACACAAACTCTGGATGGAAACTGCGAATTCCCACCACAGTTTTACCCTCGGGCAAGACGGTTTTGAAAGTTTGGGGTTATGATGCCCAAAGCCAAGAACTCATTCAAATCGGAGACGAGATTTCCTTGAATGTGTTACCCTATCCTTCCGTTCCCCAACGATCCAGAAACAAATGGATACGTTGACCTTCAAACCTAGCAAATCACCTGACCCCTTCATCTTCCCTTTCGACCAAATTTTCTGAATTGTCCCGGAATTGGGTCGCAACTGAAGTGGAGGGTGAGGGTTGGCGATCGCATCCAACAGAATTTCCCGCTGGTGGAAAACCAGCAACTGGCAACATCAAACTTCCCCAGAATATCTTCCCCTAAATTTTCTGCAAATATGGGGCAAAATAAGGTTTGGAATTATTAGCTCTATCTCTCATCCATGCCAGACTTTCTGATTATCGGCACCCAAAAAGGCGGGACGACTTCGCTTTATCACTACCTCACCCAACACCCGCAAATTATTCCCGCCGCGCAAAAAGAAATTCACTTTTTCGACCTCAACTTTCAGCGGGGACTTGACTGGTATAACGCGCAATTTCCCTCCGTGACTCCCGGGGAAACTCTCACCGGAGAAGCGAGTCCGTATTATCTCTTTCATCCCCTAACGCCGAAACGGGTCAAAGCGCTATTTCCCGAGATAAAACTCATCGTATTGTTGAGAAATCCAGTGACGCGAAGTTGGTCTCATTACAATCACGAAGTTCGCTTGGGGTTCGAGTCCCTGTCGTTTGCAGAAGCGATCGCTAGCGAACCGGCGCGACTGGCAGGAGAAGTGCAAAAAATGCTGGCTGACGAGAACTATTATAGCTACAATCATCAGCATTACACCTATTTGTCCCGGGGAATTTATCTCGAACAGCTCAAACGCTGGATGGAACTGTTCCCGCGCGATCGCTTCTTAATCCTTACCAGCGAGGACTTTTATCGTCACCCGGCGCAGACAGTGGCGCAAACCCTGGCATTTTTAGGATTGCCCCCAGCACAACTCGGCGACTATCCCCGATACAATGCAGGGGAGTACCGGGAGAACATCCCCGACGCAATGCGAAGACAGTTACAGGACTATTTTATGCCGCACAATCAGGCATTAACGGAACATTTGAAGATAAAATTTGACTGGTATTAGGGGAGAGAGGACTTCCGCGATCGCCGGAGTTGTAGGATGGGCATTATTGCCCACCGTACCTCTATATCGAGAGTCATTAGGGGTCAATTACGTAACTCTTAAAAGACGATAACCTCGCCTTCGGGTGGCAAGGTTATGCTCTCCACCCGAAAAAGAAGGTTTTGCCGTTCAGTATCTAGAGATCGACCCGATGGAAAATGCAAAAGAGGGAATTGATTATGAAGGCACCTGGGATGCTTATGCCACCGCATGGCATAATATTCATCCGGGACTCGAACACATTGGCGATGAGTGGATCGGTCAACGGGCGGGGGCGGCCCAATCCCTAGAGGAATATGAAGCCCTCATCAAAGAGCGGTTTATTCAGCCCTACCTGCGTCCAGAACATGTGGTGTTAGAAATTGGCGTGGGCGGGGGCAAAACCGGGGCGCTGTTGCTCGATCGCTGTAGGCAGCTTATTTGTGCCGATATTTCGAGTAAAATGCTAGAAGCAACCCAGTCGCGGTTGGGCAGCGATCGCGTCAGCTACGTCAAACTCGATGGTCTATCATTAAACCCCATCGAACCGGGATCCGCTGATGTCTGTTTCTGTTACGATACGATGGTGCATTTGGAACCGAGAGATATTTTTAATTACTTAACCCAAATTCCCGCGCTTTTGCGGGGCGATCGCCTCTGTATCTTTCACCATAGTAACGTCCTGAGTGACTTAGGATGGCAGAAATTTCTCGGGGAATGGCAGGTCAACTTAATGGGGAAAAGACATGGTTCCGCTTTCTCCGTAATGACCGATAATATTATGGAAAAATTCCTCAGTCATCTTAACTATCGGATCATCTTAAAAGATACCACCACCGTACCCCGCGATTGCGTCTGGGTCTGTCAAGCGCCAGAGTCTCTGCAAACCTAACACAGAAAACCTTCTGTTTTTGCCTGAATTTTTCCTGCTGATTTCATTTCTCATTTTGACTGGTTCTCCCCATGCGAATCCTAATCCTGCATCCCAATTTTCCCGCACAGTTTCGCCATGTTGCCACCGCGATCGCCAGCAATCCCAACAACCAAGTGGTATTTGGCACCAAAAACGAACGCCCGGAATGGGTCATTCCCGGCGTAAAAAAAGCCTTATTTAAACCTAGTCGCGACCCCAATCCAAACACCCATCATTATGTCCGACCCCTGGAAAGTGCGGTCCTCTCCGGACAAGCGGTGTTTCGGATGGCAGAACAGCTCAAATCGCAAGGATTCGTGCCGGATATCGTGTACGGGCACTCCGGGTGGGGACCGACGTTATTTGCCAAAGATATTTTTCCCAATGCCCCGTTATTGTGTTATTTTGAATGGTATTACCATGCTTACGGATCCGATGCCAATTTTGACCCGAAAGACCCGTTAACGATTGATGATGTGGCGAGAATTCGGGTGAAAAATTCGCCGATTTTGGTGGATTTAGCCTCCTGCGATTGGGGGATTTCTCCCACCTACTGGCAGCGATCGCAATTTCCCCCGGAATTCCAAAGCAAAATCTCGGTGATTCACGATGGCGTGGATGTAGACTACTTCAAACCCAACCCGGGGGCAAAATTAGTCTTGCCCGAATTAGATTTGTCTCATGTAAACGAACTCGTCACCTATGTGGCGCGTGGAATGGAACCCTATCGCGGATTTCCCGAATTTATCGAATCCCTCGCTTACATTCAGGAAAGACGCCCGAATTGTCACGTGGTTGTCGTCGGTTCCGATCGCGTTTGCTACGGCAAATCTTTACCCAGCGGGGAAACCTACAAAGAACACATGCTCAAAAAAGTCCCCCTAGATTTATCCCGGGTTCACTTTGTCGGCGCTTTACCCTACGGATTGTACTTAAAAGTCATTCAAGCATCCGACGTTCATGTGTATTTAACTCGTCCGTTTGTCTTATCCTGGTCGATGATAGAATCCATGTCCACCGGCTGTTTAGTCGTCGGTTCCGATACGCCACCGGTGCGCGAAGTAATTACCGACGGGGAAAATGGATTGCTTGCAGACTTTTTCTCCCCCAAACAAATCGCCGATCGCGTGGATGAAGTCTTGGATCATCCCACTCGCATGGCCGAAATTCGCAAAAAAGCTCGCGAAACCGTATTAGAGCGCTATGCGGCACAAAACCTCATCCACCGCCACTTACAACTCATTCAAGATGTAGCGACTGGCGTTCTCAACAGCAAGAGTTTCAAGGCATAATTCCAATAATTTTGACGGTGGGCAATGCCCACCTTACCACTACCCTTTAAAAATCAAAATAAATGTAGGGCAACCCTCCTTCCGGGGCAAACATCCACACCGCATATAAGGCGATCGGCACTAACGCAATTTTCAAGGGCCAATTGAGTTGCAATTTTAAGCCGCGATGAACCGCGTAACTCAATCCCATCGATATCCAAATCACCGCAATCAGCACCGCCAATTCCACCCGGGGCAACCCCATACTTTCTAAATACACTTTCTCGGCAAACTGCACGTCGCCGGTATGTTGCCAGAAATGTTCTAACACCCATTGAGCATCTTCCAGGTTGGGAAGGCGAAAGGGAATCCAGGCGAAAAACACCATTGTCTGGGTCAAAACCCATCCCGTTACCATACCGGGAATGGTTTTCCACCAGCGTTTTAAGCCTTCAAATTTCTTTGAAACCACATCGGTGATGCGGTGAATTGCCAAGGCGACACCATGCAAGATTCCCCACAGGATAAATCCCCAAGCTGCACCATGCCAAATTCCCGCCACTAACATCACAATAATTAAGTTGAGACAGGTTCGCGCCAACCCAACGCGCGACCCGCCCAAGGGAAAATACAGATAGTTTCGCAACCAATCTCCCAGAGAAATATGCCACCGCCGCCAAAAGTCGGCAATGCTGGTACTAAAATAGGGAAAATTGAAGTTTTGCGGCAGATTAAATCCCAACAGCATGGCACTCCCGCGCGCCATATCCACATACCCGCTAAAGTCGAGAAACAGTTGCAAGCCATAGGCAAGGGTTGCCAGCCACAAATCGCCGCTACCGGCGCGCTGCATGTTCTCAAAACTCAAGTCTACCAAGATGCCAAGGCGATCGGCGACAATTCCTTTTTTGATGGCACCACAGGCAATCAACCACAGTCCTTCCACCCATTCGTGGGAGGCGGGAAATATCAATCCTCTCAGTTGTTTTTGAAAATAATGATAGCGGGTAATCGGCCCGGAGATTAGTTTGGGAAAGAAGAGTTTGTAAGACGCAAATCTCAGCAATTGTGCCGAAGCCGGTGCGCCGCGATACACATCAACCAGATAGGCAATACATTCAAAACTGAAAAAACTCAGTCCCAATGGGGCGATAATATTGTCGGCAAACCAATCGGCGGTGTCTAAGGCAATGGGAATTTCAAATTGCGTGCCGATTGTGGTGAATAAAAAGGGCACGTATTTGAATCCCAGCAGCAGAAATATGTTAAAGAAAATGCCAATCCATAACCAAAAAAGCCGACGGCGTTCCCAGTTGGCAAAGCGCTCTTGCCAGGGTGGGGAAGCGGTTTGCTGGCGCGGGGTGGGTTCGGATTTTTTGGCGATCGCGCGTCCCAAGCGATAGTTAACATAAATTCCTCCCAGGAGCAAGGGAATGTAAATGGCTTGCAGGGAGGCATAAAAAATCAAACTGGCAATGAAAATCAGCCACAAACGCGATCGCTGTTTGCTGACGCTCCAATACAGTCCTAACAGACTTAATAAAAATACCGCGTAGACAATCGAAATAAAAGTCATCGGATAAATTCAGCGGTGATGGGTGGAAATTCACCAGGGCACAGGGTATCGAAAATCGGAAACGGGAAGTTATTTTGCCTCTTTACTGGAAAGAAGCGGAGCCTCAGATGGGGCGTTCCCAGGCGTAAGCCTGGGAACGAGGGAAATGCCACTTGCTACTCCATTTCCTCTGGCATCAGCGAGATTGTAACTGCGCTTCGAGGGTTTTGTCGATGCGGTGGATGCTTTCCGCCAGATGCGCTTTAGTGGCGGTATCCAAGTTGTCGCCGCGCTTATCCAGGGTTCGATCGAGCTGTTGGCGCAGTTGTTGTAAGTTGTACCATGCCAGAGTCCGCGCTTCATCGGGAACCTGTGCTTTTCGCAATACCATTGCCATCATCATGGCCAGGTGATCGCGCTGCAGGTCGCGACGGACGCTAGAAATCTCGCCCATGTCGTCTTCGGGTTCGATCGCCTCGGTCCAAATTCCGGTTTGCAGGGTATCGAACAACTCCTGGATGGTGAGGGCTTCCCCGGGGGATGCCTTGAGTTCCAGGTCTTGCAAGCGCATCAAGCGCGGATAGGAGAGCAGCGATCGCAGGACAATCCCTTGCAACAGATTGATCCGCTGATGAATGGGATAATCCAAGGGGAACACCACCGGTAGAGACCCCCAGTGATACCAGCGATCGGGGGCTAATTTATTCAACAGTTGCGCGGAGAAGTGCAACGCATCTTTATCAAATACGTATTGTTGCAGCAGTGCCAAACTCTGACGCTGTTTTTCCACCGAGATGGGTTGAAAAGGCAAGCGCCCATTTCCGTCGGCGTGGTTGCGGTTAAACCACTGACCCCCCACATAAAGGGTGGCATTCATGGCGTTGCGGAAATAATAGAAAAACACCATGTCAAACATGCGGCGCACTTCGCTAAAGCTTTCGCCCGTGACCGGATAGCGCTTATCTAGGCGTTCCCACATTTCCCGAGCATTTTCCAATTGCCACTCGGAATATTTCACCATATCGCCGCTGAGATCGAAGGCATTGGCGGCGGGGTTGAGGATATCCATCGTATCCTCATCCGGGGCATAGGCCAAATGGGGATCCTCTCCGGCGCGGGCGGCAATTTCTTCTAATTCGCGCCGTTCCATTGCCGGAATCATTGCATTGAGAGGTTTGTAGCCATATTCGATCGCCCATTCATCGTAGGGGCCGACCACTACGGGGTAAAAATCCCCTTGTTCGCGGTCTGGACCGGCCAAGTTCACGGGCACGTAGTCCATGACTGAAGCCACCAGTCCTTGGCTGCGGGTAATGGTGGTATCGTGCAGTTCTTCCGGTTGGAGCATGGTGCTCCCGTGGAAGTTGTGGCGCAAACCCAAGGTATGCCCGACTTCGTGGGCGGTGAGGAAGGTCAAATACTGATTGATGTACTGTTCCATTTCCTCGCCACTGGGTAGGGCGTTGTGGAAGACGGATAAGCCAAATGCCCCGATGGCTAACTGTTGCGGGGCTTCGATGCCGTAGCACAGGTCGTATTTTTCTACCATGTCGGAGACGAAGGCTCGCACCTGGGCGGGGGGTTCTCCCATGCTGCGATCGCCCATCTGCATGGTTCCCAGGGAGGCATCGGTGGAGACCCCCATCGCCGGCATGCAAGGGTGGCGATCGCCCATCATTTTGCCCAAAAATGCCATTTCGCTTCCGCTGGGTTCTCGTTCCACTAAGCTGCGATACTCGCGCTTGATGCTTCGCACGATATTGCCGTCGATGAGAATATCCGCATCCAGAATTTCACCGGTCAGGGGATTGACCCGCGAGGGTCCGACGCCGGCAAACCAGGACTCGAAGGCGGTGGACCAGCGAATGGTATTGTACCGAATATCTGAGGGATCCCAGGTGGCATCGTCGGGCATTTCTCGCGCTTCTATGGCATTGATAAATCCGGCTTTTTCAAATGCTTTGTTCCACTGTTCGATGCCTTCGGCGATCGCGTCTCGATATTCTAACGGAACCGTGTTTTCGATCCAAAAAACGATCGGTTTTTTCGGGGGAGACAGGCGGGCATTGGGATTTTGTTTTTCTAAATGCCAGCGGTTGATATAGCGAACAAAGGTTTCTTTGCTGCGGCGATCGGATAAATCCTGGTAGGCGGTGATGAAATAACCGACGCGATTATCGGCGAGTCGCGGACGATATCCGTTGTTGACCGGCACTTCGGAAATGCTGTAGTTCACGTGCAGGTTAAATGCTCGGTTGTCGGGCAGGGTTTCCAGGGCGCTCACTTGTTCGTCGCCGCCACTGAATCCATACACGCATTCGATTTCTACGTTTAAGGGGAAGGCTTGGATGCGATCGAAATAGGAGGACTCGCTATCTCGGCTGTAGGAGGCTCCTAAAAACCACGGCATAATCCCGCTTAAACCGGTTAAGTCTCGCTGGTTAATTAGCAGGTTACTTAGGTCTACGAGCAGGCTTTCCCTCTCGGGATGTTTGCTTTCAATGGGTAGGGTGGACAGTACGGAGTCGCTAAAGGAGCGATCGAGCGATCGCTCTACCGGATCTCCCGGACGGGCGCGGAAATACACGTTTCTGACCACAAACTGTAGGTTCTCGTTCACCCGTTTGAAGTAAAATAACATATCCTGTAATGGCATTCCCCGGAACAATCCGCGCTCGCCAATTCCGGATGCTAAGGTCATTACTGCCAGGAAGTTTTTGTCCAGTTGTTCCGGCATGATTTCCATATAAACTTTGCCGGTTTTTTCCTGGTGGTATAGGGTAAATAGTCCTTCTAGTTTTTCGCTGTCTTCCACTACCTCGTCAAACTTTTCTATTGAATCGAGGTCGCTGTGGAAACTCTCCTCCTCTTCGGATGGCGGCGGAGGCGGGTTTTTTTGCGCGGTGTTTCCCACAATTGGCATTTGGCTGATTGCCGGCACTGGAACCATGCTCCAGGTCACTGGCATCAGGAAAAATGCTAGAAATAAAATTAAGAAGGTTTTCAGTCTTGAGCGATTGCTTCTTCGCGGCTTCGGTCTTGGCAAGGGAACAGTTCTCGCCAAAAATTGCCTCAGTTTCCCGAGGATGCGCTTTCGGAAACTCCCTAGGGATGTCAGTTTTTTCATCTGGCGATGCATTAATCTTCTCTGTGTTTTGAGTGGCTACTACATCTCGGTGGCAATCTGTCGGCAATGGAGGGGCTTAGTCTGGAATTGCGCGGCCCGAAGGCAAGATTGACACAGGAAATTTAAGAATTTACAATTTATGGATTGTCAAGTCTTAGTTTCGGTCCGCTGTCGCGGCTTTTTCGCCTGAGTGAGTGCGACACTGTGCCGCTTTTTCGGCAGTGCTGAAGGCTCCTGACAAGGTGTCACTCCGGCAAGTTACCGACGCGATCGCCTCGGTGGTTATGGGATCTAATTTACAAAAAATTTCGGTTGAATGCCTCAAACCATCGGCGAACCTCCTGTTATATCGAGCAGCTATCCCTCCCGGAGGCACCCCGACTCGCACTTCAGTTGCCCCTCCAACCGCATTGGGTTGGGCGCTTCGCCTCTGAATGGTGGCGATCGCCTTTGGGGGTTGTGTAGATCTGCACCCGCGCTTCTGGCATCGCCTCCTCCAGTGGCGACAGGGCAGATTGCCCGGTTTGTCTCTTGGTGGGGGATAAGCGCCTCGTTCGTTAACCGGATCTCGCGATCGCTTGCCACTCCAGAAGCTTCGCTTTTCCAGCCAAAACCCCTGCCTTCCCCTTGGGCATTCCCTCTGGGAGAGCAGCAATCCTCACCGCCAATTTGCTTGCTTTTGCGTTTTCTGGCTTTGGCTGTTAGGCGATCGTCTGTATTCTCTTATCTTAACCTGTAGCCACCCTTGTCGGTTTGATTTTATTGTAAAGAATTTTTAAAGATTGTTTTTCAATCCCGCCTTGGATTGGTTGAATAAACTCGCTATAAAAAATATATTTATCCTGCCAAAAATCCAGCGATCGCAATTCCAAATCCGTCTCATTTATTCCCCTTCAACCCGGGCTTGTTTTTCAATAAATCGATGACCGGGTATCCCAATTTTACCGATGAAATTGTCGGTTTTTTATCTCAGCCTCGTCCCCCTGAAGGTGCGGAAAACTTCAGGGGAATCAGACCCGATCGTTCACCCCCGATCTGTATTCACGCCTTCTTCTGGCCCATTGGGGGAATCCGATGCCGGCGAGGCGTCGTCTATCGCCTCGGTTTGGGGTTGTGAAGATGCATCGGCAGGAATTCGGGTCTGGGAATCCGAGGCAAATGAGGGAGAAGTATTCCGATTGGTGCGCGCCGTATCCGGTTCGGCTAAGGGAGGCGGTGGCGGGTTGAGCAAAATTTCCCAAGCTTCCACTTCTCGTCTGGCGCGGGGATAAACGCTGGAGTAATAGGGAATGATTTTGGCGATGTTGACAGCAGCTTCGAGATTGTAGGTGGATTGGTCTTGGGCGAGGGACAATATTCGTTGACTCCAATCATCGATCGCCGCATCGGCGCTAAAGCGTAAGGAAGAACCGGAGGAAACCCGATTGGCAATTTCGATCGCCCGCAGCAATTCTTGCGGCGTCTGGGCTAAATCGCCGATCCGATAGGCTTCGTCGAGGGTTTCGCGATCGCGGATTTCTTGTTGCCAACCTTGAATCGCCGATTGGGCTTCATCGTAAAGCGCCCGGTTGGGGGGAATGGTTTGCGCCATCGAAATCGCGGCTTTCACATTTCCTAACTGAGACAAACTCCAGGCGCGATCGAGAATCGGTCGATCTTCGAGCCGTTGAATTTCCAGTTGCCAATCTTGGATTTTGGCTTGGGCTTCCTGATAAAGGGCGCGCCCTGGAGCGATGTTGCGCGCTGCATTAATTGCCGCTTCCAAAGAGGGGCGATCGCCATAGCGCGCCAATTGTTCGGCTTGTCTGAGGTAGGGGCGGTCCTCGGTGCTTTCAATTCGACTGCGCCAGCCATCGATTTCCGACTGGGCTTTTTCCCATACGGGGTTATTTCGCTCCACCTGTTGCGCCTGAGCGATCGCCGCTTTTAAATCGCGCATGGTGCCGCCCTGAGCCAGTTGTTGCGCTTCTTCTAAATAGGCCACATCTTTGATGCTATCTTGCCACTGGGCAATTAACTGTTGCGCTTCCCCATACAGGGGACGAGTCGGACCGATAAGACGGGCTTTGGCGATCGCATCGGATAGAGAACGCACCGTAGCCCGCGCGGCGATCGACCGTGCCCGCACCAAATCGATTAAATCGTCCGCCTCTTTTTTCACCGAGCTATTGTAGGGAACTTGGCGGGCAATATAAATAGCATCTTGCCAATCTTTTTCTTCCACCCGCTCCCGTGCTAAGTCCAAAATTTGCTTGGCAAACTCGGCAACTAGAGAGCGAGATTTCTTATATAATTTGCTGCTTGGCTCGATTTCCTCGACAACTTTTATCGCTTCTAAGATATCTTTGAGTTCTCCTTTTTCTGCCAGATTGCGGGCTTCATCGAGGGTTTGACCTTCTTTTCGCGTCGCTTCGATAGACTGATTGAGCGCATCGTACTTGGTGGTTTCCCAGTAAGTATTGCCCACCACGGTCAATTGTCTCATCAAGCGAATAGCCTGACCCCAGTTTTCCTTTTCCAACTCGGACTCGGCTTTTTTATAAATTTCTTGCGCTTCATTCCAAATCGATTGCCAGCGTTCGATGCGTTCTTCGACTAATTGAGCGGCTTCAGTATTGCTCGGAACCTGTCGGGCGGTGGCGATCGCTTCGGTGAGCTTGCCCTCCTGGAAGGTATGTTCTGCCAAATCCAACAACTGTTCTGCCCATTTTTGGATTTGACGATTTAATTCCGGACGCAGGGGGTGATCTTGGGGCAGTTGATTCACTTGGGAGATCGCTTCGAGCAACCCCTCAACCGTTTGCTCGGATGCTGCTTTTTGGGCGCAATACATATGCTCCGAAGCCGAGATCATGCCCCATTGATTATTGTTACAATTCGGCACAGCGGGAAGTTTTAACAGCATCATCAGCGCGCCGCCCCCGAGGGAGCCACAGAGTACCAATGTAAACAGTCCCCAGAGTTGCCAGCTTGTCAGCCATTTCAACACCCGGGTGCCCATCTGTTCTCCTTGGGATGTCCGAGGACTGCTGGCGGCGCGGTGGGGAGTTTCCGAGTCGCGATCGCGGCGGTTTTTGGGGGAGCGATCGCGGCGGGAATCTCGATCGCGACCCGCACCACCAGCCCCACCTGCGGACCGTGATGACGAGGAGAAAGGATTCGCAGCTCGGGGATGATTTCCCGCCTCCGAAGACCTTTCGATCGGCCAGTGCTTTGGAATTTCGCGATCTTTTGTCATAGCTCACCCGAACCGCATGTGGTGTACCTTTGGGACGTTCAAACCCCCGATCGCGCCAGTTGCGATCGCGGCCACAGTTTTCCGATCCCGCGTGCCGAGACTGACGTTGAGCCGATACCATTCGGCCTGAGTCAAGTCACACCCATTGTACATGGGATTTAAGCTAGGGGTCTCGACCGAACCGAGCATTTGAGAATTCACTGTAGCCTCTAGGAGAATCTACATTGCTGCCAGCCACTTTTCCGGTGGTTGACTAAGGCGCTGTTGATTTAACTACGAGTAGATGAGCCACCCTGGGAAGCCGATCCCTACCCGCAATTCGCGGGCGATCGCTCCTACCATATCCATTACAATTTTCCAATTTTTCTCCCCCTAGATTGTTAACCGGGGGGGGTGGAAATGTGCAAGGAGGAAAGCAGATTTAAACTTATTCTAGAGGATTCGCTTTTGATAACTATCCGAGCAAGACAGAAAACCTCACCGTGGTAAAGTTGTGGGCAAGTTCGGCTTTGTGAAGCGAGGGGGAATTCACTTGGGTTTCCCCCAGGGCGGGAAAGCCGGTGTGGGTGGGCGCAAGGGCGGGTAGGAGGGGTCTGACCTGTGGCGATCGCCCGCCAACACAGACCAGATCCGCTTATGAATGCTCCTCCACCTGCTATGGGAGAAAAAGAGAGTGCGGCGAATCTCGTTCAATGGCGGATATGCCCCCCTCCAGACCCCAGATTAGGACTCTGCCTGCAGTGCCACAATCAAGTCGGCGAGTTGATCGCTGCTGGCGGTATAAATTTCCCCGCAAAAATGACAAGTCGCCTCAGCGCCATCATCTTTTTCAATCATGTCTTGCAGTTCGTCTTCGCCCAACAATTTCAACGCTCTTAACATCCGCTCTTCCGAGCAACCACAGTGAAAGCGCACCATCTGGCGTTCCGGTAAAATAACCAGCCCCATGTCGCCAAGCAGTTCTGTCAAAATTTCGCTCAAGGATTTACCAGCTTGCAACAACGGTGTAAATCCCGACAGACTCGCCACGCGCGATTCCAAGGTTTCCACCAGTTCTAAATCCTCGGCGGCTTTTGGCATCACCTGTAGCAAAATGCCACCGGAAGCTTGTACCCCTTTGGCTTCCACAAACACGCCCACCACCAATGCGGAGGGGGTTTGTTCCGATGTCACCAGATAATGGGCCACATCATCGCCAATTTCTCCAGAGACCAATTCCACGGTACTGGAATAGGGGTAGCCATATCCCACATCTCGGACCACATAGAGATATCCCGGACCGACGGCACCGCCCACATCCAGTTTTCCTTTCGCATTGGGGGGCAGTTCCACATGCGGGCGATCGACATAACCGCGTACTGTGCCATCTAAACCGGCATCTACGAGAATGCCTCCGAGGGGTCCTTCTCCCTTGACGCGCAGGTTGACCCGCGAACCCGGGCGCTTCATACTGGAGGCGAGTAGCAATCCGGAGGACATGGTGCGTCCTAAAGCCGCTGTGGCTACATAGGAGAGCTGGTGCCGTTGGCGCGCTTCTTCGGTTAGGCGCGTGGTAATGACTCCCACCGCTCGAATCCCGCCCTCAGCCGCCGTGGCTCTAATCAGTTGATCTGCCATGCAAAAACCTTACAATTCTTAACAAGTCACCTTTTTATATTGTAAGAGTCCCGCTGGGTAGGAGGGGGCGATCGGGGGTGGGATGAGGAGTTTTTCTCCCCGTTCGGTATGGGGGAATGGCATACTGAAAAAAATGACTTCCACTGGCGGATAAGCTGAGCCGATCTATGTTAGGGACTTTTCAACAAACCAGCCTGAGAATTGAAGTGGACGCACCTGCAACGGCGATCCGGGATAGTATCCTGCGTCCGGAACAGTTGCAGGAGTGGTTATGGCCGCAACGCACCCGCGAAAAGCTGCCAGAGCAGCTTTATGAAGGATTGAGTTACACCAGCGCGATCGGGCCTGTTTTAATTCACCACCGCATCGATCGCGCCGAACCCCACTGTTTGCGAGTGTTGTTGAGTCAGGGAATTGATGGGTTTCACGAGTGGTACTGGGGCGAGGGTTGGGTGCAGTCTCGTTTGGAAGGGGTTTCCTTGCTGCCACTCAGTTTGAGCCATACGGTGAATCTGTTGCGTCTGCGCGAGTTTCTCAGCCATAAAAATCGGCAGCATGCCGAATAATCGGTGATGCTGCCTGGGTCTGGCGCGATCGCGAACCTAAGCTGTTTCCATCCGAGAAGGGGGTTAGTTGGTGCTGGCGATCCGTTCTCGCTCTTGGGCGACGACTTCGTTTAATCCCACTTGTTCGAGTAAGGAAAGGCGCTCTAAGGCGATCGCCCTATCGTTGGCCGAATCTTCATAGGCGCTGGAAATCGCTTTGAGAGCGTCATACCATAGGCCCTCTTGTGCGTACACTGAGGCCAACTGGCGATCGCTCCCGGTTGCTGTGGGTTCGCTAGGGGATTCCCCCGCCGCTTCTAACTCTAAGGGCGCAACTCGCTTAATCCACGCCTGGGCAAACACATCGCTCGATCGCCGTTCTTCATTGCACAGCACGCTCACGGACCAGCGATAGGTTTTCCCCTCTTCCAACTCGGGCAAGTCTTTCGGCATCGCAACTTCCACGATTCCCGTCGGTGCCCCAGCAATTTTTTGCGTGAAAATTGGGGTGGGGACCCCGGCTTCTACCAGTGCAAACTCCATATCCGCCGAACTTTGCTCCGACAAATGCCAATAAAAGCTCGGATGTCCCGAAGCGGTTACGCCCACGTGATTGTCCGGAACCAGCAAGGTCAGCCCCACTGCAACCGAATCGTTACATCCGCGCGACCCCGTCCCTCGACTCGTCTCCGGCGCATCTAAGTCCCCGGGAGGTTTATAACTCAGTTCGGGTTCCAATGCCACCGCAGGCGCGCTTCCCCCTAAATGAACCCAGGGGTGCCCCGATTTCTCATTTAAGCTTGTTTCTATTGTCATCCCCGTCTGCATCAGCGTCATGGATGCAGTAACGGTTGCTACGCTAACCAATAGGCGCACAAACCTCATAAAATTAGACTCCTTTTAAACTCTATCAATGGTAAATTGAAATCTGCTCGATCGCACCAAGCTTACCCTGTCCTAACATCGCACATTTATCAGTCCAACTGTTGCCCATATCTTCCGTAATTTTAACGAGAAAAATGGGCTAGCTTACACCCTTATCTCTGTATTTTACACTATCTTAGCCCAAAATGCCTGAAAAGTAAGTTAAGCTTTTCCGGCGGCTTTTTCATCCTTTATCGGAAGTTTTTCCGCACTTGCTTGGGGCAGAACTAAAAACTGCTAGAGAAATTACTTATACCCTTTTTCGATAGAGAGAGGTTAGAGTTAGTCTCCCCGACTCGCCTCAAAGACGCGCGCCGATCGCGTCTCTACAGGAGGCGCAACCGGGAATCCTCTCTAACCGGAAAGCATGAAAAAGGGAGTTTTTTCAACGAGTTTAGCTGGGTTTAATCGATAATTATTTTGCCGGAATTCAATATAAAATTTCGCGATTTTCGAGCATTTTAAGTGTTCTAAAATGTTGGATTTTATCGCATTTTTTAAATAAAAAGGGGAGAGAATGGCGGGTGCAAGTCTCTGTTTGTACAGCATAGAATGTGAAGCAGAAATCACTGACAGGGTATTGGAGAAGCCTGTTTCACAACCCCTCATCAAGCAAGACTTGATAGAGGGTGACGGGTTGCTGACGTCCTTTTAAAAGGGCACTGCCGAGGAAGTGGGTGCGGAACTTATCTCGAATGTAGGAATAAGTACCTTCGCTAATCAGGATCCGGCAAATGCCTCCTTCCAAAGCTTTGTTATAACTTTCCAGACGGGCGGCGACATTGACGCTATCGCCAATGGTGGTATAGTCTTCGCGATCGCGACTGCCGAGGCTGCCAATCACCACAGGCCCAGTAGCGATACCCACTCGCATAGTGACAATCGGGCATCCGCGCGCTTGCCATTGCTGATTGAGCGATCGCAACGCTTTCGCCATCGCCACCGCGCAAGACACTGCCGCGATCGCATCTGCTGCGACTTCCTCCTCGGTGGTGCGCTCGATGGGCACCCCAAACACCGCCATCACCGCATCCCCAATAAACTTATCCACCACCCCCCCATATTCCAGCACCAAACCAGCCATCGCCTCCATATACTCATTCAACCAACACATCAGCAGCTCTGCATCCGTCTCCTCAGCAATGCTGCTGAAATTCTTAATATCCGTAAACAAAACCGTTGCCCGAACCTTGCGCCCCAACAATCGACCTTCCTTCAAAATTTGATGGCGATCGCGCCAAATCGCCTCAGCAATTTGCGGCGTCACGTGACGCCCAAACAAATTCATCACAACTTCGCGTTCGTGGCGCTCCACAGACGCCACATAAGCCACCATCACCACCACCGACCCTCCAAATCCGAGCAATGGCGGCACCACCGGCACCCACCACCCGTGCAAAAACAAACCAAATGAACTCCCCCCCAACACCCCAACAGCCAACACCACTCCCCCCAGCAAACGAAAGCGCACCAAACTTCCACCTAACACACCACCCACCAAACACCACACACAAATCCACAGCACCTCGGCAACATCGTCCCACACCCGAATCAAAGCGCGACCCTCTATCCCAGCACTCAAAATCTGACTGATTAAATTTGCCTGAATCTCCACCCCCGTCGTCTGTTTAGACGCACCAAAAAACCGACTGCTGTAAGGCGTATCAAAAAAATCATTCAAACTCACCGCCGTCGGCCCAATCAACACGATGCGATCGCGCGCCCAATCCGGCGGTATCCTCTTCTCCAGCACATCCATCACAGACACCATTTCAAAACTCCCCGCCCCGCCCCGAAAATTAAAAATAATCTGATATCCCCCTGCATCCGCCTCCACATAACCGCCATCATTGGGTTGAAACTGACGAAACACCGCATCCCCAATCTGCATGTAATCCGGATTCACATCTGCCGCTTTTGGTTCGATTCTGGAGGCATCGAGATAAATCAGAGCCAATCTCAACCCCAAACTCTCCAAAACCCTGCCATCTGGCGCTTTCACAAACAGCAATCCCCGGCGAATTTTGCCATCCCCATCCACCGGCACGTCATTCGACCCCACTTGACCCAGTTCTTTCAAAACCCGAGGACCTGCCACGCCTTCGCCATTTTCATCCCCCACCACCTTCTCAATCCCAATTAAATTCGGCGTAGATTCGAACACCTGCACCAAACGCTCGTACCCGGGTTCCACCGGCAAATTGCGATAAATATCTAATCCGATAGCGCGGGGTTGCTGTTGTTTGATTTCTGTCAAAACCTCTGCCAGTACGCCATCAGGAATCGGCCAATCGCCGATCGCATTGATATCCGACTCGTTAATCCCCACGATCGCTACTCTGTCATCCCTCGGTTCGGGGGGTCGCCACTGGAAAAAGCGATCGAGAGCCGCCCATTCCAAAGGCTGCAACCACCCAGCAAAGCGCATCGCGACTACCAATGCGGCAACGATAGGCACGGACATCGCTTGCCCACGCCATTGTTCTAGAGTGCGTGACGCAGTTCTTACCAGTTTTGCCATGACCCAACTCATCCCGACTCCGCATCAGGCACCCTACGCACCCTGCGCGATCGCGCCATAACTTTTTTCAGCAGCGGGATCCGTGTCATTCAAATTCTCAACACCTTAAATCGATTGTCTCATTCAACCAAAGGGTCTCTCCATACCGGCTCGCGATCGCTCATGCAAGCTTCTGCGATTCTAACTTGCCAGTTAAACAAGGAACTAGAACAGCAATTGAGCGCTCTAACTCCAAACCCTGGTTTGTGCTGCCAAAATCCCCGATTAGCACCTCATTAGAAACGCAAAATTGATAATTGATAATTGTCAATTGTCAACTGTCAATTATCATCAGGTTCGCACAGGTGTAGAGAGGGTGCTTCAGGGCGATGCTGCGGTAGAATGCCGAGGAGGGTGCGACCATCCTCCGTGACTTGGATGCCATTTGCTTCTTGAATTGCCAACCCGACTTTCCAAGAGCGGCGATCGCGAGAAAATTGCCCGACACCCCATTCCTCCGCAAAGACAGAAGTAACCCGACCTGGGGTGGCTTGCGAAACCCCAGCCATCTCCCTCAATCCTCTCACCTGCGTCACCGCATAAGAGTCCGAAAGTGCATTGTCAGGGGTAGCGGGAATTCCACCGGTGCCGATGAGTGTAAAACTGCCGCGATCGCGAGAACCGCGTGCCAGACAGCTCGTTGCTACCACCGTCTCGGGAGAGACAAACTCTGTAGCTAATTGAGCCAATCCCTCCAGTAAATCCACATCCGGCGTATTAATCTCCACCGTCCCGCTAAACTGCGCCCCGAGTTCGGAACTGGCGGTGATATCGCTTTCGGAGGTAGGAAAATCGCGAAACTGCGTGCCAAAAATCCCTTCTGCGGCGATCGCTACTCGACCCCCGCGCCCCACCAGAGCATTCGCCGTAATGTCGCTATTTTCCAAAGCCACCAAAGTCTCCACATCAATCCCAATATTCCCCCCATCCGCATTCCCCGCATCCGTCGTAATGCTACTCCCAAAGCGCAACTCGAGGCTGTGAGCCTCCAGAGTAATATTCCCCCCAGTACCGCCCACCGTACCAGCATTAATCGCGCCGCCTGCTTGCAATTCGATCGCCCCCGCATTCACCGACAGAGTACCCGCATCGCCAGACTCCACGCTGTTGACGGAGATTTCTGCCCCCTCTCGCACCTGCAGGCGATCGGTGTTAATTTCCAAATCCCCCGCCATTCCGCTCGCCGCCAGGGGTAGCAAATCGCTGCCAGAGGTAGCAAACAACCCACTGCGACGAAACCGCCCTAGGCTGGAAGTGCCGCTTAACTCGATAGCCTCTGAGGCGTTCACAGTTAAACTGCCCCCAGCGCCCGCCCCCTCAGTCGATGCAAAAGCGCCCGCCCCATCGCGCACCACGAGCGATCGCGTGGAAATCCTCAAGCTCCCCGCCGGCGCACCGCTAAAGGTAGAAGTTCCCAATGCACTGGCGACTCGACCATCCTCCGCCACCCCGCTCAGCTCCACGGATTCCCTGGCATTGACGATTAAATTTCCCCCAGGGCCGCCCAGGGGAATCGCTCCACTTCTGGCGATCGCCCCACTATTGGTTAATATCTGTCCCCCAGCAGTCAAAGTCAATCGTCCGGTGTCAATCGTAATATCTCCCGCCTTTCCCGTCCCCCCAATGGTATTGCTAAAAATCCCCGTGGCAACCAAGCTTCCCGCCGGCGTGACTCGCACTTCCAGGGTATCGGGTATTTTCAGGTTGATATTTCCTCCCTGACCCACCCCCAAAGTGACGCTCGAGAGTTGTGCCCCATCGCGCAAAATTAACTGCGGAGCATTCATCTCGATATTGCCCGCCGCCCCAGTTCCCAAACTGCCACTAAACAACCCCGATGCCTCGCTCTCCACCCTTTCCGTGGCATTCACAGTCAACTTTCCGCCCAAACCCGCGCCAAACGTACTCGTGGAAAGCGCCGCCCCCTCTCGTAAAATTAACCTGCCAGTGTCGATTCGCAACGAACCTGACGCTCCCTCTCCAGCCGTTCCCGTAAATAACCCATTGCTTAACTGTCCCAGCTTCAATTCTCCCGCTAAAGCCCCCGCAATAAAGGTTTGTTGAAAAGTTTCAAACCCACTGCCAATCAGTTCCACCGAGTCGCTGGCATTCAGGGTCAAATTCCCTCCGTCACCACTGCCAAAAGACCGCGCGGAAACCACTGCCCCCGGTAACAGTAAAAATTGTCCGGTGGTAATGCTTAAATCCCCGCCTGCACCCGTTTGAGTGGTGTCGCTGACGAGGCTACTGGGAAATTCTCCTCGTCCACCGCTACCGCTAATTTCTACTCGTTCCGCAGCGCGGATGGTCAGGTTTCCCGCATCGCCGCTACCGTCGCTGCTGGTGGAAATCACTGCACCATCGCGAAGGATGAGTTGTTGGGTCTCCAGGGTCACGTTACCCGCCGATCCGCTGACAATACTCGGGCCATATCGCTCGCGCAAGGCATCCGGTCCGTCGGTGGCGGCGGAAACAATGCTGCTGGCGATCGCATTATTCGGTGATGTCCCGCTGACTTCCACCGATTCCGTCGCCCGGATAATCAGATTTCCCCCTGCACCGCTGCTGCGCGTTCCCGAAATCACTACCGCACCATCTCGCACCACTAACCGCCGCGTCTCAATAGTTAGCTCTCCCGCATCCCCCGCCGCACCCGCCGCATTCGCCAATCCTAACGGATCTGCGCGAAATACTCCGCCCCTGAGTTCCACTAACTCTGTGGCACGAATGCTCAAGTTGCCGCTGTTTCCCGTTCCAAATGAGGTGGCGGCAATAATGCCATTATCCACCTGCAATTCTCTCGTGGTTACGCTCAAGTCCCCCGCATCTCCTTGTCCCACAGTCTGTGATGAAATCGATGAAACGCTTAACCCGTCGGGAGAAGTGCCGATGACTTCTACTTTTTCCGTGGCATTTACCCTGATGTTGCCTCCCGCGATCGCGCCTTCGGTAATCGCCGCAACTTGGGAGCCATCCCGCACGGATAGAATGCCTGTTTCGATTGCAATATCACCGCCACCAATTCCACTAGTATTTGCCGCCGCTTGTCCCCACAGTTGGATGCTTCCTCGCGCGTTAGGGTCGTCAGTGGCCTCTAACGCACCATTTTCCCCCATTCCAATTTCCCAATTTCTATTGCCCCCAGATACCAGTTGAAGCTCTCCTCCCGGCGCATTTAAGTGTCCTCCCGGTAATAAAATATTCCCCCCAAACAATCCAATTGTTTCCCCCGGGTTCACTTGCAATCCCACGATTTTACCCTCGGCGTTGGTGCTGACGGATTCATTGACAATATTCCCCGGATTTGAACCCAATCCCAAGCCAATCGGTACGCTATTGGTAAGCAGGGGTTGCGGATTATTTTCTGTGGCGCTAAACCGGGTCTGGTCTGCAAAGGTAATGCTCTCTCCAGTTGAGGCAAAAAATGACCCGCCGATGTTCAGTTGCGCGTTCGGCCCAAAGGTTATTCCGTTGGGATTGAGTAAAAATAAATTCGCATTCCCGTTCGCGCGCAGTATCCCATCAATCCTGGAAACCCTCCCCCCGGTAATCCGCGTAAAAATATTTTGAATTTGCCGAGCATTATTAAAAAATGCTGTCCCTTCTGTGGGTATGGAAAATTCCTCGAAGCTATGAAATAAGTTGCTCCCGCGCTCTGTGCCTCCTTCAATAATGACGGTATTTCCCTCTGGTGTAACTATTGTGTTTTCCGGCAGGGTTCCATCGGGCACTATTTGTGCGGTTAGCGGTAAATGAATTGCTATCAATGCGATTCCTGCAATTCCCACCGATGTCAAACAATCGTTTTTCATCTTTACTATCCTCATAAGCTATCAATAACCGGAAAGTAGATAATCGGGTATTTTATAAACCCACCAATGTCCTTTGTTCTTTGTTCTTTCTCCTTTCTCTTTTCTCCTTTCTCCTTTCTCCTTTCTCCTTTCTCCTTTCTCCTTTCTCCTTTCTCCTTTCTCCTTTCTCCTTTCTCC
>NZ_JAJENT010000778.1:0-7941 GCF_035615515.1 Phormidium sp. CCY1219
CCTGGGAAATGAAAGCGCCGGTCCGAAGCGCTTACAAACTGGGTTTGAGAAAGACTAACCCACTGTAAAGGGCAAACGCATTGTCCCATACACTCGGTGCAAAGCGAAACAAATCCAGATGGGGTTTGATGCGCTCTAGCATATCTTCTTCAGGGATAGCCGTTTCAGCAAACGGCGTAAAATCCGACACCATATTTACCTGTGGCAATTGTTGCTGGATATGTTTGACTAACCTTTGCCATTTCAGGTGCATACTCATGCTATCAATCGCCGATTTGGACCGTTTGCCCGACTTATCGTCAGCGGGGATGAAAGAATAGCCATTATCAAACTCGTAGCTATCTTCGCACAGGCGCAGGATGCAACCTCGCCCATGCAGGTGCAAATCCATGACGCCGATATATTCGTGAATTTCTTGCTTGTAATTCACCTGAGTGCGACGGTGATTTTCCACCGCCACTTCTTTAAAAATCGGCAATATTCCCGAGACGATTTGACTGACTTCTGACCATTTAAAAGGTAATTTGCCCTGTTGGTCCGCTTCATTTTTGCAAATCACCGTTGCGTGGGGAGATAGGGTTTCAAAATAGTTGATGCGAAAGACGCGCAGGCGATTGATTTGTTCGAGAGTGGCGCAAAAACAGGGAATGCCAACTTGGCGCAATTCCCTGACAAATACCTGCAATTCCCCGATCGCACCAGTACGGTACATGCGCCAACTGCGCGTGGGAAGCAGCAACCGCGCCGAATAGGGTTGGAGTTGCATAATCCGCGCGAATTGCTTGGCGAGTTCGGTTTTGCGGTCCGGATTGATGGGTTCGAGAACCAATAAACCCGGTTTGAGCTGAGTGGGGTCTTGTTTCGCTTGAGCGATCGCTTGCTTTCGTCGTTCTTTCGGTATCGCTTCCACCCGCTTTAACCCAGCGCGTGCTTGGGAAATCACTTTTGGATTCCCTATCTCGCGCAACACTTTTCCGTAAGCTTTTTCGGCGGCGTCTAGCTTTCCCGTTTCTTCATAGTATTTGCCAATATAAAATCCCACCCAAGGATTCTGGGGCGATTGTTTGCGTAACGCTTTGAGTAATTTGGCGACTTCTCGATAGTCTTTGCGATCGAATGCCGCCGTTACGTCTTCTATAGAAATCATCTGTTGAGAGTTTGGGTAAGTGGCAAGCAAACACCTTGCCGAGATTGTTAAGTCTGTTTTTATGTTAGCTCGAAGTGCAATTTTCCCCGCTGTTCCAGAGGCGATCGCGGCGCTGAGGGGGGCAAAAATTACTGAGTTGCAACCAGAACTGTGCTGGGTTGGGGATTCCAGTGGCGCTTTCCCTTACCCCCCTTCATTCCTCCCGGGGGGATAAAAATGGGCAAAAAAAAACGCCCAACAAGTTGGGCGCTTGCCATCAGGGTGCATCTACTGAAATTAATATAGCATAAAAATGAGGGGTGTCACCCCCCACCCCGCTGAATTTTGTAAATTTTTGGGATTTTTAGGATTTTTATTACATCTAGTTTGCATTAATTTACTAATGTTTGACAGGGTCTCGGATAAACGCTTGATGACCGCTACGGCTTCTAAATTGTAGGTTTGTTTGGGGTCGGTGAGTGAGGTTTTCAGTCAGGTGAGGGGGGGTTAGGCATTGGAATTGGAGAAGGAGGCTGAGCCTCGGAAGGCGCGTTCCCAGGCTGAGCCTGGGAACGAGGGGGGAAGTGGGAGTAATCGAGTAAATATGCAAACTAGATGTGGATAAAAATTTTTATTTTTTTTGAAAGAAATTTGCTGGAGACGATCGCGAGAGGAAAAACCCCCCTGGGGGGTGGGCCAGGGGGGTGGAGTTGGGGGGCGATCGCGCAATTGCAGGGAAATGCTATTCCCGGAACGTTTGGACTCTGCCCTCCGGTTCGAGAACCACGCGGATGCGGAGGGTTTCCCCGTCAGGTAAGGAGGAGACAAAGGGTTTGCCGTTCAAAGGCACCCCGCTGAGTTCGATTTGCATTTTAGAAGCAACGCCGAGGGGGACGATCCGCTCAATGGAACCATCGGGATTGAGGTGCAGGATGTATTGCAACGTCTCCTCAAAGTCAGGTGGCGGTTGCCAGTTTTCTTGAAAATACGCCTTTGCCTGCGCTAATTGGGGCGGTTCGTTAAATAAAGCGTCGGTTTCCCTTGCCGGTGCGCTGGGTTCCGGGGCGATCGCCGCTGCTGGCGTTTCCCTCTCCTGTGCATCCCCCGACATCTCTGTAGGCGGCGCTTTCAACCCAGTAACATCTATCCCCTCGGCGGTGGAAATCAAGTCTTCCGGTTCGAGAATCTCCGGGGAGGGTTCGATGTCGAGTATCGGTACCGGGGGCGGTTCGTCGCTTCCGATGCTAGGAACCGGGATATCTGACGTCGGCATAGGTGGCGTGCGAGGTGCAGCGCTGATGGGGGCATCGAGTTCCGAGGGAGGGTTTGCATCCAGGGGAGGCATGACCGGTGGGGGGGAAGGAATGGGGGGCGCAGTGGTGGAGGGGTCTGCGGGAATGATTTCAAATTCTGTCCGCACTTCTTCTGGGGGGTCCGGAATCGGAGGCGCAGTGGTGGGCCGATCGCCCATCTCCGGTAATGGAGGCGGCGTGGTATTGGAGGAGAGGGGCGGCGGTACTGGTGGCACAGTGGTAGGCGGGGGCGGCGGTACTGTGGGTGGCGCAGTGGTGGTAGATGCCGATTGCGATCGCCGCTGTTGGTTCCCCTGGGCGGGGGATTCAGATGCCTCAGACTGGGGTTGCGATCGCCTCTGTTGGTTTACCTCAGAAGGGGACTCAGATGCCTCAGATTGGGGTTGCGCCGACTGCGGTGTCGGTGTGGGGGATGGAGGGGTAACGGATTCCGCTGTCGGCGTGGAGGGAGTCGGCGCAAGGGGAGAATTGCTTTCTGCTGGCGGCGAGGGTGGTGGGGGTGCCGGTGCGGGGGGTGGAGAGACGGCGGTGAGTTCCTCCTGAGTTGATGTGGCGACATTGCTTTCCATCAGGGGGGGACTCAGGAGTTTGAGTACCGAGGCGCTAACGCCGGCGGTAAATAAGGCGATCGCTGCCACTTTCCACCAAGATGCAGGGGATTTCCCGGGTTTTGCGGGTTCCCAAGTCGGCAGCGCCAATAAATCTGCCCCATAGGAATCCAGTGCTGTGGCGAGGTCAAATAATTGCAGGGTACCGAGGTTGACAACTGACCCGCTTTGTGGGGTGGCGAGTTGTCCTAAATATAAGTCATGGGAGACCAACCCGCGCGGTTTTAACCGAATCCCCCCTGCGCCATCCTCTGCCTCGGGAGTCTCTGGCGGTGATGGAAGGGTTGTGCCATTTTCCCCCATCACCTCCGTCTGAGATTGTAATTTTGTCTTCAGTTCCGAGTCTTTGGTTTGGGTATCCCACACCGAGAGTGCCGAATCGGGTTCGGAAACCAAATAACTGGCATTCAATCGCGGGGGAGATTGCTTTACAAAGTCTTGGACGTAAGTGGTAACCGCTTGATATAATTCATCGAGGGTTTGCCCGTCGCCGCGAATTGTCACTTGTTTTTCTTGGGGCAACTGCGGCGCATCAAAACTGAGTTTAAAGGTTAATTGTTGCACTGCGGGTTTACCCGTCCATTTGGAGAGGGGCGAAGTTTTCCCCTGAATTTCTAACGTACAAGTGGGGGGCGTGTACCGTCGCAAGACCGAATTAAACGAAGGCATGAGATAGGGTTGAATGGGGTATGTTAAAGCGTATGGAACGTCCAGGAGCGATCGCGGCAAAACTCATCCACGAACCGAGCGATCGATAAGCGCTAACCAGAGTCGCCGATGACCGTTTGGACCGCCGTAAAAGAGCAAATCAATGAGCAGTTTTAGCGCTAAATGAGTCAAAACTTCCGGATTAGTGTCTTCTCCATTGTCCATTCGTTCTTGATAGGTATTGCAGAAATTATCGATAAAATCGCCTAAAAGAGAGGTGGAATGGGGCGGTTTGTTTTGTTCGGTTAGCTGTTCGAGCAAGGCAACAGCACGGCGGATTAATTCGTGATTTTCTTTCGCGAGATGGCAGATAATTAATACCAGCGATCGCGCTTCTTCCACATCTAACTTTTTTCTTCCTCCCTGACTTTTTCTCAGGGGATTCGACTGCCGCAATCTCCACAAGGAGACCCGATCCATTGCCATCGGTTCTAGCTGCAAATCCGCTGCCGCTTTTAATATGGCTTCGGACCCAATTCCCGCCAAGCATTCCAGGGCCAGCAATACTAAATCGAGCTGAGCTTTGATATTATCGAGCTGTGCGGGTGCGGGAGCATTCGGCAATCCCAACTCCTGCTGCACTTCGGCGATATTCCCGGGTGCGGTTTTTGCAGGTTTTTGGCTGGATTTGCCCGCCGTGGCAATGTTCAGAATCGGGCGCATAGTGGAGGAGGAAATAAAACAACGGTAGACATTGCTTTGAAGCCGATAATCAACGGTGCAAATTCTTTTGCATCTTTACAGTGGAAATCCCCCTTGTAGAGACGAGATAAATCGCGTCTCTACTTAGGGTAAATCATCGCAAAAGGGAAGATAATTTCCCGATAAAATCGAGCCATTTGATGGGAGGAATTATTAATGTTTAATTCTCCATTTTTTGCCCTTATTTGAGATAAGCAATGGTAACACCCGTACCGCCTTCTTTTTGGCTAGCCAATTCGTAGCGGTCGATTTGCGGATGTTGTTTGAGGAACTGATGGACTCCTTCACGGAGTTTGCCGGTGCCTTTGCCGTGAATAATCCACAGTGTACCGCCCACGGGAATTCGTTCGGCGATCGCCTGTTCGAGTTGGATTTCGGCATCGGCAACCCGACTTCCTCTTAAATCGATGGTATTTTTAGACGTCCGGACGGTGGGCGCTTGTGCCGGCGGTTTCTGACTGAGCGTTTCCGAAGCGGCGGATACCTTGGTGGCGGAGGCAGCAGCGGGTTTTTTGGCGGGCATGTCCACTTTTTCCCCCTCCAAGGACTCGATTTCGCTCATCGAAACGTTCATTTTCATTAAACCAAACCGCACGGTAACTTCGCGATCGCCTTCGGAAACACTCAGCACTTCGCCCGTTTGGCCGATTTGCGGGATGCGAACCCGATCGCCCACTTGCGGTTTAAATCCCGGTTTCGGTTTGGGCGGTTTCTGGCGAGAGGGCAAATGCCGCTGCGCCACTTCGTTTAACGCTTGGGTGGCTTGGTTGGTATCTTTCCCGGTAACATTGCCTTGCTGCAAGCGACGAATCACCTGGGCAATTTCCGCTTTGGCTTCGGCGATCGCCGCTTGGATGGCTTGTTCAAGCGAGTGCTGCAACTCCCATTCGCGATCGCGCAAGGACTGTGCCTTCTGCGATACCTCCCGATAAAGCCGTTCGGTTTCGCCGAGAATATCTTCCGCTTCTCGCGCTTTCGTTTCCTGGGCGCGGCGCTGATCTTCCAACCCGGCAATCACCTGGTTGACTTCCTGAGACCCTCCGGGGGCTACCAAACTCTGCGCTCGATCCACTACCTCTGGATTTAACCCCAACCGACGGGCAATCGTCAAGGCATTGGATCGTCCCGGAATGCCCCACAGCAGTCGATAGGTGGGCTGCAAGGTAGCTTCGTCAAACTCCACTGAGGCATTTTCAAACCGTTCGTCTTCGTATTTCAGGGCTTTGAGTTCGCCGTAGTGAGTGGTGGCGATGGTCAGTTGCGCCCGCGATGCCAGATGTTGCAGCAGGGCGATCGCCAAGGCACTTCCTTCCGTCGGATCGGTTCCCGCCCCCACTTCATCCAGCAATACCAGAGATTCCGGCGTCATGGTCTCGAAAATCCGCGTAATGCGGCGAATGTGACTGGAAAAGGTGGAAAGGCTTTGTTCGAGCGATTGTTCGTCCCCGATATCGGCTAAAATCCAATCAAACCACGGCAGTTCTACCGGTTCTTTGGCAGGGATGAATAACCCGACTTTGGCCATTAATGCGATTAATCCCACGGTTTTCAGGGTCACGGTTTTCCCGCCCGTGTTCGGACCGGTAATCGCCACTACCCGAATCTGGGGCTGAATCACGACGTTAATCGGCACCACGGTTGGCCCTTGTTCGTGTTGCTGTTGCCACACTAGCAGGGGATGGCGCAGTTCTCGCAGGGTAATGGTTTGCCCGGGGGAATGATGGTTTTGAGCGCTTTGTGCCTCATCTTGTATCCCGCGTTGAAGAAAATGCGGGGGGTTTGCTTGCAACCAGGTGCTATAGCGGGCGCGTGCTGTAGCCAAATCCAGAATCGTGACGATCGCCAATAATTCTTCTAAATCTTCGGAAACTTCGGCAATCCGTTTGGTGATGGCGCGCCGGATTGCTTCTTCTTCGGTTCGTTCAAGGGCGAGCAGAACCCGCGCTTGGTTGTTCAGGGAGACGATCGCGTGGGGTTCTACATACAGGGTTGCTCCACTCATGGAGGTGTCTTGCACGATGCCGGGAATCGCATCTTTTTGCGGCGCTTTGACGGGAATTACGTAGCGATCGCCGCGTTGGGTAATCAGTTGCTCTTGCACCGCATTGCCTTGGCGCTGCATGATGCTTTGCAATCGCTGGTAAATTTGGTCTCGGTTGTGCCTCATCCGGGCGCGAATGTTGCCGAGTTCCACACTGGCGCGATCGGCAACTTTCCCTCGTTCGTCGATACAGTGATGGATTTCTTGTTCGATTTCGGGATAGGTTCGCAGATCTTCGATGAGTCCATTGAGCGCCGACAAGTCGGCGTGGGCGTCGATTGTTCGCCGCAGTTGACGCGCCCCCGATAAGGTGGTGGCAATGGCAAGCAGTTCTTCCCCAGAGAGGATGCCTTGCAAATTGGCGCGATCGAGCGAATCGCCAATATCCTGGATGCCCTCAAACGACAGTCCACCCAACAGGCGATTTTCCAATTCGTAGAGTTCTTGCGTTTGCGAAAGCAACTCTCGGGTTTGCTCGAGGCTTTCTGGGATGGGCAGGGTTTCCGCTGCCATCGCCCCCAGCTTCGTCCCGGCAAAGGTTGCCAAGTGCTCGCACAGACGGGGCCATTCTAGGAGTTCTAATGTTTCAGACTGAATCAAAGCTGATAAGCTGAATCTGAACTTGAGGTGTTTACCCCCCTACTTTAGCTTAGTTTGGGTCGCGGCGATGGGGGGCTTGACCTCCATCGGGAGTTCGCTTTTTACACCAAGCTGCTTATTATATCACAGTTTTCTCGCTTTGACAACTTTTTTCCTTTTGGATTCCCTCTCCCCTGGTGGCGAGAACCAAAATAGTGGCTTAACACCGCTTCGAGTTCCCCCGTGGGATCCCCGTCACAGGCTTCAAAAATGCCCTCGAGGGCTTCGGTGTCTCGGTGGTTTAACGGCGCAATGGCAGCACTACAGGAACGGGCGATGGAATGCATACTACATTTCCTTTCAATTCTACTTAAAGTTTTGGTAAAGCTAAATGTATTGTCTTTAAAGATAAGATTAAGTTCCGCCGCACCACTACCGGCAAACTACTCAATTCTGCGATAACCGTGAAAATACTGAGGCGATGCGTAATATTACTCAGGCGACTGTGTGGGGGGCGTTCCGATAAAGCCTAGTAGGCATTTTGCCCACCCCAACCTAGATTGAGAGCAATTCCCCACCAATTGCGTAACTCCCAAATCATCTCAAAAGGCAAAAGCGGCTTAACTGAGAAAAAATTTGCGGCTGAACATTGACAAAGACTCAGGAGGAAATGATAGAATGAGGGAAGTACAAGTCCTAGCTGCCGGCAGGAGACTTAAGCAATATTTGCATTGCATATACGTCATGGATGCAGACAAGAGTTAATTATACCTGATGTCAACTCCCCTTGTCAAGCACTCCATCGAAAAAATTTGCGGCTGAATATTGACAGAGACTCAGGAGGAAATGATAAAATTAGAGAAG
>NZ_JAJENT010000779.1:0-9191 GCF_035615515.1 Phormidium sp. CCY1219
TTAGGCTGGTCAGGTGGTTAGAAGTACAAGCCCCTGGCTTTAGACATGGGGTTGGTTTCTACGGAGTCCCTGACATTATAGTAATTGTATTTTCTTGACCACATGGACAACGAAAGGGAGTGGTTGAGGCGCGACGGACAATCGTCCGTCGCGTGACCCCCCCCGGGAGGGGCGCAAGTGAGGCTTATCGCTGTGAAATGAAGCGCAATCCGCGTTCGGTACAGACGCCGTGCAAGGGGCGGTCCCAGGGTTCGATGGGTAACTCGGGGACAAACGCGAAATCAAAGATAATGCCAATCGTGGGTTTGTCGGCCCATGCGCTCTGACTGAGAAAGCGATCGTAAAAGCCGCCGCCATAACCCAACCGATAACCGCGCCGATCGCAACTCACAGCCGGAACTAGGATTAAATCCACCGCCTCCGGGGACAACAGCGGCGCGTCGGCGCTCGGTTCGGTAATGCCAAAAGCTCCCCTAGTCAGGGTATCGCCGGCACAGTAGCGATGCCAAACCAGGGATTTGCCCACACAGCGGGGAAAGCCCCATTGGTGGTGGGGGTGGATAAACAGCGGGCTGAGGTCTGGTTCTTGGCGAAAGCTGAAATAAGCGAGAATGGTTCGCGCTTGGGTAAATTGAGCAGCAGATTGCAGGTGGGATATTAGGCGATCGCTTTTCTCCCGCCATTCTTCTACAGAGAGGGATTTTCGCACCTGTAGCAGATCCCCTCTCAGTTGAGCTTTTTCCAGTTTAGGGTCGATCGCATTCACAAGTCTAACACCGAGATTTTTATCCCTCATATTTTAAACCGGATTCCTCAGTTTATCCAATTTCGAGTCAACCCGCTGACAATTGGCTCAACAAATTTCCCGAACGCTCCCGTTTCGGAGGAATCTCCGCTCGAAACGGGAGTATTGTCAGCGCCAAACCATTGAAAAATCAGCCAACTTTTAACTCATTTCCCGATACCGGAAACCGGGAATTAATCCGCATGCTTGCGATACCAATCGATGGTATTTTTAAGCCCTTCTTTAAAGCTTACCTCAGCGGTAAAACCGAATTCTTGTTTGGCGCGTTCCGTATCCAAACAGCGGCGCGGTTGACCGTTAGGTTTGTCCGTATCCCAGACAATTGCCCCATCAAATTCCATCAACTCGCAAATCAGTTCGACTAAATCGCGGATAGTAATTTCATGGCCGGTGCCCAGATTTACCGGGTCGGGTTTGTGATAGGATTGAGTGGCCATAACGATGCCGCTTGCTGCATCAGTGGAGTAGAGAAATTCGCGACTGGGGGTGCCATCTCCCCAAACCACTAATTCTTTATCGCCCCGTTGTTGTGCTTCGTGGACTTTGCGAATTAACGCCGGGATGACGTGGGAACTGCCCGGGTCGAAGTTATCTTCCGGTCCGTATAAGTTAACCGGGAGTAAATAGATGCCGTTGAAGTTATATTGTTGGCGATAGGATTGCAGTTGGACTAATAAGGCTTTTTTGGCGATACCGTAGGGGGCGTTGGTTTCTTCCGGATAGCCGTTCCAGAGGTCTTCTTCTTTAAAGGGAACTGGGGTGAATTTGGGATAGGCGCAGATAGTGCCGACACAGACAAATTTTTCCACCCCTGCTTGATAGGCAGCATGAATTAATTGAGTGCCCATCATTAGGTTATCGTAGAAAAGTTCGGCGGGTTTTTCCCGGTTTAAGCCAATACCTCCCACATGAGCGGCGAGGTGAATGATGATATCTTGTTGTTGGACGACACTCTGGCAAGCGTCCATTTTCCTGATGTCATAATCGCGCGATCGCGGTACGGTAATTTTTTCGCGATCGGCACCGGCTTTGCACAGTTGGTCGATAGTTTGCCGACCCAGAAAACCGGCTCCCCCGGTGACCAGAATTCGTTTGTCTTTTAAATCGATGCTTTCCATTGCATATCCCCTGGGC
Source organism: Phormidium sp. CCY1219 (assembly GCF_035615515.1). Taxonomy (GTDB): domain Bacteria; phylum Cyanobacteriota; class Cyanobacteriia; order Cyanobacteriales; family Laspinemataceae; genus CCY1219. The sequence goes on from NZ_JAJENT010000779.1 coordinate 1,940, forward strand.
TGCTCAAGTATGTTGTAGTCTAAGTTCCAGGCGCGCGCTCCTTTGAGTATGCCGCGATCGCGAAGGAAAAGCGCCACTCGGCACGCTTTTCCTTCGGATTTGCCCGGTATTAAATGGCGCGATTAATCCACCATGCGGTGGCCGATTTCTTGGCGAATAAAGGCGCGATCGAGAATGGATTTCCCGGTGGGAGACTCGATGCCGAGGGCATGTAAGTCCGCTTCCACCATCAAGGCGACCAATTGCTCGAACGTCACCGAGGGTTCCCATCCTAATTGTTTTTTCGCCTTCGCCGGGTCGCCAATTAACAGGTCAACTTCCGCCGGACGCAGATAGCGAGGGTCGAACTCCACATAGTCTTCCCAGTTGAGGTTGACGTAATTAAAGGCTAACTGGAGAAAATCCCGGATGGAGTGGGTTTCGTTGGTGGCGATTACGTAATCGTCGGGTTGGTCTTGCTGCAGCATCAGCCACATGGCGCGCACGTAGTCTTTGGCATATCCCCAGTCGCGTTTGGCATCCAGGTTGCCCAGGTAGAGTTTTTGCTGCTGTTTGGCGACGATGCGCGCCACCGCCCGGGTAATCTTGCGGGTGACAAAGGTTTCACCCCGTCGGGGGGAGTTGTGGATCCATCCTTGTCCCACTCCCGCATGGAAGGTGCCAGAGGTGGTGGCGAAGTCAAATAGCCAACCGGTGTAGTTAATTTTGTCGGCTTTGACGACTGTATCGAGGGGTTGGCCCGGGTGGGGGTCGTCGGCACAATTCAGGGTGACGCGATAGTAAAGTCGGTCTTCTTGCTGTTCCGTGCCAATTCTCGCCGATTGGTGGAGGGTGGTGAGCGCCATCCAATACAGACCGGCTGCCATCACCGCAGAAGCAGTGCGAAATTCGGGCACCGGGGAGGCGGTGGGGGTGCGGTGGAGTTCATCTAAGCCATAAAATCCTTGTAAAAAGGCCAGTCGTTCGCGATCGCACCCATTTAAAATCCGCTTCGGAATCCGCTTGTCACCGCAACTGCTGTAAAGGGAAGCGTAGATGTAGCGACCATATTCGCGATTGCCATGCAGTTGCAGTTGAATCTTATCGGTGGCGCTACGGTTTGGCGCGATCTGTCCCCCCGTCACCTTGCGCCAACTGGCGGCGAGGCGATCGCGATCCGCAGGATTTGCCAGGGTAACGGTGATGCTTCCCGATGCGCTCACTTCCCCGCGCGCCGCCAAAACTCCCAGCAACCAGGCTTCGGTTTCGGTCAAATCGATTTGCTCGGTAGGTTGGGGAAGGTGGATTAAGGCTAAGGAGTCCCCAACTTGGATGTCGTCGGCGGGTTTTTCCAGGGTTTGCTCGTTTTGGCGGGCAAACACCCGGTGGTCGCTGGTGGCATGGTAAACTGCTCCGGGAGCGGCAATCCGATGCAAGGCTTTCGGGGAGGGGCAGTTGGCTCCATTCCAGGTGGCGGTCATGCAAGTGACTTCGGTCCAGCCATTGGCATCCCAAACCTGAAAGCGATCGCCCCGGACGAGGTTTGTGGTGTGGCGATCGCCGGGGTTCCCCTCCCTGGAATGGGGAACCATATCTTCAATGGGAAGGATATCGATTAAGCCGTCTTGGCGAACGATGACTGGGGTTTGCGCCGTGACGCACTCGTGGTTGAACAAAATTCCATTGCAGGCAAATAGGTCGTAGGATTCGCGATAGTTGACGGTTTGCCAGTGGGAGTAAACTTTGGCGCAGGAATAGGGACTGCGCGGATAAAATGGGGTGGTCTCTGTTTGCGGGATTTCCTGCACTTTGCCAAACATCTCCGAGGATCCGGCTTGATAAAAGCGGACTTGGATCCCGGTGCGGTGTTGATAATCCCGAATCGCTTCGAGCAGGCGCAGGGTTCCCATCGCCACGGTATCCACGGTGTACTCGGGGGCGTCAAAGCTCACCCGCACGTGGGATTGCGCCCCTAGGTTGTAAATTTCTACGGGTTTGACTTCTTCGAGAATTCGGCGCAACGTGACGCCATCGGTCAAGTCGCCGTAGTGCAGAAATAATCGGGCATCTTGTTTGTGGGGGTCTACGTAAATGTGATCGATGCGATCGGTGTTAAAGGTGGAGGTTCGGCGGATAATTCCGTGAACTTCATAGCCTTTTTCCAGCAGCAATTCGCTGAGGTACGACCCGTCTTGACCGGTGATGCCTGTGATTAATGCCCGCTTGCGTTCCGTCATCCTCTATTTTTCCTCTAGATCTGTGGTTGGATGGGCAGGACGATCGAGCGCGATCGCGTCAGTCGCTCGACTGACAAGCACCCTGGATTTTTCCCTGCTCTTGCCTCCTGCCCCTATGCTTACTTTGCGCTCCTGAGAGGGGACTTATTAAATTGGGTTTTTTTGCTCCCCGCGCTACTTCACCCTCGGGGGAAGTTCCGGTTGGCGTTGGGTCTGTTGGACCCTAGGGTTCCAAGCTGTGCCCGGAACTCTAGCGCTCGCGACTCCCCTCGATCTTGATTCCACGGAGTCTTAAATGATTAACAGTTTACCGCGAAATCTTCACCCTCATGTGAAGTTCCGGTGTGGGTTTGACAAAAATTTAACAAAGCTTTGGCTGCGCGACGGGTTCGGGCAGGAGCGATCGCAAATGATTTCTGTTTCCGGGTGGGTTCTATTGCCCTAAACCAGCTTTTCCCTATCTTTTTCTGAAGGAATTGGCGCTTTGTTTATGGGATTTCGACTGGCTCCCCTATGTCCCCCTTTGTTAAAACATGGTTTTTCCTGCAGCAAGTCGCTGCTAAATCTTAATAAACTGTCCCGGTCTATCGGGCACAGTTTATTAAGATTTTTAGGGGTTAGTAAGCCCCGTTATCTTTGGGGAACAATACGACTTTTAGGGTTTTCAAGATAATCCACATATCCATCCAAAAGTTCTGGAAATTGACATAGTAAACGTCAATTTGAATTCTCCGATGATAGGGAATGTCGTTTCGCCCCGAAACTTGCCACAACCCGGTAATTCCTGGCTTGATGGTTAGCACTTTATCAATATGTCGCCCATATTTTGGAAGTTCTTCGACCACTAAAGGACGAGGGCCGACCACGCTCATTTCCCCTCTCAAAACATTCCAGAATTGAGGGAATTCATCTAGACTCGTTATTCTCAAGAAATGGCCGATCCAGGTGATTCTAGGGTCGTGCTTGAGCTTGAAGCTATCTTCAAATTCTTCTCGGAGATTGGGCGATGTTTCCATAAGATCCAGCAAAATTTCGTCGGCATTTTGCACCATCGTTCGGAATTTGATACAACCGAACTTTTTATGGTTTTTCCCCACGCGCTCTTGCAGGTAAAAGATGGGTCCGGGGGAACTGATGTAAATCAGCAGCCCTAAAATTACGTACACTGGGGAAAACAGTATCAAAACGCACAGGGAAAACAGTACGTCGAACAGCCGCTTGACAAATTCTGCGTCTATACCAACGAGGATTCGCCAAAAGGCACGCTTCGTAACCGCCTGAATGATTTTGCCGGAGATGAGTTGGCTATCGGCAGTCATCTTACTCCTCTAATTCACACCACACACAGTCCTGATTGTAAAGCCTTCAGACAATTTGCATTGCGTCTGGAGATTACAGGGGACTTTCAGAGTTGACCCGATCGCCTCTTTCCAAGTGCCTGTGGGACTTGTCCGGCGTTTTTCCCTTCGGGTTTCCATCGCCTCGGGGGGATCGATCCGCGATCGCTGGGCAGGTGTTAGAAATTAATTATCTGTAACTCCTTCCTGCATTGGTGAACTGCCGGGGGTTGGCTTTATTCCCTCCCGGAGGGATGCCCGGGTTCGCCACAAGATTCCAGGAAGGTTTTGTAACGCTGTTGAAAGACTTTCGGGGAGAACTGTAAAGCCCGGGCGAGGGCTTGGTGAGGGTTAAACTGCGATCGCAGCGCCTCAAAGGTTTCTACCGCTTCCATTAACGCCGCTTCGGTTTGCGCCGGAAACAATAACCCGGTACCAGTTTGCGGATATTCCCGCAGATCCAGTACCGTTTCCCTGGCCCCCCCTGCACCATAAGCGATCGCCGGGGTACCACAGGCTTGCGCTTCCACCAAGGCCATGCCAAAATCTTCACAGGCGGCATAGACAAAGGCTTTGGCTCGAGCCATATAGTCCTCCACCACCGCATCGGGCTGAGATCCCAGCACTTGCACGTTAGGACCGGCGATCGCCCGAATTTCGGCCAACTGCGGCCCGGTCCCGATCGCCACCAGGGGTTTTTCCAGTTGGTTAAAGGCGCGAACGATTAAGTCGATTTTTTTATAAGGCACCAGTCGCGAAACCGTCAGGTAAAATTCTTCCTTGTCCAGTTGAAATGAAAAGCGATCGACATTCACAGGCGGATAAATCACCTCCGCCTCTCGCCGATAACAGCGCCAGATCCGACGCGCGGTATGTTGCGAGTTGGCAATAAAATAATCCACCCGGTTGGCGGAAATCGCATCCCACTGGCGCAGGCGATGCAGCAAATAGCGCGTCAAGATTCCCTGAATTCCCCGACCCGAGGAACTGTGATTGAGATAATCAAAGGTTAAATCCCACGCATAGCGCATCGGGGTATGGCAGTAACAGATATGCGTCTGGTGCGGTGCGGCGAGTACCCCTTTGGCCACGGCATGGGAAGAAGATAAGATCGCGTCATACTCCCGCAAATCCAGTTGCTCGATCGCCAAGGGTAAAAAGGGCAGATATTTTTGCACCCCGGTGCGCGCGAAGGGAAACTTTTGTAAAAAGGTGGTGCCGATCTCCCGCTTAAACAGGTAGCTGTCGGGATTGGTTGATTCAAAATCAATCAAGGCATAAAGGTCGGCGTCAATAATGTTGAGTATTTCTTTGACCACCAGTTCCGAACCTCCAGTGGCATGAGGGGTTAGCCATTCATGCACCAGAGCATAATTTTTCACCATTATTCGCGACAATGTACGGGGTATTACAGTTGAGCAACGGTCAGAATTCACCCAGCCGGGAAACCGAAAAAAAGAATTCGGCAAGGCATTGGGAATCCTTCAAACGGGCGCGATCGCAACCTGCGAAGGGCAATAAAAGCACCCAACTTAACCTACGGTATCATACTTTGCTTTTCTCCACACTCGCTCGGGGGCGATCGGTTCGCGTTTCTTGACTTATTTTGCTTCTAGATTGCAATTTTAGCTACCTCTGGCCTGGGCTAAGTGCAACGTTAGCTACGGATTTTAAGTATAAAGCCGCTGATTATCCACCGTCGTGGTTAGTTAGTTGGGACAGGTTGTTGGCATTCAAGTCATAGAGATAGATATCACCCCCACGAGAAAATCCTGAATCCAGTTCGGACAGATCGGTGGTTCCTCGCTAAAGTAGCTTCGAGTCGGTAGTCGTCTAAATTGATAAGACATAAAAAGCGGCGGGTTTCATTATTGATATTGATGTGAAAAGTCCGCCAGTGTTGCAAGGCTTGTTCTTCGTCGAATTCCGCGCGATCGGCTTGCAGGGAGCGATAATAATTAGGGTTGCATGGTAGGGAAAGAGCGACGGTTATTATTCTTCTCTTTTGCGAGGGATAAGGATGAATTGTATTTTTTTGGCAATGGGAGAGAGCCTCAAGCGTGACCCCATGAGGTTCTCCTGGGAAGAGATTGCCGATCGCGCCCCCAGATAAATTATGGAGTATTATGAGATAGCTTAGATCTGGTTCGGCACTTCGCCCGCCAGAATTCTGGGGTTTGAAAATAGTATAAATTTGCACTTGCACCTTCCAAGCCACAGGGATGATGTCTGAACCTTTTGCTCATCATCGTTCACCCTGAGAACGAAAAAAACGGACGATCTTGGTAACTTAGCTTTCGGGCGAGGGATTTTGAGGTGGTGCGTGAAGGTTGAGAGAGTTGGGTTAGCGCTTGCGAAAAACCGTTGCACTCCGCAGGTTTCTGTGAGTTTGCCGTATAAAGTGGGGCGAGGTAACGGGAAAATTGAGCATGAAAAATTAAGAATTGAGACTTTGTTAGCGTCTCGAATTCGATTCACAGGGGTGGGTTGTGCAGTGTATGGGTTAGAGATAATCGGCGCTTGGCCATTTTCTCTGATAAGGGGAAGTGAAAGATAGGCAGCCTATAGCCTCCGTCGGTGGGTGTTTGTGGGGGAGGGGACGGGAGTGGGACGGTTGTGGAAATGTGAGTAGCGCGATGAGAAGGGTCTTTTCTCAGCTTATACTATATTGATAACTCCTAAAGTTGAAATTGCAGCTTTGCCACTAGTGAGGGTTTGCTACCTGCATTTGGGGGATGGAGGGGGTGAAGGGAAAATTCTCGCCAATGTCATCAAGCGATCGCAAATGGCGTCCGAGGCTTTCCCCCGCGCTACCCCTATGGATCGGGCAAAATTGGGCATGCGGAGGGTGAGATTGGCGGGGCTTTCAGAGGGTGAGTGTAGCGGTGTGGAGAGCGCATTTCCCACCCCCGCGATCGCGACAGTAGACCTCTCCAAAAATACCGATTTAGGAACGGTGGCATAAGGGTTTGAGAACCTTTTCTGGAGAAGTCTAGTGAAGACGGGGAGGAGTGGGAAATGCGCCGGAAAATCAACGGGAAGGGAAGATTTATCATCACTCAGGGGCAAGCGGTGAAAACCGTGGTAAAAAAGAGGAAGAGCAGTTGGGGCGTCAGGTAGAATAGAAAGGCAGTGGGAGGCTATGGTTCCAGACCGATCGCACCTTCTAAGTTGGCACCAAAAAAGTTAACTTCCTTGATATTCGCGCCTCGGAAATTAGCTCTACGTAAGTCTGCCCCATAAAAATTGGCTTTACTCAAATCTGCCGAATCGAGATTGGCATCCAACAAGACGGTGCCCAAGAGATTAGCCGTACTTAAGTTAGCCGAATTGAGGTTCGCCTGGGTTAAGTCAGCCATTTGAAAATTTGCTCCCGTTAAATCAGCGCCTCGCAAGTCTGCTGTCTGGAGGTTGGCATTACTCAGGTTGGCATTAATTAAATTAGCATCGGTTAAATCGGCACCACGCAAATCAATGCCGCTCAAGTCAGCGCCATTGAGATTGCATCGCTGACAAGTCTTGGTTTCTCGCAATTGAGCCAGATCCCCAGTATTGGGTTGCGCGATCGCAGGGGAGGCGATCGCGAAGGACGCCACCAGGGACATTGTTAGGGCAATTTCTAGTTTCATCAGAAATTAGGGTTGGTAAGGGGGAGAACGGAAACCCTCGTCATTTATGCGTAGGGAGGAGTTCTCCCCC
>NZ_JAJENT010000780.1:0-8923 GCF_035615515.1 Phormidium sp. CCY1219
AATAGTCTCAATAGACTCGATGGGGCAGGCAGGACTTAAGCGCAATGCGTAAATTGCTTAAATGCCCTGCCTGCCCCGTCGAGTTTCAGCTTCGATTATATCATATCCAAACGAAAAATCCAGTTTTTTTAAAGCGCGATTGGCATTAAGAGATTTTTCTGCAACCAATTCAGTGGGTCTGCAACAGAATTTGTCCTGGGGGGTGAAGGGCGATCGCCCCCGGAATTCGGGCAATCAATTCTTGTCAAATACCTACCGAAACATCACCCTACGCCAATACTAGCCGATTAGCGGATAAAATTCTATGAAGCATCCCACACCGAATCCCAGACCATGTTAAACGACCTAATTGGCAAACTGTTACTGTTTGCGCCCAGACTAGCAGGGAGTCTGCTGATTTTACTAGCATTCTGGTTGGGCAGCATTGTCCTGCAAAAAGTCATCCGCCGCCTAATTGTCAGCAGCAAATTAAATCGAGATGCCCTGAAACTCCTCGAACAAACTGCCACCAGCATCGTCTCGATTGTTGGCATCGTCACCGCCTTAGGAACCCTTGGGATTGATGTTTCTGCGTTAGTAGCCGGGTTAGGACTGACGGGATTTGCCGTGGGACTCGCCCTGAAAGATATTCTGTCCAACTTCGTTTCCGGGGCGTTAATTTTGATTTATCGTCCCTTTCGGCGCAACGATCGCATTTCCGTTGCCGGATTTGAAGGTACGGTGATTGATATTGATTTACGATATACCACACTCCAAGCAGAGGAGAAAAAAATTTTAATCCCCAATGCGTCTATTTTCACCCATACAATTTGCATCATTCAACCTAATGAGGTGAAGATTATCACCAAAAAAATGGGTTAAATTTGCCAAAACGCGCCGATTGCTGAAATTTAGCGGAGCAAATCGGTGCGGGTTTACGATAGATTTTGAGTAAAAACGATTGAGGTCAATGAATATTCTGATACCCATTGGACTCGGGTTGATACCCGGGATTTTTTGGTTGTGGTTATTTTACTATAAATGCCGAGTTGCACCCGCGCCAAAATCGGTGCTAGTCAGACTGTTTGTCTGGGGGATATTGCTGGCAATTCCCGTAGTGCTTTTACAAATGCCATTTTTTTACCTGTTGAAATCGCACCTATTTTTATTTACCGTTGTTGCGCCCCTGACGGAAGAATATGGAAAATATTTTATCGTGAGGCGATCGCTGTATCGGCGTGCGGACTTTACCGAACCGATGCAAGGGATGATGTATGCAGTAACCGTTTCCCTAGGATTTGCTTCGATTGAAAATATCTTTTATTTGCTTGCCACTTATTTAGAACGTCACGATTTCACCGGACTTGTAGGGCAACTGAATAGATACGAAATCCTGTTATTTGTATTTGCGGTGCGGGCGCTGCTATCCGTTCCCGCTCATGCTTTATGGGCAGGGTTGTGGGGATATCCCTTGGGAGTAGCGAAGTTTTCTGCACAAGAAGTTGGGAAAAAGTGGGTTCGCAATGGGTTGATTGTGGCAATTATTGGCCACGGATTGTTTAATTGGATGTTAGTTTTCGCTCCAGGTGCCGCCGTGGTGTTGTTGCTATTGATTGGATGGGGATGGCGGCGGATATCGCGCCGCATGCAAGGGGCGATCGCCAGGAGGACAGAAGGCGATCGCTGACAGTGCGTTCCATCGCCAGTATCGGGACTTTCCCCATTTTCCAGCAAAATATTCTAGAATATCTGTAAACCTGTAAACTTCGCCCATTTAGAATAGCAACTCACAGACAATGAACGATTTTATCAATGGTCTTCTCGGTCGCCATCCAGAACGAATGAAAGCGCAAGTGGAAATTTACACCTGGCAAACCTGTCCTTACTGTATCCGCGCCAAACTGCTGCTGTGGTGGAAAGGAGTTGACTTCACCGAATACAAGATTGATGGCGATGGTGCAGCGCGGGTAAAAATGGCCGAACGGGCAAATGGGCGGCGTACCGTTCCGCAAATTTTTATCAACGATCGCCATATTGGTGGATGCGACGAACTGTATGAATTGGATAGCAAAGCAGAGTTAGACTCCCTGTTAACGGCGGAACCTGCATAGTCCCGTTAAATTGTCAATATTTTTGGCAAAAAAACTCGCTTTTCGCCTTTCCGTGGGAAAGAGAGAAAAAGCGATAGGGCGAGATGAAACGAGTTATTTTGGCAGGTAGGTAGAGGGGAATAGCAAGATGAATTATCTGGTTATCTATGATGGAGATTGCAATCTTTGTACGAATTTGGTGCAAGGGTTAGAAAATTTGGACAAAGGCGATCGCTTTAGCTACATTCCGATGCAGGATGAAGAGACGCTGGCGCAACTGGAGATAACGCCGCAAGAGTGCGAAGGAGGGATGATTTTAATCGATAGCGATCGCCTGGAAAGGCGGTGGCAAGGTAGCGATGCGGCGGAAGAAATTGGCAGCTTGTTACCGGGGGGGAATCTGTTTGTAAATGCCTATCGATCGCTACCGGGAATGAAGTGGATGGGCGATCGGGTTTACGAGCAAATCCGGGATAACCGCTATCAGCTATTTGGCAAGCGAGAGAACACCTATCAATCTGCCTATAGCGGCAATTGCCACACCTGTAGTAATCAACCATGAATCTGCCGATTTGCGATGCGGAGTATTTGAGGCACCGACAGTGGATGAGTCGGGCGATGGAACTGGCGCAGGCGGCGGGAGAGGCGGGAGAAGTGCCGGTAGGGGCGGCGATCGTCAATCCCGAAGGAGAAGCGATCGCCGAAGCGCAAAATCGGCGAGAACGAGATAAAGACCCTACCGCCCATGCCGAAATTCTGGCATTGCGCGCCGCCGGCAATGCCTTGCAAAACTGGCATTTAAACGGCTGTACCCTTTACGTGACCTTAGAACCTTGTCCCATGTGTGCCGCCGCGATCGCCCAGTCTCGCATCAGTCTCCTGGTTTATGGTGCCGATGACCCCAAAACTGGCGCAGTTCGCACAGTGATGAATATTCCCGATAGCCCTTGCTCGTTTCACCGTTTATCCGTACTCGGCGGCATCATGGAATCCCCTTGTCGAGCACAGCTACAATCTTGGTTCGCCCAACGAAGACACCGCCCTGTCGATGAGCGTTCTTAAGCCCCATTTTTCCCTAACCCACCCGCCGCTTTCGGAAATACATACCCTATTTAATCCGCTTTTTTGTTCGTTGAAAATTTAGCTAATTTTAGGGTAATCATATTTTGCACTTAATTGGAAAAAATAGTTGAAACTGAGTTTAAACTTACTATTAAATTGGGCAAGTAAATGAGGACAACACAAGCCGGAAAAACAAATCAAAAAAGAACGTCAACCGAATCAATCACCGCGCAAGTTTCTCCCAGGTTGCTTAAATTGATTTATCCATTGGCGCGGTTTTTGGTTTTGCCAATTTATTTTCGCGGTTTAGAGGTAACGGGACAAGAAAATATTCCCCGAGAAGGACCCGTTATCTTGGCCCCAACGCATCGTTCGCGCTGGGATGCAATTGTGGTGGGATATACGACCGGAATTTCTGTTAGCGGACGACATCCGTATTATATGACTTCCGCCGATGAATTTCAGGGAATTAAAAAGTGGTTAATCCCGAAGTTAGGCGGATTTCCCGTCGATCGCGATCGCCCGGGAATTAGCAGTTTCCGTCATGGGATTGAATTGCTGCAACAAAAACAGGCGATCGTGATTTTTCCTCAAGGCGGGATTGTACGCGATCGCGAAATTGGCCGACTCAAACCCGGATTAGGGCGTCTTGCTATGCAAGCGAGAGCAATGCAACCGGATATCGACATTAAAATTGTCCCCATCGCCCTAAAATACGATCCGTTTATTCCCAAATGGCGCTGTGATGCCATGGTTTGCATTAGCAAACCCTTAAACGTAGCCAATTATCCCTCAGACAAACCCAAAGAAAGCGCCATCCAACTCACCGCCGATTTGAAAGAAGCCCTTCAGGCGATCGACCCCGAATAACTCGGGCGCAACCATAAACCGTAGGGGATGGGAGTACAAAGAAAATAAAGGCGGGGGTGTCACCCACCGACTGAATCGAAGGGAAGAATGGGTGTTATGCTATTTTTAACTCGTTCCCCGGCGATCGCAGAGGCATCCCACCAGAGCGACCACTTCCCCCTCAATAAATGTGCGGTGGAGGCATCCTTGCCAAAGGATAGAATTTTTCCCTGTTTCCCAAACTACCTCAGTTTTCCCAAAGAGGGGTTTTTCAAATTTTATTGCTAGATTAAAACGGTAGAACGAGCAACGATCGCGAATTGTTTTCGGATAAGACATGTAGGGACACAAGAGAGGAAAAGAAGATGGAAAAAGCCACATTTGCAGCCGGTTGTTTTTGGGGAGTGGAAGAGCGGTTTCGCCAAGTGGAGGGGGTGATTTCTACTGCTGTGGGCTATACGGGCGGACATTTTCCCAATCCCTGTTATTTAGATGTTTGTGCTAGAATTACCGGGCATGCGGAAGCCGTGCGAGTGGAGTACGACCCGCAGCGAATCAGTTATGAGGAACTGCTAGAAGTGTTTTGGGCTAGCCACGATCCGACGCAACTGAATCGCCAAGGTCCCGATCGCGGAGAACAATATCGCTCGGCTATTTTTTATCATAGTCCCGCCCAGGAAAAAGCGGCGCGATCGGCCAAACAGAAGTTACAGTTATCGGGCAAGTACGATAAAGATATCGTCACGGAAATTAAACCCGCCAGTGAGTTTTGGATGGCGGAAGAGTATCATCAGCAATATGTGGACAAAAAACGCCACGTTCGGAAAAGAGATAGCCGAGCCAACCTCTAATTATAGCACTTTTAGGGGGAAAATGGCAAAGGTAAAAATCGGTAATTTACTGACGTTGAAACACCACCGATAAATTATTGGCTGGCATGTCGAGGGTTTCGATTAACGTCAGATGATTTTTTTGTGCCACTTCCACCACTTCTTCTAAATCGCGTACCCCCCAGGTGGGATTTTGCCACTGCAACATTTGGTCAAAGGCTTCGTTACTCGGGGCGGTATGTTGGCCTTTTTTTTTGAATGCGCCATACAGATAAAGAATGCCGCCGGGATTGAGAATTCGATTAGCTCCTGCCATCAATCCCAAGGTAGATTCCCAGGGGGAAATATGCAACAAATTAATTGCAGCGATCGCGGTAATGTCGGGTAAGTTTTGCGGGGTAGCGGACTCGGTTTCTACTGCCCAAGTGGGCGATCGCACGTCAATATTCAGAGGCGGTAAAAGATTATCGGCACCCAATTCACTTCTCCAAGCGTCAATACTTCCACGCGATCGCGCCTCTGGTTCGCTAGGTTGCCAAAAACGCGGTTGCAGGCGCGGCGCAAAAAACACCGCATGTTCGCCAGTTCCGCTAGCCACTTCTAACACCGTACCCGTTTGTGGTAAAACCCGTTGCAACACAGACAAAATCGGTTCTCGGTTGCGTTCGGTTGCCGGCGCAGATAATTTCAAAGAGGACGGATAATTCATGGGTGGAAATATTGCAATAAATTACGCTAAATCGGCGATCGTCAAGCCCAATGCTAATAGCAAAAGAATATCATAAATCGGTCATCATGTTAAGCCAGCTCTGAAAATTATTGTCCCTACCGACTTCCCCGAGGACAAGTGACTAATGACCAATGACAAGTGACAAATGCCAAGTGACCCATCGCCACCCACCAATGATTCCACCGATCCACTGCTGGCAATTTTTGTCCGAACGCCCGCCAACATCAGAGTCTTTGGTTATCTTAGAAAAGAAAAGAGTAGCATACAGATAACTGCGATGAATACAACACCGACGACGACAACCGAGACGCCTGGAGAAACCCCAGTAGAGGTGGGGACAGAGATACAGAGGAGCGCGATCGCTGCAGAGGGGGAAAAATGCGCCCCCGGAGGGGAAAATCCCGAGGAATTCGACGTGCTAGAAGCGTGGTATCCGGTGCATTACCTGGAGGATCTGAGCCAATCGACCCTGACTCGTTTCACCTTGCTGGAGCGAAATTTGGTCATCTGGTGGGATCGCAACGGGCAAACCTGGCGCGCCTTTGAGGATAGCTGCCCTCACCGCCTGGTTCCTTTATCTGAAGGGCGAATTAACGAAGAGGGCTTGTTAGAGTGTCCCTATCACGGGTGGACATTTGCCGGAAATGGGCAGTGCGATCGCATTCCGCAACAGGAACAAGGATCCAACCCAACAGCCTCGAAACGCGCCTGCGCGGTTTCTCTGCCCACCACCACCCGCCACGGGATGTTATTCCTGTATCCAGGCAAACCGGAAAACGCCGAAAAAACTGCGCTTCCGATTATTTATCCGCTTGAAGAGTCACCGGATGGCTGGGTGTGTTTGAAGACCTTTCGAGACTTGCCCTATGATGCCCTCACCCTGCTAGAAAACGTGCTAGACAGCAGTCACGTGCCCTACACCCACCACGGAACCGTAGGCAACCGCGCCTCTGCGGGAGCTGTGGAACTCGAAGTCGTTTCTTTCGGAAAACAGGGATTTGAAGGACTGTGGGAAGAAGGGCCGCGACAAGGAACCCTCGGGCGGCAAACGACTACATTTGTAGCACCGTCTCTCATGTGGCACGACCTGACCTCGAAACAATTTGGCCGCACTCTCACAGTGGTTTATGCTACGCCGATTCGCAAAGGGGAATGTCGCTTATTTGCCATATTTCCGTTTAAATTCTCCTCGAAAATTCCCGGGCTATTTATGAAACTGACGCCGCGTTGGTTCAATCATCTGAGACAACATGCGATTCTGGAGGACGACCAAATTTTCCTGCACTACCAGGAACGCAATTTGGAAGCCAAAGGCGGGAGTCCTCAGTTTGCCCAAGCGTTTTATTTGCCCACCAAGGCGGATCGGTTTGTGGCGCAGTTACACCAGTGGGTAAATCAGTATCGCATCGATCCGTTCCCCAGCCACAGTTTACCTCCCCGCCGCTCTACGGAACAGCTTCTCGATCGCTATCATTCCCATACGATACATTGTGCGAGTTGTTCCACTGCGTTGGCGAATGTTAAGCGGGTGCGGAATATCGCCGGGATTGCAGCAGCGATCGCCTGGATAATTGCCCCAGCGCTGCTGGTGTTCCTGGAGGATACCCCAACCGTGGCGATCGCCTTTTGCACCGTTGTGAGCCTTGTCTGCGGTGCGATTTGGCTGCGCCTGGCCCAGCTAGAGCGGGATTTTTATCGCGGGAGTGAAGTGCCGACCAGAAATCTGCCGAATTAAGTCCCCTGCTATGGGCTAATTCACCGGCTCTAAATGGATATCAAGTCTGGCGGAATAGCTGTAAAAAGAATGAGTCCCTGTAGGCTTTCTTGAACTGCCAAAGCGGTATTTCAATCCAGTGCTTTTACTGGCCATCCACCGGACGCGATATGATATTCTTTTTCTAACTGCTCGATAGAGAACTGTGAATTGCTCAGTAAGGACACGGCAGTGCCGTGTCCCTGATTCATTCGAGGCGATCGCGCGACTCGAGGCGTCCGGTTCTGTGCGATCGAGGGTCAGAAATGCGTCCAGGTGAAAATCAGATGAATGGGAAGGGCGAATTGGAGACCAAAAAATGGGGGTGGTGGGGTTGGGTTAGTTTATATGTAGGTGGCGATTTGAGTGTTAATTTTGAATTAGCACAAAATTTAGGTGGTGTCAACTCTCAGCTCACACGTGGGGCGAATTGAGAAAAAAGATGGGACGCAGGATTACCGCGTCCCATGAAAGACAACTAACCGTCAAATACCTGGACTTACACCAATTTCAGGTTAGGATAGTAAGTCAAAATGTCATCGGTGGTGAGAGTGTCGCCTTTTGCTTGCGGGGTCCAGAGGATTTCAAAAGCTAACAACTGCTCGCTACCGATACCGCCGATTTGACGTAATGCTTCGCGCAGTTCTTCGGAACTGTTAACATTGGGCAATTGCATTTTGCCGAGGGTTCCGACAATTAAATTCACCACAATATATTCGCTCGGCCCTTCGGATTCGTCAGAGGGGAGAGACTTGGTAGAGTCAGCTTCGCGCAGTTGGTTGTTGACATTGGAGAGGGTTTCTTCTTGCACTTTAGAGCGTTCCCCCAGAGCAAGCTGGTTGAAGCGTCCTTCGGCGCTAGAGAGGCGAGTTTGCTCGGAACTGGTTGCGCCATAGACCCAATATTCCGGATGGCGCAGTAAGGCGAGGCTAGCTTCTTGCAGCACTTGGGCGCGACCTTGCTCGGTGTTGGTATTTGCCGATGCGGCGAGGCGATCGAGTTCCTCTTGCAGGTCGCGGGCTTGGGCTAACAGACCCACTTGAACTTTGGAGATAGCCACCGGGGGGTTGCTGGCGTATTCCACGGATTCTTCGGTACCCACGCGACGGAAAGTTTGCACGAGGAAGTTAGCGATCGCGATAAAAATCAGGATACTAAACAAGCCGCCAAAACCGCCGCCGAAGCCAAAGAAAGGCAAGAGGAAGGGGAAGCCGAAGCCACCGCCGCCGAAGCCGCCACCGGGGCGCTGATAGGAGCGGCTGGGGGGAGAGAAGGTGCGGCTGGGCCCTCTAAAAGAGCCACCGCCAATGCGACCGCCAGTGCGTGCGGCTAAGGCTCCATCGGCGTAGGAGAAGACCAACACCAGAACCAGGGCGATCGCCACTAAAGGTTTGAAAAGGGGTTTAATTGCCGAAAGCAGTTTTCTATACATAATCGGTGGGCTGTTTTGCATTGCATCAAAAGATTCCAGAGATTGGGAGCCGCCTGGGTGTCACCCCAGGGGTTCGTCGCCGGAACCCGCGACGAACAGACCCCGAGGTCTGTCGTCCCCTTTGTGACGTACTCCCGACGCCGACCGCTTAGGCGGTACGGCGCGGGCTTCTGCGCCCAGACCTTTGAGATCTGGGTT
>NZ_JAJENT010000781.1:0-400 GCF_035615515.1 Phormidium sp. CCY1219
CCAAAGAGAATCTATGAATAAGCGGAAATCACTCAGCCAGTACGGCTGGGTGTTGTTTGTTTTGGGGGGATTTTTTCCCTACAGAAAACGCCAATTAAACCGCGTCGCTTGTAATTCCCCGGTGGTGGGAAATGGAGCTTATCGCTAGTAGCAACAGGCGAAAAAATATGTAAAGTTTCGTATCATTTACTGGCAAAATTGAGGAAATGCGCTATAGTAGTAAATGAAGCGTTAATCAAGCATTGATGCTTCCCTGACAGATTCAGCGTACAATTTACCCATAAAGAGGTTCAAACTGTTTAATCCAAAATCTGTCTCGTATCACACCAACAACACCCGCCTTGGAACGCTGATATTTCCCATACTGGAAATATCGGGAGCAATGAAACTGTAGGGTTGA
>NZ_JAJENT010000782.1:0-1061 GCF_035615515.1 Phormidium sp. CCY1219
TCAATCACCTTTTATCTCTCGCCAATGAAACGCCTTTGCTACCGACATTTCTGCATGATGCAAGTCTGCCCTCACGGTATGTTAAGCCCCTTTCATTTGGGTCAAAGAGTTGGTGATAGGAGTCTATCATATCATTGCGGCTAAAGCCTCGCCCGTCGCTTGGTAGCCCCGTCTCTTTAGAGCGGGGCTACCAAGCTCCCGAGTTTTTTTCGTGTTTGATTCTACGCTTCTTAGATAAATTTTATCAATACCGGAGGTTGCTATGACTTCACCTGACCCCAATCAATTTACCTCAGACCCAGCCCCACTCCAGAAGTCTGATGTTAAGATTCCCTCAGAAATTCTGCTCAGCGTCCTCACCCCGCCCCTGTTACTGACGCTATGGGGGGGCAAAGCGCTCTCGGAAATTCTCCAGTCCCTCGGTTACGCCAGCGAAGAAGTTTTTCGCGGCGATCGTCTCCCCGTCCTGAACTTTCCCCACCGCGAACCCGATTAATTCATTGGTCATTGGTCATTGGTCATTGGTCATTGGTCGCTGGTCAATGACCAATGACCTATGTCAGGGTTTGTTGGTCCAATGGTATGGGCGGAAATACCTTCTGAGCTGTTGCGAACTTCCTGCCGATTGGTTTGGCCTGGAGGGTTCTTGTTTTCCTCTCGTCGCCTGTTTCGTAGCCTGCTTCCTTATTCTGGCGGCGTTTTCTGAGTCGAAGTGGTATAATAAATTCCAGCTGTGCGATTCGTTCTCGCAAAAGTGGAAGGTAAGTACCTAAAACGAAAAGCGGGGCAAGGAAAATAGCCTCCTAAGGCTAAAAACCCCAGAAAACGTAAAGTCTAACGGTTGGCCAAAAATAAAACGGTGTAAACTGATACAAAATAGCCAATCAAAACCTCGGAAAACTGAAGGCTAAGAGAATTTTACAATTCTTCACAAAAGTCTGTACAATCCGACGGAAAACTGGGAAACCTTGACAACTGAATGCTGATGGTGGTGAAAGCCCACCCCATGAAGTGTGTCATGTGAAAGCACCTCCCCCACGGTAGCGACTGGTCATCAATCC
>NZ_JAJENT010000783.1:0-36279 GCF_035615515.1 Phormidium sp. CCY1219
AGCAAATTGGTCGTGAATAAAGCGGGTCACTGAGTGAAATTAAAATCGTTTAAACGAGAGAAATTGTATCATTCTTCGGGGGGATAATCGCGGGATTAGATAAAGCGGAGTTTAACCCGAGTTTTCTCTCAACCGGATGTGGGATTGGTCATAAAAAAAGGTGGGCAAATTGCCCACCTTAGAGAGAAGCATGATGAGAGCGAATTAATATCCCATTGCTGAATTTTCCACAGAAACCACAACTCCAGGACTTTGATTGGCGATGCGGTCTACTGCAGCTACTGCATAGGTTCCCGCTTGAAGACCCGCCAGGGAATTGGTGGCAGAATTGAGAATTTTCACCAGTTCCCAATTATTGCCATTTAACTGATAAACGGTCCAATAGCGAATATCATTGGATGGGGCACGATTCCAGGTAATGGCATTGGCCTGTGAGGTGACTTGGGTAGGCGGTGCTGGTGGTACGGAATCCAACCAAGGCATCGCCGGGGGAAGTGCGGGGGAATAGTAAACCGAATTTTTGAAGCGATCGTTAATTCCGAGCCGATTTTCCTTAAACACTTTCATACTGAAGAAAATATTTCCCAGGGAAAGGTTATCGGATTGTTGGCGAGAGATTTCTACCTGTCTTTCAAACTCGGAAATCGGCCAATTCGTGCCGTCGAGTTTGCTCAAATAGTTCCCGGCATAAATATGACGGCGCAGGGGATTGTTTTCGCTCCACCATTGCAACAAAACGGGGTAACTTTGTTGCGGGGGGTCGATGCGCCAGTAGAGTTGGGGAGCGAGGTAATCCAACCAGCCTTCATCGAGCCATTTTTTCACATCAGCATAGAGTCCTTCGTACTGATCGAAGCCAACAATTCCTTCTACTTTGTCGGGACGATAAATGCCGAATGGGCTAATGCCAAATTTGACGTAGGGTTTTTCGGATTTGATTCCAGCCCAGATCCGTTGAATCATTTGATTGACATTTTCCCGCCGCCAGTCAGGGCGAGAAAGGGTACCGCCTGCGGCTTGATATGCGCGGTAGGTGGCGTCATCGGGAAAGCTGATTCCTTCTTTGGGATAGGGATAGAAATAATCATCGATGTGAATGCCATCTAAGTCATAGCGACGCACCACATCCATGATGACGTTGTAGGTCCAATCTTGAACTTCTTTTACTGCCGGATCCATCCATAATAAATCGCCATATTGATAGGCGTATTGCGGATAAACCGAGGCGATGTGATTGGCAGTGAGGGGATATTTTTCACTGGGCATCTTGGCGCGGTAGGGGTTGAACCAGGCATGAAGTTCGATGTTGCGTTTGTGGCTTTCGGCGATCGCGAATTCCAAGGGGTCGTAAAACGGTTGGGGCGCTTTCCCTTGGGTACCCGTCAGCCACCCACTCCACGGCTCGATTTCTGAGGCATATAACGCATCCCCATTGG
This sequence comes from Phormidium sp. CCY1219, assembly GCF_035615515.1. Taxonomy (GTDB): domain Bacteria; phylum Cyanobacteriota; class Cyanobacteriia; order Cyanobacteriales; family Laspinemataceae; genus CCY1219. Next base: position 1,437 of record NZ_JAJENT010000783.1, read on the forward strand.
GTCGAATTTGTAAGACTAGCGCATTCAAATTTAACGATTCCATTCGGTTAAGAATGTCGAGCAATTCTGCTTTTTGTTCTTCTACCGAAAGATTGGGACTGGAGGGCCAATCAATATTCACCACAGATGCCACCCAGACTCCCCGGAACTCGCGCTGAGTTTCGAGGCTAACGAGTTTGGGAACCGTCTGGTTCATTTGAGGTGAAATTGGGGTTTGACTCATGGTTTCGGCGGGAGAAATCCAGGCGGGAGGGGAAACCGAAGGCGGGGGAACGGGGCGCGATGGATACTGGGCGTACACTTGATTGGCACCGATCGCCAGCAGCAGCAAACCGGCCCAAAATCCAAACTGCGCTGCCCGAGGTTTTCCTCGCCAGAAATGACCGACCACCTGTCGGTACAAAGACCAGATGTGCTGACAAAATCTGCCCATCGCACGCAGTAAGTCGATGGGTCGATGTTGACTGAAAATTCGGAACACTAGACGCATCAATTTCATATGATTTACTCAGTTAATTATCCCACAGTGTCAGGAGAATCTGATTTAAGTTACCCTCTTTTTAGGGTTTCCTCGGGATGGGGGGGGAAACGGGCGATCGCGCATTCTGCCGGATGCTGACTCTCCGGCGTCGTCGTCGGTTCCACCCCGGGGGTTTCCCGGAGGGGTTCGCATTTCAATGGCGATCGCTAATACAAGAATTACACGATATCATCCCGATATTTTGACAGAATTTAATTGAAAAAGAAGCAGATCCGCCACCTTGCCTCTTTACTGTCTAAAAACCGGATCCGGGCTGCTGGAGAAATTCTCGTTCTTCCGGCGTACTTTTTCGTCGCAGAATTGCGTTACGATGGGGAAAGCGTCCGAACCGTTCGATAATGGCGCGATGCCGTTCGGCATAATCAATGGCGGAGGCGCTTTCGGGATCGTCGCTGAGTTGGCAAAATAATGCGATCGCCTGGTGCTGATGTTCCAAGTTTTCGCTATGCTCGAATGGCAGATAAAAAAACCAGCGCTTCACCGGTAACATCTGCTTATCGTAACCCCGCTCAATGGCATGCTGTGCGGCGGCGAGGGCTTGAGGATCTGTGGCGAAGGCTTGCGGCGTAGCGCGAAACAGATTTCGCGGAAATTGGTCGAGCAACAGAATCAATGCCAAACAGCTTTCCGGCGCGTCTTTCCAGCCCTCGAGCAATCCTTGTGCTGCCATTTCGTAGTCAGCTAAAAAATGCGATCGCACCGTTTCATCAAATTCGGCATCTTTGGTAAACCAAATTTTTCGACTTTTACCATATTCCGGATCCTCGGGTTTACCAAACCAAAACTCTAATATTTTCTCGACTCTTGACATATTAACCGTCCTCTGATAAGAGAAACCCTAGCCAATCTTGGCTGGATTTTACCAGATTTTCTCTAATGTCTTATAATGCGATCGTGTGAGCGGGCAAAGTTGAATCGATCTCCGGTGAAAACCCTCGGGTTTTTGAGCCACTCATTACCTGAATCGAACCCTTGAAAGTTCCCACATTTACGCTTGTGTCACAGCAGATTTTGGAGTAAAAATATGGCTGAAAATAAAGAGAACAAACCGCAAAACGTGCAAGACACCACAACCCAAGGGGGTCAAATGACCCAGCTTACCCGCCGCCGTGGTGGCCCCCAAGGTCGTCCGATCGCTCCCAATAATGACCCAAAACAGGAATCTGACTTAATGGGTTATCTGGATTAAATTCTACATCAATTTCGCGGGTGGGCATGGGAAAAAACCCCACACCTGAGAAGGGTAGGGCGTCGATCCAGACATCAGCCCGCCTGCGCGGGCTAATTTGAAAAAGGTGGTGACCAGTGGGAGAGTTTTATTACCATAAATTGGCGCATTTGTCAAGCTCGAAAGGGGAATTTTGACACCCCCTTGCCCACCCCAGTGCGCGATCGCTATCCTAGAAAGGGCTGCACGGCAAAATCCCCCAGGGTCACGGTATAACTCTGTCGCTCATTGGTTGCTACAAAGTGAATAGCCACTTCGCAAGCAACCGCAACGGTGAGGGTGACTAAGTTTCGCGCTAAAGGATAATCGCAAATATCATCATTTGTAGGGGAAGGAACGCGATAATTTTCGTTCCAAATAATTTCCGCATAATCCGCAGCCATGCCCACATGCAAGCAGGGCAAATTGGCGCGATCGCAGTAATCTTTTAGCGCTTTTCGCCCTACGCTATTGTCAAAGGTATCGAGAACCAGATGGGGGCGCTCGCCGATGAGTTGAGCGGCATTTTCGGCGGTCAGTTCTTTTGCCTGAGCGTTAATTTTTACCCCTAACGCGCGGTAGAGGCTGTTAGCAATAATTTTGGTTTTAAACGCGCCAATATCGGAACGGTAATAGGGTTGCGTGGATAAATTCCGCTCTTCAATGCGATCGCGATCGATGACCTGCAACTGAGAAAATCCCATGCGAGCCAAACTTTCGGCGATATTCGCACCCAAAGCCCCCGCACCGCAAATCGTTACCGGAAAGCTTTTTAATTTGGCCATCAATTCCGGGGTTCTATACAGTTCTTCATGGAAATAAATAGACATTTTTTGTCATTGGTCAATGGTCATTGGTCATTGGGAAAAAAGTTAGCAGAATAAGTGGCCTAATTGCTGAGAGGAAATCTGGGGAGCAAAGGGATGGGTTAAATGCGCCTTTGTCATGGGATAGATTGATTGCCAAGTTGCGACTGATAGTTGACTGTAACTTTTTTGATTTCCACCGAATTCTTAGCTGTTTTCGATGACGCCGACGAGGGAATGGAGGTCAAAATCGCGATCGCGTCCGCTCAAACAGATTCCCGCACCGATGACGGTGAAATCCGATTTAGAAATGGCGGAAGTGTGAAGTTCGCCGGTGCTGGTGGTCCATTCCACGGTCCAATAGTCCTCGCCGCGATCGCGAAACCTTTGCAACTCGCCACCGCCCATGCGTAAGGCTTCGCGCAGGCGTTTTTCATCTTGCTGGTGCTGAAAATTTGGGTTAAATTCAGCCATTTGTCGCGTTACCAATTCGTAAACCGTTCGCATTTCCGGGGTCATTCCTTTAAAGCGAACAGTCTCCGGTGGGGCGATTTGTTGGAGGTGTTTTCGCAGGCGATCGCTGGGCATCGGATCCGCGCGGCGATCGCCTTCTTCAAACCACCAGTTCTTCCCATCCCAACGGGCTATAATCGGTTCAAATTCAGCGCCATCGCCGACTAAATGAACCGCGATCGGTTTGACAAAACCGATGCGCTGACGCAGGTCCGATTCATTCATCGGATATGCCAACCAGGTTTGTCCTTTCAATCGATAAGCTAACCACAATCGCACCGGGAGAAACCGGGACAAATAGTCGGCAATGTGGAACACTTCCGCTTCTTCTACCAGCTTCGCTTCAGTCTCGTTTGTGGGCTGAAAAATTCCCCATCCTTCAAAGTCTCGGGGTTGGGTTTTAAACGTATAAATCATGCCCGCCACCCGGATCCGCACCCGCCCGCTTTGCACGCAAGGGGCAACAAACTGAGTCTCTCTCAGTTGCGCTTCGCGATCGCTCAGTCCCTCGAGCAGTTTGCGGATATCAGCCATCAGCTTTTCCTCATTTTTGTGTTTAACATTCTGGCACTATCTTCAGCAAAATAGCGCTCTACCGCTTGCAGCAAAGGGTCGATTGTTTTGCTCTGAATCCCGTGGGGCGGTTGCCAGTCTATCCAGGTAAAATGACTGTGTTCGCTGACAGTAACGCTCACCGCTTCTTTCAGCCAGCCGAGAAAGATGACCACGGTTTTATCGACTTTTCTCCCGCCATAGCGCTTGTAAGAAGTCTGATAATTGTCCGTAAACCGGAAATCTGGATCTAAATCCACAGCACTGGCGGGAATTCCGGTTTCTTCATGCAGTTCGCGCAGGGCACAAGTCAATTCGTCCTCCCCGGCTTCTATATGACCTTTTGGTAAGTCATATCGGTTGGGATTTTGCATTAGTAAAAAACTGAATTTCGGCTCATTCCGCATGACCAAAACGCCGCATGATTTTACGTCCATAATTAAAATTTAAACCGATTACTATATAGGACAGTTTAGAGAAAAATATCTGTTGGATGAAACATACTTACACCTGAGTCAAATATTCCGGCGGCACTTCATCCACGAGCCACACTCCATTGTCCGAACGGTAAAAGGAATAACCGTTTGACTGCATTTCTGTCGTATTAATCGCAAAAACTACGGGTTTTCCATGTCGCGCTCCTACCTTTTTGGCGGTTTCGATATCTGCCGATAAATGAACGTGATGCCGCGACATTTTATGCAATCCTTTTTGCAAAATTGACGCCACAGCGCGGTGTCCGGTTCCGTGATAAAGCACCTCTGGAGGATTGGTCGGTTCTAATTGTAAATCGATATTGATGCTATGGCCTTGATTGGCACGAATTAAGGTGCCAGTTTCGTCAAAGGAAAAGCGTTGTTTGTCGTTTTTAGCGACGACTTCGTTCAGTTCTTGGCGAGAGAGGGGAAAGTTATGCTGATGAGTGGCATTCAGCAGGTTTTCCACGGAAACCCATCCGCCGGGAGCGAGTTCTAAGCCGATCGCCTGGGGATGGTGTCTCAGGTGGTAGCTGAGATATTTGCTGATTTTAACTAACCGTTTCGGGTTCATGGATGGGGTTTCTTTTTATTAGAGCAAAAATTGCTTTTAAAAAATGCTTTTGCTGATGAGTTTAGGAGGCAGAGCCTCCGGTTTTCGTTCCCAGGCTGAGCCTGGGAACCAGTTGGGAGGAAAGGGGGTGAATAATAGTTAATCGAATTCTCCCCTTTGATGGAGGCGATCGCGCAGTTGTTTGAGTTCTTTTTTGTTCAGTTGTTTTTTCCAAACTTGTTTGAACTCTTGCTCTTCAAGCTGCGTGACGAAATTGCCGCCTTCATCGCGCCGGATTTTCGGGACTTTTTCAATCCATCGCTCTACGGAGAAGAAATACCATTGTCCGTGGATTTTTTCGTACCAGAGATCGCGATTTAGGCGAACCACTGTCACCGGCGATCGCGCGGGTTTGTGTTTGCGAGGCAGCCGGGGATTTTTTTTGAGCAACCCGGTTTCGGGACAAACATAAAACCCGCAAACGGGATACCAGTGACGCCCTCCTTTATTATAAGGTTTGCCGTCAATATATTCCACATGCTTAACCACCTCGGATTCTAAGTGGTGATAGAGGTGATTTTTGATGATAGAATCAGGTTTTATCGTGGCACGAATTTCGGAGTAAACGTCATTCCAAGGGCGACCCACTTGTTTTTCTAGATAGCGGCGCAAGGGGGCGAGATAGTCAGTCCGCCATTTTTGTCCGTATCCATATTGTCGCCCGCGCCCCATTGACAATCGTTTCGTTCCTTCATATTCCGGATCGGCTTTTAGTTTTTGCTTGATGCGTTTTTTGCGGGTAATTCCTCCTGTAGAACCGCGTTCGACGAGGAGGCGATGCATATCTTTTCGCATGGATTCAGGTGAAAAAATTGGGCATTTAGAGTGGCGATCGCGCGCCTCAGGAAACAGCCGCCAAACTTTTCGTCGGTCGATCGCCGCGAACCGCACCCACACATAATTGCGCCACCAATTCTGTCGCCGTCGCCGCACTTTGCAATTGTGCGAAATTCACCGTTTTCGGTTGACTTTTGGTGTCGCGCAGCACTTTCGCAATCCCCGACTCGCTCAACCGCATGCCGGCTTCGAGGAAATCGGTGCAGGGGTTGAGATGTCGCGGAGTGGGCGATCGCGATCGCTTGCACCAGAAATGACTGATAACGTGGAACACTTGTCCCTTGCCCCAATCAAAACTCACCGCCACAATCGGTGCTTGATGACGCGCCAACAAATCGTGACTCGCCGCTTCAATTCTAACTTTGTCTGGATTGGCAATTTCGATCGGATGAGAACTGCTCTCCAACCACCACTGCGGATCCGCACCCAGTACCACCACTTCCGACCACAAGCTATGAAGACTCGCTTCCACGGAGATGACTTCATCCCCAGTATAGCGATTATTCCAGCGCACGGTATGGGGAAATGCCGGCTGTAGGAGCTTTCCCAATGCCCAGTCAGATGACACTAACCAAGTGCCATTCTGCACAAGGGCGGGAAGCTGTTTGACGAGGGTCTCGGAATAAGAGTCAGAGCAATTGGCGAAAACAATTTTTGCCTCTAACTTGTTCGCATCTGGATTCATCGTCATGGGCAAGCCGAGACAGGTCAAAATATCCTCAACGCGATCGTAACTGCCACTGTAAACGGCGACATCTTTGGGCGTAATTGTATCGATAATTTCTAAATAATCGGGATGCTGTTCGGCGAACCGCTCTCGCACGGCGGCTGCAGCAATTTTATAAGCTTGTTTCATATCGCTCACGGTTTACCTCCTTCGCCGCAAAGGCGCGATCGCATTAGTCTCTAGACGGGGTTTTTTCTCCCTTTTTCGCCTCAGTTTTTCTACCTAGGCTAATTAAACCCTGCCAAACATTAACCCCGTCACTTGGGTTTTTCGGTCCACATTTTGCGGGTGAGTGTGAATGTCGCCCCACCTAGGGGATGGGGCAAAAAAGAGTTCGGTTTCAACATGGATCCTCCTAGCCGTTCCGGCATCTCTGCATCTGTATTATGACATACTACAAAAAAATGTCAAGGGTTTTTTCACAAAACCGCGAATGGTGGGGCAATAGAAGGGTTAAACCCTTGCATAGCGGAGGTTTTGGCGAATATGGCGCGGCGGAATATCCCACAAATCCGCGCCAATTTCCGCCTCGGGCGTGCCACTACTGCGCCACAAAAAAACCCCACCCCGGGAGCCACTGCTCTTGCACAGGAGCGGTTTGGGGGTGGGATTCTTGCGGATTTATGGATAGCTTTCTACCCAGGAAAGGGTTTGAATTTGCACGCCCGGCCAGGGTTTAAAAGTTCCACAACACTCGATTGTCATCTTTTAAAGGATCGGTGACAATTCGTCCGATCGCATCGATTTCCTTGAGGTCTTCATCGGTTAATTTAATTTCGGCGGCTTTGGCATTATCGAGGGCTTGTTCCGGTTTGCGCGCCCCTGCGATCGCCTGAGTATTCGGTTGGGCAATTAACCACGCCAAAGCTAACTGGGCGAGGGTGCAGTTTTTCCCCTCCGCAATGGGACGCAGTTTATCCAGAGCTTGCTGCACGCGAGCGTAATTATCTTTATCGGAAAACAGCTTATTTTTTGAGCGATGATCCCCTTCTGCAAACTGATGATTCGGGCCAAATTTTCCGGTGAGAAGTCCTTGCGCCAGAGAAGAATACGCCAAAATCGACATTTTATTTTTCACACAATAGGGCATTTCCTCTTTTTCGATTTTGCGCCAAAAGAGAGAATACGGCGGTTGCAAACTATCAATGCGCCCGAATTGAGCCGCTTCTTCCATTTGGGCGACGGAAAAATTGGAAACGCCGATCGCGCGGATTTTGCCTTTATCCTGTAATTCTACCAAGGCCCGCATAGTTTCCTCGATAGGAACGACTTCAGAACCGAAGCTTCCCGAGGGCCAGTGGATTTGGTATAAATCCAGATAATCGGTTTTCAGATTTTTTAAAGAGCGATCGCACGCTTCGATAACTCGGTCGTATTTCAAATGATTGGCAAACACTTTGCTGGCGATCGCGACTTTATCTCGCACATCAGCCAGCGCCGCACCCAAAATCTGTTCCGAGTGACCCTCGCCGTATTGTTCGGCGGTGTCAAAAGTGGTAATGCCGGCATCGTAGGCGGCGCGAATGGCGTTGGTGATTTCCGTATCGTCAATGCCAACCCACATACTTTTGCCCGCTTGCCAAGTGCCCATAATGATGGGGGTTATCTTTACCTCAGATGTGCCTAAAACTCGCGTTTCCATGTGCTTCTCCTTAATGGGGATGAACTTGTAACGATAGTAGCTTAAATCTCAGCGGGGTGGGGAAATATCTATCTGGAGTTGTAGTCTGACCCGATCGCCTTGTTCCAACCTGTTGTATTCTGTTTATCGAACCGATGAAATTTAGGCCATGATGCAACTGAACCAAGCACTCAAAGAATGGGCGATCGCCGTCAATGCTCTGGAAGCGGGAGAGACGATTTTGTTACTTCGCAAAGGGGGAATTCGCGAACGAGGCGGGCGCTTCAGCGTTCCTTATCGAGAGGTTTTGCTTTACCCGACTTACGAACACCAAAAACCGGACTTATTAAAACCCGAATATGCCGATCGCGTTACCCCGGTGGAGTCGGGATGGCATCCGGAACGGATTGCGATCGGCAGTTGGGCAGAAGTGACGGATATTTTACCCATGACCCTGGAAACGGAGGCGATCGCTGCCGATTTGATGGCACAATTGCAACCCTATCACATTTGGAGCGATCGCATGGTGAGCGATCGCCTAAAATGGAAACCCCGGCAACCGCTTTACCTGCTGCTGTTGCGAACTCACAAGCTATCCGTACCGCGAGACATTCCCTACCGACAGGAGTATGGGGGATGTCGGTCCTGGATTTCACTGTCTGAAACCATCTCCCTTTCCGACTCCACCCCAGTTCTCGCCGATGCGGAATATCGCGATCGCTGCGATCGGATCCGGCAAATTTGCACCTCGGTATGACGTATGGTGACTGGGCGATGAAAGGCGCGCCATTGCGGGAAAGAAGTATTATTTTGTCAGAGTTAGTATAAAAAATGGCAAATTTCTCGGTGGCGCGCCAGGGGTTGCCCCAGTTCAAGGCGCACCTGGTAATTTTCCACCGCCGATATAAAATACCAGTTGGCAGATTGTCCCTGGTGTGGGGTAAAGATTGAGAAAATCTGAAATGGCTCAACGGGTTATTCCCCGGGCATCGCGCACCTCAATCCCCCCAGGGGGCGATCGCGAATCTGGGAGTCAGTTGAGAGAGTGAGCTAGGGCGATCGCGATCGGCGAGACAGAGTTCGTAGAGTGAAAGTGTCAAACAACGATCGACTTCAACAAAAAAATCAACTATGAAACGCTTACTCTTTACAACGCTCTCTTCCCATTCCAAGAACAAACCGTCGAAAAAACGTCGGCGCGCGATCGCTTCTCTTCCCGCCAGTTTAGCCGCACTTTTGCTCTGTACGGGTGGTGCGATGATGATGCCGGCTGCCAATGCGGAACTAGACACGCGCAACAGCTTACAAGCAGCGGTAAACGAAACGATTATCTATGTCAACCCGCAACTGGGTAGCAATTCCAATTCCGGGATGAGCGAAGCCAGTGCCTATCGTACCATCACTTATGCCCTGGAACAAGCGGAAGCCGGCACGGTGATACAGCTTGCCTCGGGAACCTATAGCCAAGATAGCGGCGAATCGTTCCCCCTGCGGGTCAAATCTGGCGTTACCCTGCGCGGGAACACTTCCAAAAAAGGCCAAGGTATCTTGCTGATCGGCGGCGGAACTTACCTCAGTCGCACTTTTGCGGGTCAAAATATCGCGGTTTATGCGGCAGATAATAGCACTATTGAAGGGGTAACGATTACCAACCCCAACGGAAGCGGTACGGGACTTTGGGTAGAATCCACCGACCCGATCGTGCGAAACAATACCTTTAAAAACAGTCAGCGCGATGGCATGTTCGTCACCGGCAGCGCTGCGCCAACCATCGAAAATAATGTGTTTATCCAGAATGAGGCGAACGGGATTTCCATCGCCCGCGACGCTAGAGGGGAAATCCGAGGCAATTTGTTCCAAGACACCGGTTTCGGGTTGGCGATCGGGGGGAATTCAGCCCCTTTCCTGACGGGAAATACTATCTCTCAAAATATGGATGGCATCGTGGTGTCGAATTCGGCAAAACCCATCCTGCGCGAAAATACCATCGAAGGCAACCAGCGCGATGGTTTGGTGGCGATCGCTTCCTCGCAACCCGATTTGGGTACGGCAGAAAGTGAGGGGGGCAACCGGATTCGCAACAATACCCGTCACGCGATTTATAGCGTGTCGTCAGAAACAATTCTGGCGATCGGCAATGACATCGATCGCGAACAAATTATCGGCAGCGTCAACTTTATGCCGTCGGATATCCAAGTTGCCTTTGAAGATATCCAAGGGCACTGGGCGCAATCTTATATTGCTTCCTTAACCAAAAAAGGTATTATCGCTGGGTTCCCGGATGGTACTTTCCGCCCCAACGAACCCGTAACCCGCGCTCAGTTTGCGGCGATCGTCAACAAAGCGTTTGCCCCGCCTGCAGAACGCCCCGCGATCGGGTTCCGCGATGTGAGCAGCAATTTCTGGGGCGCTGAAGCGATCGAGGTGGCTTACCGAGGTGGTTTCCTCTCCGGCTATCCAGAAGGTCTATTTCGCCCCAGCCAAGAAATCCCCAAAGTTCAGGCGATCGTTGCTTTAGTCAGTGGGTTGGAATTGCGATCGGATAATACGGCGGTACTCTCGCGCTACAACGACGCCAGCCAAATTCCCGACTATGCCTTAACTGCTGTAGCGGGTGCCACTGAGAATCAACTGGTGATTAACTATCCCAGTCTCTCACAATTCGATCCGAACCGTCAAGCTACCCGCGCTGAAGTCGCCGCTTTCGTGTACCAAGCTTTGGTGAATGCCGGCAAAGCGGAAGCCATCCCGTCTCCTTACTTGGTTGCCACTCCGTAATCTCTCTTGAATTGTATCGTATCTCACAAAACGAGGGGCACGGCATTGCCGTGCCCCTCGTTTTTTTGTACTTTGTCTAAAAAATCGCCAATATACATCATCGGCGCAGCGGCAGTTCTCCTGGCTTTTTTGCCCGCCCCACGCACCCTACGAGTATGTGGATTCGAGTAGGTTAAGGGCAGGAAAAATTGGACTGGCGAACCTCATAAGTAGGCCAAACAGCGTTCGGGTACAAGCAGCAATTCCCCGGATTCAAAGCGCGCAATATCCACCCACAAGGCTTTCTTTTTCCGCTTTTTTTCCTGGAAGAGAATCGACTCGCGTTCGTAAAATTCGCGATCGCGAAAGTCGCACTGGTAAAGCTGGATTAGTTCGTGTCCCGGTTCTCCCTGATAGGTAAAAATATTTTCCAAGGTCGCTAGGTAGTAAATGTTGGTCAAGTGGGCTTGAATTTCTTCGTGAAATTCCCTTCGCAAAGCCGCCATGCTGGATTCGCCAAATTCCACCCCGCCACCAAGGGCGCGATAAAAGGTTTGCTCTTTGAGCGCGTCATATCCTTCGGAAACAAACAGGCGATCGCCGTGGCGAATAATCCCCAAAGCAATCACCCGAATTTTATTTTTATTACCCATTTTTCCTGGCTGTTGTCTGTTATAATAAAAGAATTCAGTTTCGCTGCACTGTCATTCCCCAGCCTCGTCTAGAGCCTCGGTTTCATTGTAGATAAAGCAGACTTGAAACCGGGTTTGTGGTTGTAATGATTTGCCCCAGAATTCGGCTTGGGGGAAGACACCCGGTTTCTAACTGCTACTGAACCTACATCCTAGAAATGACAGAAAGAATCTGGTGAGGGGTTAGTTATCGTAGACAAACATGGCGCGCGATTCGCTATCGGCGACGGGCCAATCGCGATTTTCGCCCCCAATAATCAGACGTTTGATTTCTACCAATTCTTTGCTGAGGCGATCGAAGGAATTAATCAAGACATCCAGGGCGATCGCGTCACTGGTTCCCAAATCGAACCAACAGCGCGCCCAAATCCCGTTATACTCCAATTGCCCCATATTGTGCATCAGCGCCATCAAGCTTTCATCGCTGGCATTGGTATCGTAATCCATGTAGCTAATCTCCAAGCCGGTTTCCTGAACCTGAAGATTTTCTGCATTGAATCCGCCGAGTTTGCCTAAGAAAAACCAAGAATCGAAGACTTCCTCAATATATTGCCTTTCCACCTGTCCCGGAACTGTGGTGAATTCCAGCCAGATCCATACATCAAACGGGTTAAACTCTCGGAACTGTACTTCCATCTGTGTTATCCTCTTTACTGATACCAGCTAGGGCGCAACCCAGCCAAAAAAAACCGACGCCTTGTCGATTATACCTCAGCGTCGGGGGAATTGAAAATAGACCCGAGAAAATTGCGGATTTTTCTCCAGGATTGGCGGGTTATTCTGTAGTGGAGCGCGCGGCCATTTCGGGAATTTTTCTCAAGTTGCGATCGCGTTCTTTTTTAAGCTGATTTCTCAGACTTTCCGGGAATTTCTCATCGGCTTGAGCCATTGCGGCATTAAAATAATTGTCAGCCTCTTGCAAAATTTCCGCACTATCCACATCGTTGCCTTGTTTCACCAGAATTTGACCTTTGAGATACAACAATTCTGGGTTATTCGGCGTATATTCCAGGGCTTTATTCACCGCCGCCAGTGCCTTATCCACTTCATCCAAATCGCGATAGCCCACCGCAATGCCGCGATAGGCGAGATAAGGGGGGGCGGCATAATTTTCCAAGCGCGCGATCGCGTCATTGCCATCGGCAAACGGCAGGGTCACGGCTAACATCAAATCCATGAATCCTTTAATCAAATTCAACTCCGGATCCGTTTCCGAAATGGCTTCTGCAGCATCGAAATAGCGAAACACCTGCCGCAGTTTTGCCATTGCTTTCGGAGTGCCGCCGAGCACCCCTTCGGTGCTAATAATGTAAGCGCCTTCTAAAAAATGTCCCAATCCTGTATAAAGATTCCCCCGCAACGGATTGGTGGCAATCAGCCGTTCCCCAGCTTGGCGCGTTTCGGTGGCGTAGGTATTCAGACGATTCCAATCTTCATCTAAATACGCAAATGCCGACTGCATAGCATAAACTAAAGGTTCGTTCGGTTCGGTTTGTTCCGCTTGTTTGAGCAGGCGCTCAGATTCGAGATAGTTGCCTTGTTCGAACAACACTCGAAACGCCGCTTCTGTGGTGTTGCCAATTTCGTAACGGTTTTCCGCGGTGCGAAACGGATCCGATGCTAGTATGGGAGCTACTCCCACATTCAGGGCGATCGCCGCCGCCCCCGCGATCGCCGCCAACATCCGTCCTGCTCTAGAAAAGCCATGTTTCATCGTCATACCTCGTCAGGCCAATCGTAACTTAATTAATTATGCAAAATCTATAATCCGGTGGAACGCGGGCGGAAAGCCCCTGATGTCCCGGGATTCGGATCCCACCGGAGAACCCTCCGTTCCCTCCCGGGCGATCGTCTCATCCCCTACAATCTAAACGCGAAAATCCAAGCCTCTTTGACGCCTTGCCCGGGAGCAAGTTCCTTCCTCTCGGTTAGCGGCGCATCGCCGTTGAATGGGTAAAAATAGAAAGAGCGAGGGGTTTCCCCGGCGCTTGCTCAGCGCCAACCCTTTGCGTTATCCACCATCTCTATATTACTGTCTCAATGCTCTATCTGAGAAACCTGACCTATCACCCCACCGCCAGTCCCACCCCGATTCTCAAATCGATTAACCTGGAATTTGCCCCACAGCAATTGGGGCTGATTATCGGACCGAGCGGTTCCGGTAAAAGCACCTTATTGGAAATTTTGGCAGGACTGGCGGAAAGCACCTCCGGCGAAGTCTACTGGCGCAACCAAAACCTGACCCCCGCACACCTACAACAACTCGCCGGCTTGGTTTTTCAGTTCCCAGAGCGGCATTTTTGTTGTGGCAGCATCTTAGAAGAATTGCGTCTCGGACATCCAGAATTGGGGTCAGAACGGGTTCGCAACGCCCTGCAAGAAGTGGGCCTAGATGCGTTATCCCTGCAAACGCCTCCTCATTCTTTGAGCGGCGGACAACAGCGCCGTTTAGCGTTAGCCGTGCAATTAATCCGTCAGCCCCATTTGCTCCTGTTAGACGAACCCACCGCCGGATTGGATTGGTCCATGCGTCAGAATTTGGTAAAATTACTCGAAAAACTCAAGCAACATTGGACCTTATTGGTCGTCACCCACGATGCGGGAGATTTATTAAGTATTGCCGATTGCTGCTGGACGCTCAATCATGGCGAATTGCAATCCGTCGAACCGGATAAAATTTCAATTAGCCAACAACTCTCTGCTGTGAGTTCTTGAGGTAAATTAAAGAGTAAAGCGGTGGGAATTGAGAGTGAAAAATTGAGAATTGCGATGAGGTTCGGTGAATTAACCGAAATCATCAATGGAGCGCAGTAGCGGACTTTACTTTTCGCGAATTGCGAGAATCCGCATCAATCTGAAAAACGCTTGATTGAACCCAAGGAGCGGTTTTGTATGAATTCTTGATTTTTTATGATTAATTTCCACAACTTTGGGTGTATTTTGAGCAAAAAACATGAGTGAAAACGCAAAACCAGTTCTCCCGGAAATGGGTTCTTTATGGAAAGAAACCCTGAATTGGCAGCCCGATGCCGGTCATTTGCTGGAATTCCAGAGCATTTACGAACTGATTCTGGAAGGAAATCAGCAGATGAATTTAACCCGGATTACCGAACCGCAAGAGTTTTGGGAAAAACATTTGTGGGATTCCCTGCGCGGGGTAGCGCCGTTGTTAGAATCGCCGATGGTGGGAACCAACCCGCCCGCCACTTCTGGCGAGGAGGAATCGTCAGCACGGGAGTCAGGAGGGGTAGAAGAATTAGAAGTTATTGATTTAGGAACCGGTGCGGGATTTCCGGGGTTGCCGATCGCGATCGCGCGCCCGGAATGGACCGTTACCTTGCTCGATTCTACCCGCAAAAAACTTGCCTTTCTCGATCGAGCGATCGACACGATGGGCATGGAAAACGTCCGCACCTTAACCGCAAGAGCGGAAGAAATCGGGCAACAATCCCAGCATCGCGAAGCCTACGATATCGCCGTGGCTAGAGCATTGGCTCCCCCTCCCGTCTGCGCCGAATATGCCTTGCCCTTGCTCAAAATTGGCGGCGTAGCGGTTCTTTATCGGGGTCGCTGGACCGATGAGGAAAGCGACGAACTCTCCGCTACAGTGGAACAACTCGGCGGGATTCTGGATTTTATCGAGCGATTCAAAACCCCCCTCACCGGTAGCATCCGCACTTGCGTTTACCTTCGCAAAATCGCCCCGACACCGGCAGAATTTCCGCGATCGGTGGGCGTCCCCCGGGAAAAACCGCTGTCGAGAAATCGAGCAGCTCGTTAGTTTGATGGCAGTTATGCTGCAGGAAGTTTGTAGGGTAAGCAGGCACGAGAACAGATGCGCGATCGGCACCTTTCTCGAGTGGCTCTGCTCACCCTACCCTTTGCTAGAAAAATGGTATTATTTCTATCTTTCCCCAGCAGCACTTGTAGGGTGGAGAATGCCCCACGCGCTTGAGGTTCGGTTCGATTCACCATCTTTCTTATTTTGCCTACATTACTTATGATTTCTCTCGTTCCCAGACCGAGGCTGAGAACGAGTCCCAAAAATCGAACAATTAAAACGCACAATAATAAACGTAAGCCGCATCAATTGGCGCTAAAGTCCCGCTAGAAGGAACCAGCACTTGAAAATTATGTCCTTCAAAACTCGGCGTCCACAGAACAATTAGGGGAACCGCATTTTCTGAGAATTGAAATGCCCCCACTGGCTGAGGAATTCCCGGCTGAAAGGGAGCGGACAAATCCACCGATTCCTCATACGCGGCTTCCATCGAAAGAATTTCCGCTTCAGTATTGTAGATTTCCTCGGAATCTTGGGCGATTTTCAGCCTTACCGTATCCTCACCGATTCTTTCGAGCAGCAAAGTCATCTCGCCGGCTTGCCACGCTTTGGCGGATAAGGGGACGCGCTTATCCAGTGCCAGAAGAGTTTCCGGGACTTCATCAAGCGGAAGTTCTTCTAGAGAGACAGCGGTGGCGGCGTCGGCTTGGGAGGGGGGCAACAGCCAAACCGCCCCTTCTGGGAGGGGTTGGGGGGCGCTAAAGGTTGCCATTGCGGTAGGAGTGTCATTGCAACCGTAGGGTTCCTGTGCCGATCGCCGAAAGGTGACTTCTTCTTTCACTCCGGATGCCAGGGCAATTAACGTGGTGCCTGATTCCACCTGCGACCACTCATCGGAAAAAACGGCAATCTCCGCCTCTGGGTTGACGGGGGAGAAGGGATACTCGCTTGCCCCTTCTGAACCCTCTTTTGTGCCAAATGCCAGCCACCCGGGGACGGTAAACGGCTGTTCTGGCAGATTTTCTGACACCTGTGCGGTGGTTTCGTCAGCCGTGGTATCGGTATTTTCCTGCTGTTCCGTGCAGCCCCCGAGGGTGGGAACCACAATTAGGGTTGCCAGTAGAACCCCGAGAATTGATGCTTTTGATTTGCCGATGATGGATGTGAATGAATTCATGTTGCACTGTATTTAAACCAAGACAATCAGCCTACCCAATTTTTAACCAAATTGGCGAGTTCTTCATAACCAGCCTCACATGCGCGCCGTCATTGGCGGCAGCTTCGCGCACCCAAATTTCCGATTTCTTTAGGGGAGCAAACAGGTCCAAATAGGGAACCTTTATGTCCGCGAAAGTCACGGCAAGCGCCCGCGATAAGCGAGCAATTCTGTCATTTGGTTCGGCTGCCGCAATTGGCGCGGGCGAACCATTAACACCGGAAATAATTGTGGGGCGCGGGTGAGAATAGTCCGAGCATTTTTGTCGGTTAAAGAAACGCGACTCTGCCCGGACAACCGAGTGCCGCGCGATCGCCGATGCCATTGATGAAAGCATCGCCAACAAAGGAAATTCTCATGGTTATTGCTGAGATAAACGTTGCACGGTTTCGCCGCCAAGTAGTTGATGAGCATCCTGCAAAAGGGCGGGAATTTTATCCGCGTGGGGGCTGTTGGTCAAGCAGTGACGCAAGTCCAAGTTTTGGACTCGTTCGGCGTTGGTGCCGGGGAACCAATGGCTGCCGTTTCCGAGGAGATTATAGCGCATTTTGCCATAGTCGAACAGGTCGTAAGCGAGGGCCAGATTTCGCAGCCATAAAATGACCGGGATGTTAATTTGGTTGGGGGTTTCTTCTGGGGTGGGTAAGCCGATATGCCAGCTTTTTACCCAGTCTTTTCCGAAACGGGCGATCGCGGCATTTTCTAATCGCTCTAAAATGGGCGGCAAAATCTCGTCGGCTTTGTCTAACAAGGGCAAGGTTTTTAAATGTTCGTCAAAATCGGTGGGACGACTTGCACCCAAACTTAAGGTATGAACTTGCGGGTGACTCAAACAAAATAAGTTGTTAAAGACCATCGGACTGAGGGGGTGGCACAATTCCACTAATTTGGCTGGGGGTTGATAAAGTTTGCCCCCTTTATCCGACGGACTGATAATAAATACGCCCATATCGTGGCGAGTGGCGGCTTCAATGGCGGGCCAATTAAATTGATTGATATAATACCAATGCAGGTTTACGTAATCGAAGCGATCGCTTTCAATGGTTTTGATAATTACATCGGTCGGTCCGTGGGTGGAAAAGCCGACAAACCTGACTTTCCCTTCCGCTTGAAGCTGTTTGACCACTTCCATACAGCCCCCGGGCCGAATGCTCTGCTCGAGCAATTCTTCCGTATTGATGCCGTGCAATCCTAACAGATCCACGTAGTCTAAGTTGAGATTGGCCAAGGATTGGTCAAAGGTCTGGCGAAATTCTTTCGCATCTGTCTTGGGAGAGATTTTGGTCTGCACGATGAGGTTTTCCCGGGGAAATTGCGGTAAAATGCGCCCCAATTGTATTTCGGAGGTGCCGTATCCCCGGGCGGTTTCGATATGGTTGATGCCCAAGGCGATCGCGCGCCGAATGGTGGCTTCTAAATTGCGCTGATTGTCTGCCGGAATCTGGGTGGGGTCTACGTCTTTCCACTTGTACTGGTATCGCATTCCGCCGCAAGAAAATACGGGGATTTGCAATTCAGTTCGTCCAAAGCGTCGATATTCCATGATTGTGGGTTTGGTTTTTCCTGGGTCAATGTGCGATTAGAGCTTTATTTTAAAATATACAGGAAATCGAGACAAGACAACCATTGATTTTAAAATCAAGCACGGCGAGGGGTGGCGGTGACTCCCAGGGATGCTAGTCTCGATCGCGGGTTGGATCCGAAAACCCAGGTGGCGGATTTCAGCCAAACTTTACAATAGAGTCATCGGTCAGTTCATTTGAGGTGCATGTGATGATGAAATCTTCAGGGGGCAATCTACCTCTCGGGCGGGACTATCCTGCTACCAATAGTGAGCCAAGGGCACAGAGCGATCGCGCCCGAAACTCTATCCATTATAGCATTGAAGCCCTAAAAAGTCACTTTCAACATCGCCAGGATGTGTATGTGTCCGGACAGTTGTTTGTTTACTATGCCCAGGGCAATCCCAATGCATTAGTCGTCCCCGATGTGTTTGTGGTGTTTGGGGTACCGCCGCGCGATCGCCTGTGTTACAAACTCTGGGAAGAAAACAATTGCGCGCCGGATTTCGTCCTCGAAATTACTTCCCAGATGACGGTGGGAAAAGATTCGGGAGTCAAACGCGGCATCTATGCCTTGCTGGGGATACGGGAATATTTCCAATACGACCCACTCGATGATTCCCTGCGTCCCAGACTTAAAGGGATGAGATTAATTCAAGGAGATTATCAGCCCATTCAGCCTATCTCTTTGCCCGAGGGTTCTCTGTCTCTAACCAGTGAAGTTTTGGGGTTAGAATTGCGCCTAGTTCGAGGAGGCGAATTGCGCTTTTACAACCCGAAAAGCGGTGCAAAACTCCTCAGCTATCGCGAATGCAACCGGGCGCGACGCCATGCCATTTCTCGGTTATTTAAGTTGGGATTAACCGCCGAACAAATCGCCGAAGCGTTAGAATTTTCCCTCGAGGAAGTCCAGCGATCGCGCTCGTCGTAAACCGCCCAATCTCCAGCCTCCCTTTTCGGCTAATCTTACAATTTTTACCAATTATTTTGACCGATTATTGAAACGGGAGGCAGAGCCTCGTTTTTTGCGTTCCCAGCTCATGCTGGGAACGAGGGGCGCAAAACTTACATTTCGCGAACCATTGGCTTATCGTCTTTCACTTCGCCAATCAAAACCACATCTGTTACCCCAACAAATAGACCATTTTCTAACACGCCGGGGATGTTGTTGAGGGTTTTTTCCAATTCAGCCGGATTGTCGATGCTGGCAAATTTAACATCAATGACAAAATTTCCTTGGTCGGTAATCACCGGGCCGGCTTTTTTCACGCCCATGCGTAATTCTGGTTCTCCGCCGAGGTTTGCGATCGCGCGCATGACGGGGGTCATCGCCATTGGCAGCACTTCCACGGGTAACAAAAACGTCGAGCCGAGTTTATCTACCATTTTAGAACTGTCTACCACTACGATAAACTCGTTGGCTAGAGAATCGACAATTTTTTCCCGAGTATGAGCCGCACCGCCTCCTTTAATTAAGTTTTTATTCGGATCGACTTCATCGGCACCATCGATTGCCAAATCGATGCGATCGGCTTCATCCAGACTGGTGAGCGGAATGCCGAATTTCTTCGCTAGCACCGAAGCTTGAAACGAAGTCGGGATCCCTTTAATGTCTTTCAGTTCTCCATTTTTGAGCCGCTCTCCAATGTACTCGATCGCATACGCCGTCGTCGAACCGGTTCCCAATCCGACGATGGACCCGGATTTCACGCGCTGTGCGGCGACTTTGCCGACTTCCTGCTTCATTGCGGCTGCTGTACTCATAAGTGACTCTCCTGAATTTTTGCCCCTGTCAGGGCACCACTGCAATTACAATAAACGTCTAGTTCAATTTAGCGCGATCGCGACCCAAGCGCGCATTTTCTGCGATCGGATGACAGGTGAGGCAACCGATGATAAGCTGTCTCTCATCTAACTTGCATTTCCCCCGGTTTCCCGGCTTTCCCCGGGGACAGGGCCTCGCCGCAACAGACGATCGCGCCGGCGCGGGTCATTTCCAACCCTTTCTAAACTTTCCTGAAACTGCCATGAAAATTGCCTTTCTCGACCCTTCCCATCTCGATTATACGGTAGAAAGTGTCTATCAAATTCCCCTGGGCGGTTCTCAGTCAGCGCTGTGTTATTTAGCCGAGAGTTTGGCCAAGCAAGGGCACGAAATATTTTTGTTCAACAATACCACAAATTCGGGTAAATTTCGCGGCGTAAATTGTCTGGGATTGCCGTTAAAACCAAAGGCAGACCTGCTGCGATCGCTCGATGCATTGATTGCGGTAAATGTTGCCGGGGAAGGCATCAAACTGCGCCCGTTATTGGGCGACAAAACCCGGATGATGCTGTGGACGCAACAATTGCCCAGCCTGCAAGCAATGCGAAATTTACACCAGTTGCCGGAACGAGAGAGTTACGACCGCTTTATTTTCGTCAGCCAGTGGCAGCGCGATCGCTTTGTGGAATACTTCGGCATTGATGCGGCAAAAACCACCATCCTCAGAAATGCGATCGCCCCTGCTTTTCAAAATCTGTTTCCTCCCGAAACTTCTATTTTATCCCATAAATCACATCCCCCGGTTCTCGCCTACACCAGTACCCCTTTTCGCGGCTTAGATTTACTGATTGATATTTTTCCCAAAATTCGGCAAGCCATCCCCGGCACTCGCCTCAAAGTTTTTTCCAGCAAACGAGTCTATCAATTGCCCGACGACATCGAACAAAATGCCTACGGACCGCTTTATCAAAAATGCCGGGATATGGAAGGGGTAGAATATTTTGGGTCGATTCCTCAACCCGCATTAGCCCGCGAATTGCGTTCGGTTACGGCATTGACCTATGCCAATACTTTTCAGGAAACCTCTTGCATTTCTGTTATGGAAGCAATGGCTAGCGGCTGCCGAATTATCACCAGCAATCTCGCCGCTTTGCCGGAAACTACGGCGGGATTTGCCCGGTTAGTTTCCGTAGAAGATGTGCGGAGCTTTTCTTCGGTGAGGAATTGGCAATTTTCTGTCAAAGAAGATTGGCAAGCGTATAGCGATCGCTTTTTATCCGCTACCCTAGAGCTGTTAAACCAAACTGATGCGAATTCCACGGAAAAATTGCTCCGACAACAGGTGGATTATCTCAATCGCTGCTGCACTTGGGAAATGCGCGGTAAAGAATGGGCGCAATGGTTGAGCCAGGTATGTGACGCAACGGTTTCTTGGCCCGATTCAAATACGGTAGAAGCGCTCAACGAACAAGCGCAGGAGTATTTCAGGTGCGGAAATCTCGACGCGGCGATCGCCACTTGTCAGCAGTCGCTCAAACTGAATCCGGCGGTGGCACAAACTTACAAACTCCTGGGCAATTTTTTACAATCCCAAGGTAAAATCGACCCGGCAATTCGCGCCTATTCCCACGCCATTTCCCTGCAACCGGACTTTGCCGAAGCCCAAGCCAATCTCGGCAGCATGTACTATCAAAAAGGCAATTTATCCGCTGCTAAAGCTTGTTACGAAACCGCGATAGCGCGCAATGGAAATCTCTCCGGGGCTTATTGGAATTTAGGCAAAGTATTGCATCAGCTTGGGCAATTTCAGGAGGCGATCGCCGCTCAGGAAAAAGCACTGGACTTGAATCCGCAACAGTTCGATGCAGCCGCCTACAGTGAAGTCGGTTCGGCGATTTTGCTCTCCGGAAATTTAGAGGCATCCAGACAATTTTATCGTAAATTCGTGCAACGCCAACCGGATTTTGCCCCGGCGTATCTCAACCTGGGCACGGTGTTGAAAAAGCAGGGGCAATTAGAAGCAGCGATCGCGCATTTTAGAATCGCCGTGCAGAAGCAACCGAATTTATCCGTGGCCTATTATAATTTAGGAAATGCCCTGGGAGAATTGGGTAAAACTGAAGAAGCGATCGCTAGTTTTCGCACCTATCTCGCCGGGAAACCGAATGATGCCGAGG
Organism: Phormidium sp. CCY1219; assembly: GCF_035615515.1. Lineage (GTDB taxonomy): Bacteria > Cyanobacteriota > Cyanobacteriia > Cyanobacteriales > Laspinemataceae > CCY1219. The sequence goes on from NZ_JAJENT010000783.1 coordinate 23,280, forward strand.
CATACTATCGCTTGGGCAGCGCACTGGCAACTCACAACCAATCGGAAGCGGCGATCGCGGCATTTAAAAAAGCCATCGAGTTGAAACCCGATTTCGCCCGCGCTTATTATAAAATCGGCGAGGTATTGCAGCAACAAGCGCAGCAGCAACAGTGGCTCGATCGCGAGAAAGTGATGCAGGCGATCGCCAGTTTTGAGCGGGCGATCGAACTGCAACCCGATTGGCTAGACGCGCATCAATCCTTATTTAATTTGCTGATTACCTCCCGGGATTTTTCGGGCAATCTTTCCCTGCTTTCCCAGGCAAGAGATGCTGCCGATCGCTTTATCGAGTCTTGCGGAAAGCAGCATCCGGTTCTCTCGAAATTGGCCTATATTAAAGCCTACCAGTGGTCGGGATTGAGTCAGTTGGCTCTCGAAAAATTTGCCACCCTCGAATCGCGGTTGTTGGGCGAAAATTCCGCGTTATCTGAGGTGGAAATCGGTAAACTTTACAAAAGTTTTCTGTTTAATATGCCCCATCTGCGCGATAATTTAGCGGCGAATAGTACCTTGGCGCGAGTGTTGGGCGATCTCTACGGTCAAATTCTCTCCCCAGCTCACTCGTTTGCATACCCAGAAGCGAGGCGATCGCCTTCCCCTTCTAACTCCACTCTCACCATTGCCGTGCTCTCGGAAAACTTTAGAAAACATTCCGTGGGGTGGTGTAGTTATGCCGCCATTGAAGCGCTTTCGCAGCTCGATTGTCGCCTATTTCTTTATGCCACGGGCAATCTGCAACCGGATTCGCTGACGGAGAAATTTAAAGGCTGCTGCGAACGGTTGGTGATTCCCCCATCCTACCACGGCGAGGAAATCATCGAACTGATTTTACAGGAAAGTCCAGACATTATTTTGGATTTAGATTCTCTCACTGTGCCAGTTCACGCGGAAATTCTCCAGGCAAAACCCGCGCCAATTTGTATGTCTTGGTTGGGCTTTGATGCGCCTTATATTTCCTCGGACAATTACTTTCTCGGGGACTGGTACTCGCACCCGATCGGCACGGAACGATATTATCGGGAAAAGTTAGTGCGGATGCCGCATTCGTTTGTAGCGATCGCCGGATTTGAGCGGATTGGCGGCGATCGCCACAGTTTGCGAACCGCTCTCGGCATTTCCGACGCCCAAACAGTTTACCTCTGTGTCGCCCCCGGACGAAAATTGAACCCGGATCTGATTCGCGCCCAAGTGCGAATTCTGCAGCAAGTACCCGAGAGTTTGTTACTCTATAAAGGTGAAGGAGATACCGCCGTCATTCAAGCGCGCTACCAACAAGAATGCGAGGCGATCGGGGTCAGTTTTGCTCGGATTAAATTTTTGCCCCGCACGCGCACGGAAGAAGAACATCGCAGCACCTATGTAATCGCTGATGTGCTGCTCGATTCTTATCCTTACAATGGCGGCACCCATACGTTAGAATCCTTGTGGTTTGACTTGCCCGTGGTGACCAGAAGCGGCGAGCAATATCTGTCTCGCATGGGCTATTCTTTTCTCAAAGCAGCGGGCATTGAGGCGGGGGTGGCATGGAGTTGGGAAGAATACGTCCGCTGGGGAGTTCGCTTCGGAAAAGAGCGAGAATTTTGTCAGGCAATTAAACAGCAATTAGGGCGATCGAAGCAACCGGAACAACTTGCCCCCTTGTGGAATTCGCCCCAGTTTGCCCGGGATATGTACGGCATCTTCCAGCAATTGTTGCATCCCACCCAATCCGCCAAACAACCGTAGGGTGCGTGACGCCCTGTATTTCGGGCAGTTATCACACAATCACCGCCGGGGCGTCACGCACTGACCCCGAAATATATCACTGGCGATTTTGGGGTTTAGAAATCACCACGATCGTCACCGGATTTAAGGGGGAAAATCGGGTTAAGTGAGCCACCGGAACCGAGCGGGATAAATTCACTTGCAAGGCGCGATATTCCCACCCCATTTCTGCTACCCAAGTCAGGGCATTCGTCAGATGTTCTAAGGTGGCTAAAGCGAGGACGATCGCACCGCCATCGGCCAAATGTCCGCCACAAAAGCCGAGAATTTGCCGCAAATGACCGCCGGTTCCGCCAATAAAAATGCGATGGGGAACCGGCAGGCGATCTAAAATATCCGGTGCATTGCCATGTATGGAAATCACGTTCGGAACTTGCAGGCGCTGACAGTTTTGCTCGATAAGGGAAATGCCGGCAGCGGTTTTTTCGATCGCATACACTCGAGACGTGGGAAATAAGCGGCCAATTTCAATCGAAACCGATCCGGTTCCCGCACCCACATCCCAAATAATCTGATTCGGTTGCAGGGCCAATTCTCCTAACACTAACACTCGCACTTCCCGTTTGGTCATCAAACCGGGGCGATCGCTAAAGGTTAAAAAACTGCTGTCGGGCAGACCCAATCGCGGCAAATTTTCCAGGTCTAAATGGCCACTGCTTTCCTCACCGCGTCGCACCAAAACCACCACATTTAAGTCACAAAATGTTTCCGATTCAATTGCAGCAATTTCCGCGCGATTTCCCACGGGAAAAGACCGCACGCGCTCATCAGTGGCACCGAGATTTTCACAAACCGAAAATTGATAGGTACCGGGTAAGTCCAGGGAGAGCAAAAGACGGGCGATCGCCCCGGGAGTATTGGTGCGATCGGTCAGTACGGCAATTTTTTCCGCACCCTCGCGCAAGGCGGCGAGCAATTCATCCAAAGAACGACCGTGAGCGCTAATGATTCGCGCATCTTGCCACGGCACTTTGACGCGATTAAAAGCTAATTGAATGCTACTCAGATGCGGATGAAATACCAGCTTTTCTGCGGGCAGTTCTGCTAACAGCAACCGTCCCAAACCAAAGAATAGGGGATCTCCGCTGACTAAGACCACCATATAAGGCGCATCAGGCGGATTTTCTGCCGACATATCCGTGCGGCGGGCGGATTCGGAAGCGGGAGTTTCATCCGGAATCATTGCGGGGGGTTCGCTGTTGCGCGGTGGGGATTCGCTCCATCGTTGTAACTGACGCCGCAGTTGTTTTAAGGTGAGGCTAATGTCTGCCAATTCCAGGCGATCGCCGGAATAATCGGCAAAATAACTTAAGTGGCGATCGCTTCCCACCAATAACGTCGCCTCCCGCACGAGTTTTCGCAAGGGTGCGGTTAATCCCGCCGCACCATCTAACCCAATTCCGACTACATGAATCATTCGCTTTGTTGAGTGTTGATTGTCGAAGAATCGCAACAATAAAAGTTAGAAAAACGCCGATAAATTTTCTCCGCAATTGGAAGCATTGCGCGACCCTCCCATCCCGATAGAATCTGCATCCTGACCATCACCCTTACCGATCGCGGGAAGAAGCGGGGGTTTTTGCAGTCACGGGAATTTGGCGATCGCCTGGGCCATTTCTCCACTCTACCGTTTGATTTTCCTCAACAATTACCCCTCTCCTTGTTCCAACGCCAAAACTATTAAAGCATTAACGATCGCCGCAGTAACCGGCGATCCGCCTTTTCGACCCGCAATTCTAATCTGAGGCACCGACAATTGGGCGAGTACCTGCTTCGATTCCACCACCGATACAAATCCCACCGGTGCGCCAATCACCAGGGCCGGTGGGGTTGAGGCGGTGGAGAGTTTCTCGCACAGGGCCAGCAATGCGGTGGGGGCATTGCCGATCGCGTAAATGGCCCCGGGAAATTCTTCCCAGCATTGCAAAATCCCGGTTTCGGTGCGGGTTTTGCCCGCCGGCGCTTCCGGTACTCGTTCCACGGCGCTCATCACCGGATTGCCCAAGGTTTTGCCGATTAAATTTTTTACCCCCTGCTTGACCATGCTCACATCTGTGACTACAGGAACCCCGCGCCGCAATGCTTCGATTCCGCTGGCGATCGCCCCGGGACTAAACCGAATCAACTCTTTAAATTCAAAGTCTGCACTGCTGTGAATCACTCGCCGCACGATCGCGTATTCTGCTGGGGTAAAGTGGTGCTCGCCCATCTCGGAATCGATGATGGCAAAGCTTTTTTCCATTATCGGATGCATGGCTGAAAAATTAATAAGAATTCAGTGGTCGGGTGGGCATCGCCCACCACAATTCAGTGGTAGGAGGAACTAACCCACCCTACCCGATGATTTCAAAATTTTAATACAGGCCAATCCGGTTCGCGATAGTATCGCGTCATATCGTCAAACTTGCGGATTTCGCCGCGTTTGATGACGATTTCTTGCGGATTATCCAGCCATTTATCGTTAAACTCAGCCAGGGTAATGCTGAGGCGATCGCGGTCTAAATTCGGCGGAATTTCGCCAAAATAGGCTAACGTAATGTGAGCGGTAAAATGGTACTGTTGTTCGATGCCCAGCGCCATCAAATTCGGATTTTGATAAATCGCGCGGCGCAATTTTACGATGCGATCGTAAGCAGATTCGTCCTTGGGCGCTAAAGCAATTCCGATCGCCCGGGTTCTGAGCACGATACCCAGCGCTTGCCAGCGAATCGGCGGCCCGCCTTTTAACGATTCGCAGCGCTGAAAACTGGCGGCGATCGTCTCGCGTAACTGCTGTTCGTAGTTAGGATTTTCGGCGCAAGCATTGCGAAAAGCATCCTCCCAAATCAAATCCGCCAGGGTGAGGTGAAAACTTTCCGGAGGGACGCTAACTGCCAAACCCGGTTCGAGGAGTTGCAACAGTTGCCTTTGCGACGCTTCCATGTTTTCATAAAATTTGTCATTCTCGGAATCATCTCTCCACGGAGGCGATATGACACTGTATCCCGGAAATTCCACCGGTCTTCTCCCACCGCCCTCTTGGGGTGCAAACTTAGGAGAAGTTTGGATGTGCTGGAGTCCCGAGCGATAGCTGTCTTTCAGCGTCATCCTTGCGACTCGATTTAAGTAGGTTTGTAAAGTATCGTCCAATCTTACTCGCCTCTAGAACTCTAACTGTTGGGAATTGGGGAATCAATTTCAACTGAAAATCAGCCATAAGAAGGTAAAAATTGAGAACGGATAATTTAAAATAAACCCTAGCGTCTCAATTTTAGAGTTTGACGGCCACCCTCCCTTCCCCCGGGGATAAGCAACCTTCTCCAGCTTTTACAGTGTACCTCAAACAGGCGATCGCTTGTACTCCTGATGCCAATTTACCTTTACTGGGGATCGGATGACTTCGCGATGGCAAAAGCGGTGGATGAGTTGCGCGATCGCGTGCTGGATCCGGCGTGGGCCTCGTTTAACTTCGATAAAATTACCCCAGAACAACCCGATGCCGCAATCTTTGCCCTCAACCAAGCGATGACCCTCCCCTTTGGCGCGGGCGGGCGCTTGGTGTGGCTTGTAGACACAAATGTATGCCAGCAGTCCGACGCGCAAGTTCTTGCCGAACTGGAACGAACCTTGCCTGCCATCCCCGAGTCGAACCTGCTGCTGCTCACCACCCCAAACAAACCGGATCGACGTCTGAAAACCACGAAACTGTTACAAAAGTATGCAGAAGTTAAAGATTTTTCACCTTTGCCCCCCTGGAAGCACGATGAAATCCTCGCCGCCGTCAAGCGCGCTGCCCGTGAAGTGGGGATCCAATTAACCGCCGATGCGGTGGAACTGCTGGCGGAGTCGGTGGGGAACCACACGCGATCGCTTTACAATGCCCTGGAAAAATTACAACTCTACGCCCTCAGTGCCGGCTCGAATGCCTTAAACGCCCAAATTGTAGATGAATTAGTCACTTGCAACACCCAAAACAGCATCCAACTGGCGCGGGCCATTCGCGAAGGAGATACCGCTACCGCTTTGGGATTAGTTGCGGATTTGATAGAGCGCAACGAACATCCTTTGAAAATTGCCGCTACCTTAACCGGTCAATTTAGAACCTGGTTATGGGTTAAACTAATGATAGAGAAGGGCGAGCGGGATGAAAAAGCGATCGCTCTCGCGGCAGAAGTTGGCAACCCAAAACGGGTTTACTTCTTGAAAAAGGAAATTCGTTCCTTATCCTTGCAACAGTTACAGCAAACCTTGCCCGTCCTCTTAGAATTAGAAGTCAGCCTCAAGCGAGGGGGAGAACAACTCTCTACCCTACAAACCAAAGTCATCCAACTCTGTCAAATTTGCTTGGCTTCACCAAGGCGATAAAAATCCCCCGAGGTAGAGGCTTAGTTTAGGGAAGTTCCGGGAACTTTACTGTTGTCAAATCTATCTACAAAATCAGCGAAAAAACTAAAATACTACCCGTTTTTTCAGCGTAAAATTAGAGTAAAATGCCACAGCAGAGTGAGTTGCATCAAAATCCCCCTTCCTCTACAATAAAAACCCGATTGCCGGGTAAAACAGTAGGGTCTAGCACCGAAATAAGCTGGCAAAAAAGCGCGGCGATCGCGTTCAAACCGGTTGCTTGATAGTGTGTTATAATTGTCTCAAAAATGTTAATTCAAATGTCTAAATTTTTTCATCTCCCTCCAATGTTATCCAAATCGCTCCTGGTGGGTGTTTTATCCGCCGTGGGCGTATTAAGTGGAGTGGCGGTGCATCTATCTCCCGATACTCCGACCTTAGTTTTCCACAGTGCAGCCTACGCTCAAGAGGTCACCAATGAAGAAATCGCCAACTACGCTCGCGCGATTTTAGCGATCGAGCCGCTTCGCTTGGAAGCCTCCGAAGAAATCAGTAGCCTCACCGGGTCGGTTCCCGCGATTAATTGCTCGCAAACCGATCGCGTCAACGACCTAGACGAAAGCATTCGCGGCATTGCAGTCAACTACTGCGAACAGTCGAAAAACCTGGTAGCAACAAACGGGTTAAGCGTCACCCGGTTTAACGAAATTACCGCCGCGATGGAATTCGATCCAGAACTGGAAAAACGGGTCAAAGAAGAACTCCGACGCCTGCAATAAAAGTGAGCCTCCCCCGGTGAATTCCGCCGGACATTCAAACACTCGTCAGGTGGCCCCGAGCCACCTGAACCCAATTCCTCAGAACCACTGTCCGTGCGATTTTAACTCCCAACTTTCCCGACTCGAATCTGCTAACAAATTTCCCGATATAAAACGATTAGTTTGTAGGGTGGGCAGGCACGAGAACTTCCGGGGCGCGAGGCACTTCCCTTGAATAGCTCTGCCCACCCTATCCTCTGCAATTATTTTTGCCCGAGTAAATAAAACGATTGGTTATTATTTTATCGGTCTACGCTGAAGCTAACATGATGACTAAATTTGGGTTTCCAAAACCGAGCGATCGCTGTTTATCGCGCTGGCTTGCAATCGCAGTTATTTCGGTTATCGGATGGGGCGCTGAAATTTCCACTCCACTTTCCCGCACCCCGACTTTCTCTTGGTTTAATCAAACCGCTCACGCTCAATCGCGGGTGAGCAATCTCGAAGTCCTCAACTATGCCAATGCCATTTTAGATATCGAACCCATTCGTCAAAACGCTTACGAACAAATTCAAAACCAACTCGGTTCCGTGCCCCCGATTGATTGCTCTCAACCGGAAAATCTCAACGGACTCACCCCACAAGTCCGCCAAATTGCCAATAATTATTGCACCGAATCGGAAGTCGTGGTGGAAAACAATGGCTTAACCACAGAGCGATTTAACGAAATTACTCGGCTGCAACAAAATAATCCCAGCCTGCGCGATCGCATTCGCAACGAAATCATTCAAGTGCAACAACAGCGATCGCAATCCGCCCCCGCCAAAGCCGAACAATAGAGCCAAAATCAAACCGCAACGGGGAAGGAGAGAAGCAGGAGCGATCGCCACAAAAATACACAGCAAAAAACTGATTCTAATTCACAGAAGCAGAGTTATCCACGCCATTGGGTGGCGAATTTTCCGAGGACGACTTGTGCAGTTTTTTGTAGGCCAAAACCGCCCCAACCGCTAACAACAGAAACGGACTGAACGCCAGTAAATAGAGGCCAATTTTCAGCAAGCCCACCGCAAACGACCCTACCGCTGTAGTGGCATTGCCCCAAGTATCTTGTAGCTGCTCGCCCAGGGGAGTTTGGGGAATTTCCGACGGAGAAACGGGAGATTCTAACGTTAAAGAAATGGTGGAATAGGCAACTTGAGAGCGGAGATTTTTTTGCATCGCTTCAATGCGTTCGATTTGCTCGCGAATGCTGCTCAGTTCGCGGGCGGCATTTAGCACATCCCCCACGGAACCCGAGCGCTCCATAATTTTTAACACCATTTCTTCAGATTTTCGCAAATTTTTCAATCGCGCGTCATTATCGATCAGTTGGGTAGAAACATCTTCAGCCGTGAGCGATCGATTGAGAACCGTACCGAGTTCGGCTAAAGCATTAATCGTCGATTCAAGCTGCTGCTGCGGCACTCGCAACTGCATCGAAACCAGATGGCGGGTGACGTTAGGCGATCGCGGTTTATTGTCTTGAAAGCTCAATACATCCCCTTGTTTTTGCTTAACGATTTGCGAAACCGCATCGATATTGTCCGCGATCGCCTCCACTTCAATCGTCAGGGAAGCTTTTTTAATCAATTGCGGCGTTGCTTGCGCCACCGTGGTATCCGCTTGTGCCATATCCATCGTCACCTCAGTCATCCCTTGACTTGTAGGCATGGGTGCTGCTGCAGGAGGGACGGCACTTTCTTCCATTTCACCCTCGAAATTAGCCTGGGACGTTTGCACTGCGCCGCAACTGGGTAAAGCGATCGCGCCGAATAGCAGCAGCATCGGCAGTATTCTTCCCAGATTGCGGCCCGGGAAGCAGGGTTTGCGGATTGCGGCGATCCGTTTTTTGCGCTGAGCGGTCATCTGATTTCTCCTAAAATAAATGAGAGCGATCGGGGTGGGTCGGATGAGCATGGGCACCACCCACCGCCACCCGTGGGACATTCCCAAGTTAACCTCGGTTGAACGGAAGCGCCGAACCTGCTACAAAAATTGAAACGGCTGCGATCTGTTGTCAGAAAAGATACACTCAGAAAAGTTGCCTGTTTGACCGATTGTCGTCCTTTTGAGTCAAAAATGCCCAATGATTTCGACGGTACTGTTAACCCTTCCGTGGCGCAAGCGCCCACTCCTGTAGAAGAGACGAGGCGCGAGGCGTGGCAGCGGATCCGCAATCGATTGCGACCCGGACAGCAGCAGATGGCGGACTGGCAAACCGGACCGCTGGCGGTGTCTGCGGTACCCGGGGCGGGAAAATCCAAAGGAATGGCGGATGCGGCGGCATTAGCGATCGCCCGCAATGCACTGCATTATCGCCGCCAACTGATTGTCGTTACCTTCACGCGATCGGCGGCGGCGAATCTGAAACTGAAAATTCGCCAAACGTTGCGCGAGTTACAACTACCACAAGTGGGGTTTAGTGTCAATACTTTACATGGATTAGCGCTCAATATTGCCACCCGACATCCGGATCTGTCTGGTTTGAACTTCGAGGAACTCACCTTAATCACCCCCAACCAAAGCCATCGCACGATCGCCTTGAGTGTGGAACGCTGGATTGCCGCCAATCCCCGCCGCTTTCAACGTTTAATCGAAGGGCGTCAATTTGATGGAGAAGAAGCGGAACGGTTGCGGCGTCAGTCGGTATTGCGAACTGAAGTGCTACCGCAATTGGCACATACCGTCATTCGGGAAGCGAAATCCTCCGGATTGCTGCCCGAGGATTTGGGGGACTTAGCTCGAGAATTCGAGAATCGGGTCTATGATGACGAGTATGAAATTGTGGCGATCGCCGCTGGGTTATACGGACAGTACGAGAGTTTATTGCGATCGCGTCAGTTTATCGACTACGACGACATGATTCTCGCCGCCTTGCGGGTGCTGGAAAACGACACCGCCCGGGGATTGTGGCAGCAGCAAGTTTTTGCCGTCTTTGAAGACGAAGCGCAAGACTCCTCGCCCTTGCAAACCCAACTGTTAGAAATTCTCGCCACAGACCGCGATCGCCCCGATGCACCGCCCAACCTGATCCGCGTCGGCGATCCAAATCAGGCGATTAACTCCACCTTTACCCCCGCCGACCCGATCTATTTTCGGCGGTTCTGCGAACGATGCGATCGGCACCATCTCCTCGCGACGATGGATCGTGCCGGACGCAGTACCCAGATTATCATTAATGCGGCCAATTTTGCCCTCGGATGGATTAATCGCTACTATACTCAACGCCACACCAGCCAGCAGGAGGAAGGTTCTACCCCTAGCTTGCCGTTTCGCCTGCAAACCATTCGCCCGGTAGAACCGGGAGACCCGCAACCGGGAGCTAATCCACCGCATGTGGGGGGTGGGTTGGAAATCTACCGCCCGAGAGATATATATCACACAGTGGAGTTATTGGGCAAGCGCGTTTGCGAGTTATTTAGTGAGAATCGCGAAGGGCGATCGGCAGCCGTGTTAGTGCGGGAAAATCGGCAAGCGCGATTTATTCAGGAAGTGTTGAGCAATCCTCGGCTTTATGGCATCGAGTGCAATCTCGCCAGCCAAGGGATTCCGGTGTTTGACGTGGCCCAGAGCGATCGGCGCTCTCACGTGCCTGCCGAAATTTTAGCATTGCTTTCCTTTATCGATCGCCCCCATTCTCCCGATTATCTCAAAGCCGCCTTGCGCGTCTTCGTCGATCGCAAGCTGATTCCCGCCCAAGACCTCAACGCCCTCAGCAGCTTACCGGAACAGTTCTTGTATCCCGGCCCCCTAGACCCGCCCCAACCCCCCGCCGTCCTCCAAGCGCGGCGCTTATGTTGCAGCTTGCTGAAATCCCGCATGGAATTGCCCCTCTATCAGCTCATTTCCTTTCTGGCCCTGGCATTGCAATACAACCAAGCCGAACTCGCCACTGCAGATAAACTCAGCGATCGCCTCGTCCAACAAACCGCAGGCAACCGTTCCCTGCAAACCATGTTAACCGTCCTCAGCGAAATCGTCTCCTCCGAACGATTCGAACCCGTAGACACCGAAGAAGATGCCGAGTCCATTTATACCCGTCCCGGACAACTGACCCTGATCACCATGCACAAAGCTAAAGGGTTAGACTGGGACTATGTATTTATTCCCTTCTTGCATGAGAACGTGATTCCTGGCACTTTGTGGGTGCCGCCTCCGGCACAGTTCCTCGGCGAGTACACCTTAGCCGAAGTTGCCCGCGCCCTGATTCGCGCCAATCTTCACCAAAAAAGCGATCGCGATGCCTTCGCAAATCACCCGGTTACCTATCCCTCCATTGCCACCGCTTGGCAACAAGCCGAAGCACTGAAAATCGCCGAAGAATATCGCTTGCTCTATGTCGCCATGACCCGCGCCAAACGCTTGCTCTGGATGTCTGCCGCACAAAAAGCTCCCTTTACCTGGAGCAAACCCGAAAACCAAGACCCCCGCAAACCTTGTCCCGTTTTACCCGCCCTGATTGACGCCTTTCCCGATACCTTCGTCCCTCTTTCTGCAGCGCTCGATTAGCAGCAAAGAACTGATGTAGAGACCCGCGCTTATCGGCATCTCTACACACCCGAGGCGCGATCGCATCCTCTAAAGAATTGTCCCAATGATTTACAATGGCGATAGAACGTTTCAATTCCCCGCTCGTCGGGGGTCTAAAAAACCTCCCCTCAACCGGGATATTTATCCACAGAAACTTGCAAAATATTTAGAGTCAAACCGTCATGGATGCTTACAAAACTTACCTCAAAATAGAAGACCCAGAGCGCGTCGTTTTATCCCACCTCCCCTTTCAACCCGGGCAACGAGTCGAAGTCATTATATTACCCGCCGCCGAAGAAAGCGAACCCTCCACTTCAGTCAGCCCAACTGCCATCACCCCACCTTCGGGGCAATATGAAGGAAAGCCGATTTCGGAAGCCGATTTTCGCCGACTGGTGAATCGAATCGGCCCAACCCCGGATAAACCTTTGTCAGAAATCATTATTGAGGAGCGCGGACCGTGGGAAACTACTTCATAGATAGCAGTGCATTAATTAAGCGATACGTACCCGAAATCGGCACAGCTTGGCTGCAAGACATTACCCATGCTCAGCGCGGTAATTGGGTGTCGATCTCCCGCATCACCCGGGTGGAAGTCTTTAGCGCATTTGGACGACGACAACGGGAAGCAAGTTTGTCCGCTTCAGATTTTGGCGAAATTGCTCAAGCGTTTCACTATCATTTGGCCACTCAATATCAAGTTATCGAACTGGACGATGAGATAATTCAAAGGGCAGAAAGTTTAGTGGTTCAATATCCCCTGCGCGCTTACGATGCGCTGCAATTGGCATCAGCCGAATATTGCCACAGTGTTGTTACTCAAACTTCGCCCGCCGCCGATTTTATTTTTTTGGCTGCCGACGATCGCCTGCTTCAGGTGGCGCAAGCGGTGGGTTTAATCTCCGAAAATCCGAATAATTTTTCCCCCTGATTCGCCCCGGGGTTGTCTCCGTGACGGGGCAAAGCGCTTTGCGGCTTGCACCCCTCGGTTTGGGGGGCTTGAAGAGGAGGCGATCGCCTCCCCGTTGCCTCTCGGCACAGATTGCCACTGCGCCAGTTGCGAAAAGCGCAGACAAGGAGTATGATAGGAGATTGTGCCGAATTAAGGGAAGTCCATGCCAAAACTCAAAACTCGTAAAGCGGCAGCGAAGCGCTTTAAAGCCACGGGCAGTGGCAAGATCAAGCGTCGCAAAGCCTACAAAAGCCACTTACTCGAACACAAAACCAGCAAGCGCAAGCGCCGTCTCTCGAAAAGCGCGTTGGTAGATAAACGCGATGAAAAGAACGTGCATTTAATGATGCCGTATTTGTAAGTGGATCCCGACGCGATCGCCAAACCGCCCCCCGACGCGCCCTTGGAATCGAACCCGATTCAGGTTTGGGCAGTGGGGAAAAGCGGTTGGAGACCGAACTGATTCGCGCAACCTGCTCAGTGCTGACATTTGTAAACGTAAAGGAAACCATCAGTCAGCACCCCGCTCTAAAGAGACGGGGCTTCTAGCCCCTGACTTTAGGTAGCTGACCAGCCTAAGCCCTACGAGG